>JAWVYO010000088.1:0-9826 GCA_033722675.1 Acidimicrobiia bacterium | reverse complement strand
CCATGGGTGAAGGCTAGATCCCGACGCACTAACCCGCCCCATCCGCGAGCATGGAATCGAGGAGGGGAACCATGGTGACGAGCCGGCGGCTCCAGGCGAGCGAACGAGCGGTCCTCGGTGAGACGTATCCGTCGATCCGCCGCTTCGCCGCGGTCGCCGGCCCGCTCGAGGTCGATCCCGACGACCTGCTCGGCGAGGCCCTCGCCCGGACCCTTCGACACCGCAACCTCTCCGCCTCCGAGGACGACGTCGACCGGCTGCGGCGCGCCGTCCTGCGGTCGGCCTCGACCCATCGGCGGCAGCTGGGCCGGGAACGGCGCGCCATGGCGCGACTCCACGCCACCGGCGAGGGCGTGGTCGCGATCTCGACCGACGTCGCCGAGTTGCTCCGACTCTCCCCCACGGTGCGGACCCTCCTCTACCTGGCCGACGTCGAGGAGGAGCCCATCGAGCGGATCGCCGACTCGATGGGAACCACCCCCGCTGCGGTCCGGTCGACCGTGGAACGCGCCCGGACGTCCCTGCTCGAGCGCATCGACGGACCCGACGCCCTCGACCGCGCCTTCCGCCGGCTGGCCGACCGGGGTCCGTCCGCCGACCCCGAACGCGCCGTTCGGGCCGCCGAGCGCCGCATGGCGGCCGTGGCGGCACCGCCGAGGGCAGCCCCTCCCCGTCGTCCGCGGCTCGCGTCGCGGGGCTGGCGGCGCCGCCGGGCCGACTTCGACCGCACCGTCAGTTCGATGGCGGCCGGCGCCGCGGTCGCCGTCTTCTTGGTCTCGGTGGCCGTCGTCGGGGCGATCGTCTTCACGGCGACGCGCGACGACCGCGCCGCGACGGTGGGCACGGCGCCCCCGGGCGATGCGGTCACGACGACGACGGTGGCCGCCGACCCGGGCTCCCTCCGCATCGTCGGCTGGTCCGGTGTGGGGCAGGTCCCGGCCACGACCCGGACGGTGACCCCGACGGACTCCGGATTCGTCGCCTCGGGGCCCGGCGGCACCCTCTGGTCCCCCGACGGCATCGCCTGGCGATCCGCCGTCGGTCCGTCACCGGGCGCCCTCGTGGCGGCCGACGGTGCCGACGTCATGGCGGTGGACCCCGTCGACGCCGCCGGAGGCGCGACGTTGTGGATCAGCGACGACGGCGGACGCACCTGGGAGCCCGTGGCCGGTTCCACCGAGGCGATCCCCGACATCCCCGGCGTCGACGTGTCGACCGAGCACCTGGAGATCGCCGCGACGCGCGACGTCGTCCTGGCCGCCGTCGAGTTGCGTGCCGCCGTCGACTGGCCGGGCCTGCTCGAGGTCGAGCCCGAGCGGTTGTCCTACGGCAGTGTGGACGGGCAGCCGGTGGTGTGGGTCGAACCGCTCGAGGACGAGTCTCGTGAGGGGTATCGCCTGGAGGCGATTCGATCCGGATCACGCATCACGATCCTCGGGATCCGGGTCTCCGACGAGACCGAGGTGTTCGACCTCCGGGGGTCCGCCGGGCTGCTCGGCACCGAGGCGGCCACCACCACCATCGTCCGCGGGGGTCTCATCGGCGCGGCGGTCTGGCGCTCCGAGTTCGGCGGCGGCTTCGAGTCCGGCGAGGGCCTGCCCGTCGACATCGTGGACGGAGCCCTCGTCGGCGGCGGGACTCGATTCACGCTCGTGAGCGACGGAGCCGACGGAGGACCATCCGTGTGGACGAGTCCGGGCGGCGAGCGGTGGGAGGACGTGCGGACCGGGCCGATCTTCGACGGCGAGACCCTCCTCGACGTGGCACGCCGCGACGACGACTGGCTGGCGATGACGACCGACGAGACCGGCGTCTCCTTCTGGGCATCCGTCGACGGCCGCCATTGGTTCCATTCCGACGACGGCCCCACGAGCGGCGTCGCCGGCCAACTGTCGGGATCGCGAAGCGGCTGGGTGGCGACCGTCGACGACGGGACCGGACACACCGTCTACTGGTCCGCCGACGGGGCCGAATGGGCGCCCCAGCTGCTGCCCACCCGCGACCTCGTGACGGCGGTGGCCACGCGGTCGGGCGTCCTCGCGGTCGACACCGACGGGCGGGTGTGGTTCGGCGAGCTCTCCTAGGGGCTCCACCGGCGGAGATCCGCCGGCTGGAGGCGACCGGCGACCGCTCCTGGCCGCCTCGCCGGACCCTGACGGGCCCGGGATGGGAACTGCGCTTCGGTGACGGGCTCCACAGCCGCCGCAACTCGGCGACCGTCTGGGCCGACGCCGCCGACGCTCCCGACGTGCATCGGCGGCGGATCACCGCGGCCTATCGCGCAGCAGGCCTCCCGCCCACCGTCAAGCTCACGAGAGCCTCCCTCGACGGTCTCGACGGCCACCTCGCCGGGGCGGGGTGGACGCGGGCCGCTGAGACCCTGGTCCTGACGCGGGGCGTCAGGGCGACCGCCCCGGGAACCGTCGCGGTGGCGCCGGGTCCCTCCGGCGACTGGCTGGACGCCTTCACGGCGCTGGCGGGCTACGACGGCCGGCGTCGGACGGCCCTCCGTGCGCTCCTCGGCGACATCCGGCATCCCCTCGGGCAGGTCGTCGTACGCGTCGGCGGCGACGTGGCCGCCGTCGGCATGGCCGTCGCCGACGGCGCCCATGCAGGGATCTTCGACGTCGTGACCCATCCCGACCACCGGGGCCGCGGCCTGGCGGGACGGGTCGTGGCCGCCCTGCTCGGCTGGTCCGGTCGACGCGGGGCCCGTACGGCCTACCTGCAGGTGACCGATGACAATGCGCCCGCCCGCCGCCTCTACGCCCGGCTCGGCTTCGCCGGGCGATACCGCTACTGGTACCGGACGGCCCCGGGACCCTGAGACGCCGGGGGAGGTCGCTCCCGGCGGGCGGTCTACCATCGCCCGCGTGCCGGCGCTGGAGCACCTCGCCTCGGGGAAGGTCCGCGAGATCTACGTCGTCGACGACGAGCACCTGCTCGTCGTCGCCTCCGATCGGATCTCGGCCTACGACGCCGTCCTCCCCGATCCGATCCCCGACAAGGGCCGGGTCCTCACCGGCCTCTCCATCCACTGGTTCGGGCTCCTCGACACCCCCCACCATCTCGTGTCCACCGACGTCGACGAGTTCGCCGACGACCGCCGGGACGCCGCCCACCTGGCCGGCCGCAGCATGGTGGTCCGGCGCGCCGAGGTCCTGCCGATGGAGTGCGTCGTGCGCGGATACCTCTACGGCTCTGCGTGGCGGGAGTACGACGCCGGCGGGGGCCCCTCCACCGAGCACCTGCCGGCGGGACTGCGCATGGCCGACCGGCTGCCCGCTCCCGTCTTCACGCCGGCCACGAAGGCGGAGGACGGCCACGACGAGAACCTGACCGAGACGGACGCCCGCGAGCTGATCGGCGACGACCTGTACGAGGAGGCGCGACGCCGCAGCCTCGCGATCTACGAGACCGCCGCCGGCCACGCCGCCGACCGGGGCATCCTCCTCGCCGACACGAAGTTCGAGTTCGGCCTCGTGGACGGCGAGCTGACCCTCGTCGACGAGGTGCTCACCCCGGACTCGTCCCGGTACTGGCCCGCCGACGCGTGGGCGCCGGGCGCCCCGGTCCCCTCCTACGACAAGCAGTTCGTCCGCGACGCCCTCGACGCCATGGGCTGGGACCACGACCCGCCTGCTCCCCACCTCGACCCCGCGGTCGTCGCCGAGACCCGGGCGAAGTACGTGGAGGCCTTCGAACGCCTGACCGGTGATTCGTTCTCGTCCTACCTGAAGGAGGCCGGTGCCCGATGAGAGTGCGCGTGGAGATCACCCGCCGGGAGGGGATCTCGGATCCCGAGGGGACGACGGTGGCCCGGGGACTCCGGGACCTCGGCTACGACGAGGTGGGCGACGTGTCGATGGGGCGCACGATCCACCTCGAGGTGACCGGCGACGATCCCGGGGCCGTGCGCGCCCGCGTCGACGAGATGTGCCGCCGCCTCCTCGCCAACCCGGTCATCGAGGACTACGAGATCACCGTGGAGGAGGCGTGACGCCCCGGGTCGCGGTCGTCGTGTTCCCGGGCACGAACTGCGAGCACGACGTCGTGCACGCCCTGGGCCTGCTCGGCGTCGACGCCCGCCTCGTCTTCCACAAGGAGACCTCCCTCGACGGCTACGCCGGCGTCGTGCTGCCCGGCGGGTTCGCCCACGGCGACTACCTGCGCACGGGCGCCATCGCCCGCTTCTCCCCGGTGATGGCCGGGGTCGCCCGGTTCGCCGAGATCGGCCGCCCGGTGCTCGGGATCTGCAACGGCTTCCAGATCCTCTGCGAGGCCGGGCTGCTCCCCGGCGCCCTCGTCGAGAACCGCGACCTCCGGTTCGTCTGTCGGCCGGTGCACGTCCGGGTCGAAGACACCGGCTCGGTGCTGACGCGGGCGGCGTCGGCGGGTCAGGTGCTCCGCATCCCGCTGAACTCGTACGAGGGCAACTACGTCGCCGACGAGGCGGACCTCGACGAACTGGAGCGCACCGGCGGCGTGGTGCTCCGGTACAGCGACCCGTCGGGCACCGTCGACGACGCCGCCAACCCCAACGGCGCGGCGCGCAACATCGCCGGTGTCGCCCGGGGATCGGTCGCCGGGCTCATGCCCCACCCCGAACGCGCCGTCGAGCCGATCCTCGGCTCGGACGACGGGCGCATCCTGCTCGAGTCCTTCGTCGACTCCCTCACCCCCAGCCGTGTCTGAGCCCGTCCACCGGCGCCTCGGGATGACCGACGAGGAGTACGACCACGTCGTCGAGATCCTCGACCGGCCGCCCCTCGACGCCGAACTCGCCATGTACTCCGTGATGTGGTCCGAGCACTGCTCGTACAAGTCGTCGCGGGTCCATCTCCGCCGGTTCCCCTCCGACGCCCCGTGGGTGGTGGTCGGGCCCGGCGAGAACGCCGGCGTCGTCGACCTCGGCGACGGGTGGCTGGCGGCGCTGCGGATCGAGAGCCACAACCATCCCTCCTTCGTGGAGCCCTACCAGGGGGCGGCGACCGGGGTGGGCGGCATCCTGCGCGACATCCTGACGATGGGCGCCCGCCCGATCGCGGTCTGGGACCCGCTCCGCTTCGGTCCGCTGGACGAGGCCCACAACCGCTACCTCTTCGACGGCGTCGTCAAGGGCATCGCCGGGTACGGAAACGCCGTCGGCGTGCCGACGCTCGGGGGCGAGGTGGAGTTCGACGACTGCTACGCCGGCAACCCGCTCGTCAACGTGATGTGCCTCGGCCTCATGAAGCGCGAGCAGCTCGTCCTGAGCGAGGCGAAGGGCGAGGGCAACCTCGCCGTGCTCCTCGGGAATGCCACCGGCCGGGACGGCATCGGCGGGGCGTCGATTCTGGCCTCGGCCTCCTTCGACGAGGACAGCGGGGCGAAACGGCCGTCCGTCCAGGTGGGCGACCCCTTCGAGGAGAAGAAGCTCATCGAGGCCTGCCTGGAGCTCTACGCCCGGGGCCTCGTCGTCGGGATCCAGGACCTCGGCGCCGCCGGCATCGCCTGCGCCACCTCGGAGACGGCGGCGAACGGCGGCATGGGCATGGACGTCGACCTCGACGCGGTGCACCTGCGGGAGCACGACATGACGGCCGGAGAGATGCTCATGTCCGAGTCCCAGGAGCGGATGCTGGCGATCGTCGAGCCCCGGGACCTCGACACCGTGCTCGACGTCGCCCGCCGCTGGGACGTGGAGGCCGCCGTCATCGGGACGGTGGTCCCGGGTGGGACCCTCACGATCGACCACCGCGGCGAGACCGTCGCCGAGATCCCCGCCGCGTCGCTGTCGGAGGACGCTCCCCTCTACCGGCGTCCCCTCGAGCGCCCCGCCGACCTCGACGCCCTGTGGGCCGCGCAGCCGGCGGAGCCCGGAGATCCGGCCGCCACCCTGCTGCGGCTCCTCGACGACCCGGCGCTGGGCGACCGTTCGTGGATCTCGGAGCAGTACGACCACATGCTCTTCCTCAACACCGTCGTCGAGCCCGGCCACGACGCGTCGCTGCTGCGCATCAAGGGCACCGAGAAGGCCCTGGCCGTCTCCACCGACGGCAACGGCCGGCGCTGCCGCCTCGATCCCCGCCGCGGCTCAGCGCTGCTCGTGTGGGAGGCGGCGCTGAACGTCGCCGTCACCGGCGCCCGCCCCATCGCCGTGGTCGACAACCTCAACTTCGGCAACCCGGAGAAGCCCGCCGTCATGTGGCAGTTCTCCGAGACGGTGGACGGGATGAGCGAGGCCTGCCGCGACCTGGGCCTGCCGGTCGTCGGCGGCAACGTCTCCTTCTACAACGAGACCGACGGTGTGGACATCCATCCGACACCGGTCGTCGGCGTGCTCGGTCTGGCCGAGCCCTATCCCGATCCCCCGCCCCGGCTCGACCGGGCCGCCGACGGCATGGCGCTGTGGCTCGTGGGGCCCGAGGGGGACGCCGACCTCGCCGGGAGCGCCCACCAGCGGGTCGTCGATGACCGGCTGGAGGGCCGGCCGCAGGCCCCCGACCCAGATGCCGGCCGGACCGTCGTCGAGTCGGCCGTGGTGCTCGCCGACGTCTGCCCGGTGCTCCACGACGTGTCGGCCGGCGGCATCGCCGTCGCCGCCGCGGAGATGGCCATCCGGTCGGGCGTCGGCGTGCAGGTGGACCCCGGCGTCGACCTGTTCGGCGAGGGCCCGCACCGCTACCTCGTCGCGGTCCCCGATGGCCTGGCCCACGACGCCACCACCGCCCTGGGCGCCAGCGGCGCCCCGCACCGCGAGATCGGCCGCTTCGGCGGCGACGAGATCGTGCTCGACACCGCGACCGTGCCCCTCGCCGAGGCCACCCGGGTGTGGCGGAATGCCATACCCCGTCGCATGGGGTGACACCGAACGGCAGGTCGACCCGTCGGCCGGCTGCGCCCCACACACCCGACCCGCGCACTAGGGTCGGCGCCGCCCCATCGGGACGAGGGGAGGTGATGATGCGCAGGCGCTACGCACGACTGACCGCTCCGCTCGTTCGGGACGGCGGCACCCTCCGGCAGGCCTCCTGGGACGAGGCCCTCGACCGCGCTGCCGCCGGCTTCGCCCGGCATCGAGGCGACGCCTTCGGGATGTTCTCGTGCTCCAAGGCGACGAACGAGATGAACTTCCTCGCCCAGAAGTTCGTCCGGGTCGTCCAGGACTCGAACAACGTCGATTCCTGCAACCGCACCTGACACGCTCCGTCCGTCGCCGGTCTGGCGACAGTGTTCGGAGCCGGGGGCGGCACCAGTTCCTACGAGGAGATCGAGGGCACCGACCTGATCGTCCTCTGGGGCTCGAACGCCCGTGAGGCCCATCCGATCTTCTTCCATCACCTCCTGAAGGGGGTGCATGCCGGCGCGCGGCTGTTCGCCGTCGACCCACGCCGCACGTCCTCGGCCAAGTGGGCCGACCTGTGGCTGGGCATCGACGTCGGGACCGACATCCCCCTGGCGAACGCCGTGGCGCGCGAGATCATCCACGCCGGGCTCGTGAACCGGGAGTTCGTCGACCACGCCACCACCGGGTTCGACGAGTTCGCCGCCTCCGTCGAGGACTGGACCCTCGAACGAGCCGAACGGGTGACGGGCGTGCCTGCCGACGCGATCCGCGAGCTCGCCCACGCCTACGGGTCGGCCGACACCGCCCAGCTGTGCTGGACGCTGGGGATCACCGAACACCACAACGCCACCGACAACGTCCTGGCGCTCATCAACCTGGCGCTCCTCACCGGCCACGTCGGTCGATGGGGGTCGGGGCTCGTCCCGGTCCGGGGGCAGAACAACGTGCAGGGCGGGGGCGACATGGGCGCGCTGCCGAACAAGCTCCCCGGCTTCCAGGACGTCACCGATCCCGACGCCCGGGCGAAGTTCGAGGCGGTCTGGGACGCCCCGGTCCCGCCCGAACCCGGCAAGCACCTCACGCTCATGTACGAGGCGATGGAGGAGGGCGAGCTGCAGGGCCTCTATGTCGTGGGCGAGAACCCCGTGCAATCCGAGGCCGAGGCGCCGCGCATCGAAGCGATCTTCCGGGACCTCGACCACCTGGTGGTGCAGGACCTCTTCCTGACCGCCACCGCGGAGCTCGCCGACGTGGTCCTCCCGGCGGCCGGCTGGGGCGAGTCCGAGGGGACGTACACCTCCTCGGAGCGCCGGGTCCAGCGGGTCCGGAAGGCCATCGATCCGCCCGGCGATGCCCGGGGCGACATGGAGATCATCACCGAACTCGCCCGGCGGCTGGGTCACGACTGGCCGGACCCCGACGCCGAGCAGGTGTGGGACGAGCTGCGGTCGCTGTCGCCGATGCATGCGGGCATGGCCTACGAGCGGCTGGAACGTCTCGGCGGCCTGCAGTGGCCCTGTCCCGACGAGGACCATCCGGGGACGCTCTTCCTGCATGCCCGCCTGTGGTCGGACGACGTGGGCCGCCCCGCCCCCTTCAGCCCCGTGGAGTACGCACCGCCCCGCGACGAGCTCACCGACGAGTACCCCATCCGGCTGACGACCGGCCGGCGCCTCGACTCGTACAACACCGGTGTGCAATCCGGTCGGTACGCCTCGCCCCGTCGCATCGGCGACTCCATCGACGTCGCCCCCGAGGATGCCCACCGCCTGGGGCTCGACGAGGGCGATCGGGCCCGCGTCGTGTCGCGCCGCGGGAGCATCGAGGTGCCCGTCCGCACCGACCCCGACCTCCGGCCCGGCCTGGCGTTCATGTCGGTGCATTTCCCCGACGAGGCCGACGTGAACGCTCTCACCATCGACGCCTGGGACCCGAAGTCGGGGACGGCCGAGTTCAAGGCCACCGCGATCCGGATCGAGAAGGTCGACGCCTGATGGATCTCCGGCTCCTGGAGACGGCGCCGACCGCGGTCGAACGCGATGCCGTCGACGGGGTGCTCGGCCCCGAACCCGCCGGTCCGGCCGGAACCGTCGCACCGGCGCCGAGTGGACGGGTGGCGTGGGGCGGCCACGCCGCCCGCGACCGGCGGCACCTGCTGCTCCCCGCCCTCTGGGCCCTCCAGGACGCGGCGGGTTGGGTGAGCCCGGGCGGACTCGGTTACGTGTGTGAGCGGTTGACGGTGCCCCCGGCCGAGGCCTACGGCGTCGCCGGCTTCTACGCCCTCCTGGCGCTGGAGGATCGCGGCCCGGTGACCGTCCACGTCTGCGACGACATCGCCTGCGGCGACGCCGGGGCGTCGCTGCGCGAGCAGGTGGCGGCCCGCCCCGACGTCCGGGTGGTGTCGAGTCCCTGTCTCGGGGCGTGCGACCGCGCGCCCGCCTGTGCGATCCAGCGCGCCGGCGAGGGCCTCACGGTCGCGGCACCCGCGGCCGACGACCTCCGGCCGACCGCCCCCCACGTCGAGGTGCACCAGGCGCGCGACGATCTGCGCGTGCTCCGCCGGGTCCACCTCGTCGATCCCGGCTCGCTCGACGCCTACGAGAGCGCCGGAGGCGGGGCGGCGCTGGCCCGGGCGACCGCCCTGGGCCCCGAGGGCGTGCTCGACGAACTCGACCGTTCCAACCTGCGGGGCCGGGGTGGCGCCGCCTTCCCCATCGGCCGGAAGTGGCGGGCGGTGCGGGCGGAGCCGGGACCCCGCCACGTCGTCGCCAACGGCGACGAGTCGGAGCCGGGCACCTTCAAGGACCGGCTGCTCATGGAGGGCGATCCCTTCGCCGTCGTGGAGGCCGTGGCCGTCGCGGCCCTCGTCACCGGGGCCGAACGGGGCTGGATCTACGTCCGGGGCGAGTATCCCGACGCCGTCGGTCGGCTGGAGCACGCCGTGGCGGAGATGGGCGCGGCCGGCTGGATCGACCACGTGGACGTCGAGGTGCGGGT
>JAWVYO010000087.1:0-9932 GCA_033722675.1 Acidimicrobiia bacterium | reverse complement strand
TCGAGCAGGTCGATGGGCAGGGCGGCTTCGGCGGCGTCCACCCAGGCCTGACGGCGCGGATCGGAAACCGCGCTCTCGTCTTCGACGTCGGCCGCCAGGGCGAAGAGGGAGGCCACGAGTTCGGCCGCAGGCGAGACGATCACCTCGACGGTGGTCGTCCGTCCGGTGTCGGTGTAGTCGCGGATCCGGGGGGTGGTCACCTGAATTCGACTCCTGTCGAGTAGTTCGATCAATATCGAATATACGACGATAATCGGATGCTGTCAAGATCGAATTCGAATCATATCGAACGAACAGGTGTTCGATTCATCGGCTAGATTCTCCGATCCATGCCGCGGTACGCCGAACTCCACTGCCACACCAACCACTCGTTCCTCGACGGCGCCTCCCATCCCCACGAACTCGTCGAGCGGGCCGCGCATCTGGGGTACGACGCCCTCGCGGTCACCGATCACGACGGGTTCTACGGCGCCGCCAAGGTCCGGACCGCCGCCGAGACGATGGGGCTGCCCGTCGTCTACGGCGCCGAGATCGGCCTCCCCGTCGATGGGACCGTCGGGGGAGGTGCGATCCCCGGGCCGGTGGACGATCCTGCCGCGATGCCCACGCCGGAGGGCCCGCGGCGGGGGCGCACCCATCGCATGCACGGGGCGAAGCCCGTCGACCTCCCCGAGACCGATCACCTCGTCCTCCTCGCCCCCGACCCCGCCGGGTACGCCGCCATCGCCCGTCTCGTCACCCGGGCGCAGTTCCGGGGCGAGAAGGACCGGCCCGTCTACGCCTTCGACGATCTCGCCGAGGCATCCGCCGACGGCGGCCTCGTGGCCCTCACCGGCTGTCATCGGGGCGCCGTCCCGAAGGCGGCCGCCCTCGGCGACCTCGAGGGGGCGGTCGACGCGGCGGCTCGCCTGGCCGAGCTGTTCCCCGGCCGGCTCCACGTCGAGCTGTGGCACCACGCGATGCCCGAGGACGACCCCCGAAACGATCTCCTCGCCGAGGTGGCACGGCGGCTCCGGCTCCCCACCGTCGCCACGAACAACGTCCATTACCACGACCGGACCCAGGCCGACGTCGCCGAGGTCCTCGCGGCCATCGGGGGGCGGCGCGATCTCGACGCCGGATACGGGTTCTGGCCGGCGACCGACGAGCGGTACCTGAAGTCGCCGGCGGAGATGGCTCGTCGCTTCGCCCGGTACCCGGGTGCCGTGGAACGGGCGGCCGACCTGGGGTCGTCCCTCGCCTTCGATCTCACGCTCGTGGCCCCCCGGCTCCCCGATTTCCCGATGCCCGGAGGTTTCCGGGACGAGATGGCGTACCTGCGGCACCTCGTGTACGAGGGGGCACGGCGGGTCTATCCCGGAGAGGGAGCGGGCGGCATCGACCCCGTCGCCGCCGACCGTCTCGAACACGAACTCGGGGTGATCGGGGAGCTCGGGTTCCCCGGCTACTTCCTCGTGGTGTGGGACATCGTGGAGTTCGCCCGCTCCCGCGACATCCTCTGTCAGATCCGCGGCTCGGGCGCCGACTCGGCCGTCTGCCGCTGTCTCGGGCTCACCCGGGTCGACCCCATCCGCCTCGCCCTGCCCTTCGAGCGGTTCCTCTCCCACGAGCGGGGGCGTCCCCCCGACATCGACGTCGACTTCGAGGCGGAGCGGCGCGAGGAGGTCATCCAGTACTGCTACCGCCGGTACGGGCGGGAGCGGGCCGCGATGGTCGCCAACGTCATCACCTACCGCGCCCGGTCGGTGCTCCAGGACGTGGGCAAGGCCTTCGGGCTCACCCAGGCCCAGGTGAACGGGCTCACGAAGTACCTCGACACCTGGAAGGTCGACGGGCTCGCCGACCAGGTCGACCTCCCGCCGGGCCTCACCACCGACCTCATCCTCGACGCCTGCCGGCGACTCGACGGGTTTCCCCGGCATCTCGGCATCCACTCCGGCGGCATGGTCATCGCGGACCGGCCCCTGTGGGAGGTCGTCCCGATGGAGTGGGGCCGCATGGAGGACCGCTCCGTCGTCCAGTGGGACAAGGACGACTGCGCCTCGATGGGGATCGTGAAGTTCGACCTGCTCGGCCTCGGCATGCTCAACGCCCTGCACCTCACCGTGGACCTCGTCGCCGACGCCCACGGGGTCCGGCTCGACCTCGCCCGCCTGCCCCAGGAACCGGCGGTCTACGAGATGCTCACGAAGGCGGACACCGTCGGGGTCTTCCAGGTGGAGTCCCGGGCCCAGATGGCGACGCTGCCCCGGATGAAGCCGAAGACCTTCTACGACCTCGCCGTGGAAGTAGCCCTCATCCGGCCCGGCCCCATTCAGGGGCACTCGGTGCATCCCTACCTGCGGCGGCGCAACGGGGAGGAGCCGGTGCGGTATCCCCACCCCTCCGCCGAACCGATCCTCGCCAAGACCCTCGGCGTCCCCGTCTTCCAGGAACAGCTGATGGAGCTCGCCCGCATCTGTGCCGGCTACACGGCGGGTCAGTCCGACCGGCTCCGCCAGGCCATGACCCACAAACGGTCCGACGAGGAGATGGAGAAGCTCCGGGCCGAGACCTATGCCGGGATGGCCCGCACCGGGATCACCGGGTCCGCCGCCGACGAGATCTGGGAGAAGCTCCAGGGGTTCGCCTCCTTCGGCTTCCCCGAGAGCCACTCGGTGTCCTTCGCCTACATCGTCTACATGTCGGCGTGGCTGCGGCTCCACTGGCCCGCCGAGTTCCTCGCCGGGCTCCTCAACGCCCAGCCGATGGGCTTCTACAGCCCCAACTCGCTCGTGCAGGACGCCAAGCGCCACGGTGTCGTCGTGCTCGGCCCCGACGTCAACGAGTCCGACTTCGACTGCACCATCGAGCCCGTCGACGCCGACCCCGACGACGTCGCCACCTATCTGGGGATGTCGTGGCGGCGGGGGCGGGGCCACATCGACGATCCGATCCGGATCGCCGCGGGGGTCCGGATGGGCCTCCGTTACGTCCGAAACCTCGGTGAGGCCGAGATCGGGCGCATCGAAGCGGCCCGGGAGGCCGGCGGTCCCTTCGCCGACGTCGTGGATCTCGCCCAGCGCACCGGCCTCACGGTGGGGGGCCTCGAAGGGCTCGCCGCCTCCGGTGCGCTGCGGGGCATCGGGGTGGAGCGCCGCGAAGGCCTATGGGCCGCCGGGGCCCTGGCGGGGATGGGGCCGGGACGCCTCGCCCTCGCCGAAGGGGCCGATCCGCCGCCACTGTCACCGATGGGTGACCGCGACGCGATGCAGGCCGACCTCTGGTCGACGGGAGTGTCGGTCCGCCATCCCGTCGAGTTCGTTCGGGATCGGCTGGCCGGGGCGGGGTGCGTGCCGATCGCCGAGCTGCTGGCGGGGGAGCGGCGCAACCGGTCGGTTCGGGTCGGAGGCATCGTCACCCATCGCCAGCGGCCGATGACCGCGAAGGGGGTCATCTTCCTGAACCTCGAGGACGAGACCGGGCTGCTGAACGTGATCGTCACGCCCGACGTGTGGGACGCCAACCGGGAGGTGGCCCGCAAGGCCATCGGCATGATCCTCGATGGGGTGCTGGAGCATCGCGACGGTGTCACGAACCTCGTGGCCCGCCGCTTCGCCGCCTGGGCCGACGAGATCACCGGCATGGGCAGCCGCGACTGGGCGCGAGGGAGAGGGTGACCTTGGTAGGGTCCCGGTCGACTGCCAGGAGGGGGATCCTGTGCCTGTCAGTGCGGGCGACGATCCCGTGCGATGTCGAGCACCGCTGCCGCAACCTCGCATCCACAACCCATGATGATCGAGTCCAGCCCAGGAGATCAGGGGTCCGCTCAGGACCTCGAGAGCGTCGAGGGGCTCGTCCTCACGATGATCGTCCGTGACGAAGAGCGGGTGATCGAGCGCTGCATCGAGTCGGTGCGGCCGATCATCTCGGGCTACGTCATCTGCGACACGGGTTCGGTCGATGGAACCGTCGAGAGGATCGAGCGCGTCACCCGAGGCCTTCCGGGGGTGATCCATCACGAGCCGTGGGTCGATTTCGGGACCAATCGCACTCGCCTCGCAGAGCTGGCCCGGGGCATCGGAGACCATCATCTGCTTCTCGACGCCGACATGACCCTCGAGTACACCCGACCGCTTCCTCGATTCGGGCGCGAGTCCGCCTACCTCGTTCCCCACAGCGGCGAAGTCGAGTACTTCGCTCCGCGGATCGTCGATGCGCGACACCCGTGGCACTGGCGGGGTTCCACCCATGAGATCCTCGACAGCTCGCGACCCTTCCAGCGGCGTCGGATCGAGAGCGTCCGGGTGGTGCATCACGGAGACGGCGCTGGTGCAGGCCGACGCAGACTCATTCGGGATCGCGAGCTGCTGGAACGCGACCTGGCGAAAAACCCGGACTCGCCGCGGGCCGGCTTCTATCTGGGCCTCGTGTTGCTCGGTCTTGGCGACGTCCCCCGAGCGACGTCCTTCCTGACCGTTGCTGCCGAGGATGCGCGTCTGTCCGATGACACCCGGTACTACGCCTCACTGCGCCTCGTCGAGTGCGCCGCGAGAAGCGGCACCGATGCAATCGACGTTGCTCGTCGAACGGTCGCCCTCGATCCCGACCGAGCCGAGGGCTGGCTCGCTCTCTCCTACGTGCTGAGGAGGGCGGGGCGATTCCACGCAGCCCTGCGTGCTGCCCGACGAGCCCGGACACGCCCCGATCCGGAGGCCACGAACTTCGTGTTTTCAGGCGCCGGAACATGGCGGGCCGATCTCGCCACGGCTGCGGCCCACTACGCCCTGGGGAGAACCCGCGCTGCGCTGGACCTCGAATCGGCGCGGATCGCCGACACGTCCATCCCTCCCCGGGGTCGTGCGCTCGCCCACCGGCAAGCGGAACGCACCTGGATGTGGCGGCACGGGGCGAGGAGAGCGCTTTCGCGTCGTGCCGAGCGGGACGTCCAGCGGCTGCGGGTGGACGAGGCGTGGGAACTGCACGTGGATGCGGAGCCCCGCTGGTGGCTCACGAACCCGTCGATCATCTCGACCGCCGACGGGTATCTGGCCACCGCGAAGCTGACCAACCTGGCGTCTTCGGGCGGACCGTACGAGCGGCGTGGCCGGTCCCCATACGTCGGCGCATTGAACGTCCGGTTCGACATCGATCCGGCCATGCGACTCCGCGCCGTGGATCCCGTTCCGGATCCCGGTCGTCGGATCGAGACGCACCCGGCACCGGTGCAGGGTGTCGAGGACCTGCGACTCGTCGAGGTCGATGGCACGACCTTCATGCTCGGCTGGTCCCGGGAGTTCAGCGAACACGGGGCGTCGAGATCGGTGCTGCTCGACGACGACGCCCGAGCCGTCACGGTGCTCCCGTCCCCGCGCGCCGAGTTCGACGAGAAGAACTGGATGCCGTTCGTGCGGAACGGGCGACTCCACCTGATCACGCTGGTGGATCCACTTCGCGTCTACGAGGTGGCCGAGGAAGGGGGCCTGTGTCTCGTCGAAGCAGGAGACCCGGTCGGTGGATGGGTCACCTGGAGGGGTGGGTCACAGGGGATTCGCGTGGACGACGGATGGATGTTCGTGATCCACGAACGATTCTCCGCAGGTTCGAAGCATCGCTTCACCCACCGGTTCCTGATGATCGGCACGGATCTCCGCCTGATCGCTGTCAGTCCCGCCTTCTCGATCTCCGGCCGCCCGGTCGAGTTCGTCACCGGCATCGCCGCCGCGGGCGAGGGGTTCCTGATCGGCCTCGGGGTGGGGGATCGGAGGGCCCTCCTCGTCACCGTGAGCAAGGACGAGGTCATGGGCCGCCTCGACGCGATCCGCCCCGGCCGAGCCGGGCGGCGACGGATCCGAGACCTGGGTCGTTGGCCCCAACTCCTGCATCGATGGGACCCCGCCCCCGTCGTGCTGCCGCCCGATCGCACGGCTCCCCGGACTACTCCCGTTGCCGATCGTTGGTTGCCGGCGACCGCAGAGGTGGAGTTCGCGCGGGTGGCGCCGGCGGCATTCGTCGACTGATCGACGGAGCTTGATCAGTCGCGCGGAGCGTCCGGTTCGTCGGGTTCCGCCACGTCCGTCGGAGGGACTTCGTCGGATCCGGGTATCTCGGTCGGCCCCGTACCCATATTCCCATCAGTGGGAATCGCTGGAAATGGAGCTATGGGAACGCCGCCGACGAAGTCGGCGTCGGACGGAGTCGACTCGGGGGACCCGGACTCTTGCGGATCTACGAGCGTTACGCCGGAGGTGCTGATCATCGTCCCGTCGACGGGTGTCAGGAGCCCATCGGTGGCGGGGGGCCGACGACTGGTCAACCACAGCCTGCCACCGACCCCGACCACGACCGTGAAACCGATCACACCGAGGACGAGCGGCAGGACGGAGTCGTCATCGGACTCCTCCGAATCGTCGTCTTGCCCTGCGACCGTGGTGCTCGGAGCGACCGTGGTGCTGGGAGCGACGGTCGTCGTGGGACCGGCCGTGGTCGTGGTGGGACCGAGGGTCGTGGTGGGGGCGGAGGTGGTGGTCGATGCGACCGTGGTGGTCGTCTCGGGTGGGTCGGGGTCGGGGAGGTCGAGTGCGACGGTGGTATCGCGTGGGTCGACGCCCGTCAGCTCGACGAGCACGTCCAACTCGACGATCTCTATGGGTACCTCGGTCGCGCCGTCGGGCAGCACGATCGCGAACTCGACCTCGTCCATCGACGAGAGAGCGAACTGGACTTCGCCTTCGCCTTCGAATGGTTCGACCGGGATGCCGTCCGGGTCGAGCACGAGAAGCTCCTGGGCCCTCGTTCCCTGCACTTCGATGAACACGGACATCCCGAGGGGAGCAAGGATCCGGGTGACGTCTGTCGCTTCGGGGACGTCCACCGAAGCGAGCACGTCGTCTGCAGCCACCTCGACGACGATTGTCGTCCCGATCACGACGTCCGGCGCGTCCTCTTGGGCGGCTGCCAGGCCAGGCATCGCGAGTGAGACCAGCACGATGGCTGTGGCGACACGACCGTGTCGCATCGAGTCCCCTCCCGCTCTTCAGCGAAGACCATCGTGGCGGTGGAGGAGCGCTGCAGCGTTGGTGGCGCGTTACGGCCGTCGGGCCCCCGCCGGCCGCCGACTCCGACGCCGATCCCAGGGGCTCGTTGTCGTTCCGTGGGACTCAGCGAAGTCCGGCCCGGCTCTGCGGCGTGATGCGGACGGTGCCCGGGTCGACGACGTCGTCGCCCGCCCCGCCGATGACGAGGTCGCTGCCGGGGCCGCCGCAGAGGACGTCGTCGCCGCCGAGGCCCCACACGACGTCGTTCCCGCCGCGCGCCGCGATCACGTCGGGACCCGGTGTCCCGACGAGGACGTCGTCGCCGTCGGTGCCGACGATCGTGGCGGGGAGGCCACCGCACGAGGCCGCCGGCCAGGCGGTGGGGGTCGTCGACACGTCGGTCACGTCCAGCAGCGTGATCCGCTCGACCGTGCGGGTCCTCGACGCCTCGACGTTCCACAGGTCGGTGCCACCGCCGGTGGCGAGGGTGTGGTCGGAGGGCATCACGCGGTACGTCGCCCACTCGACCGTCGTCGGGGTGTAGGCGACGTCGGTGACCCGGAAGCGCCCGCCGACCTCCGACACCGTCAGGTGGACGATGACGCCGTCTTCGGTTGCGTAGTACTCCGGCAGCCCCCATCGCGTGAACTGGTTGGAAAGCTGGTTGCCCATCCCGTAGACCACGACCTTGTCGCCGATGCGGTCGATCGGCTGGATGACGTGAGCGTGGGTGCCGAGGATGAGATCGACGTCGGAGTCCTCCAGGAGCGAGCGGGCGAGGCGCTCCTGGGCACCGGTGGGCGGGACGTGCTGCTCGACGCCCCAGTGGAGGCTGGCGATCACGAACTCGGCGCCGTGCTCCCGCGCCCATGCCGCGTCGGCCCGGATGCGGTCCTCGTCGATCACGTTCACCGACCATGGGCGGCCCTGGGGGATCGGCAGTCCGTTCAGCCCGTAGGAGTACGAGAGGTGGGCGACCCGGACGCCGTTCACCCGATGGAGCGAGGGCAGCCGCTCGTCCTCGGTGCGCGCCGTCCCGTCGTGGTCGATCCCGTGGGCGTCGAGGACGTCGAGGGTCTCCACGAGGCCGGTCCAGCCGCGATCGACGGCGTGGTTCCCCGATGTGGAACAGATGTCGTATCCGGTCTCGGCGAGGGCCGCCGCCACCTCGTGGGGGGCGTTGAATCGTGGCCAGCCGCCGAGGCTCGTGTTGGTCGGCGACAGGGTTCCTTCGAGATGGCAGATGGCGAGGTCGGCCGTGGAGATCCAGGGCTCGATCGGGTCGAGCATCGGACCGAAGTCGAAGCCGTCGTATCCGGCGTAGCGCCGGGCGGCGTCCATCACCATGTCGTGGATGAGGATGTCGCCGCCGGCGGCGATCGTAAAGGAGCGGGGCTCGGACGCCGGTGCGGGGACGGCGCCGAAGAGGAGGACGATCACGACGGCGACGGGAGCCGCGAGGCGGCGCATGTCCTCAGCGTATACCCAGCGTCCGGTTCTGTTGTTCATGCACGCATTCGCATGTTCGGGGCTTCCGGCCCTGTCGCGAGGGCGGCACGTGTGAGCGACTACGGGGAGATCGCAACGCCGGCCGATGGCCGGCACGGGAAAGGGGAGACATCGTGAATCGACGCATGCCGGCGATCGTCGTCGCCGTCGTCGGGGTCGTCTTCATCGTCCTGGGCTTCGCCCGGAACCTGTTCGCCGTGGGACCGGCGTTCGAGGAGATGATCGACGACTTCCGGCCGGCGCTGGCCGACGAGGTCATCGCGACGTACCGGGCGGACATCCAGGGACTGGGCGCCGTGGCCACCGAGTTCGAGACCGCCGTCGTGCCCGCCATGGCACGACAGCTCGGCATGACGCCGGCCGAGTTCCAGGGTTTCGTCGAGCAGCAGTTCCCGGCGGTGGCCACGGGCGTGGCCGCCCTGCCGCGGTTGAGCCAGGAGTTCGGCGGCCTCATCGATGTGTTGGACGCCCAGCAGGGCAATTTCATGGAGGCCGACGCCATCCCGACCGACGACCTGCCGGCCACCACCGTGCCCTGGGGCATCCTCTTCGTCGGTCTCCTGACCGTGGGCGTCGGCGGCCTGATGTGGCTCCGGATGCGGACCGGGGCCGTCGCCGCGATGGCCTTCGGGCTGCTCGTCGCTCTCGTCGCCGTCGTCCTGTCGCTGCCAGGCAAGGCGGCCGCCGCCGACGACCTCAACGAGGCACTGCAGCCCGTCTACACCCAGGAGACGATCACGGGGGCCGAGCAGGGTCTCGCCGTCGTCGGAGCGATGGGGCAGGAGATGCAGGCGGAGATGCTGCCCGCGCTGGCCGCCCAGCTGGGGATGACGCAAGCCGAGCTCGAGGGATTCCTCGGGCAGAACTTCCCGGCCACGGCGCAAGCGCTCGCAACCTTCCCCGAGGCCATGAGTCGATTCGAGGCGCTCGTCACGACCTTCGACGCGAACCTCGACAACTACGAGACGCTGCGGCCCGTGGCGTTCTCGCCGATCATCTGGACCCTCGTGGTCGGATCGCTCGTGGTCGCCACGATGGGCGCCTGGGGATTCTTCGTTCGAGAGGACGAGGGGTTGGACCTCACGGCGACGGAGACGCGCGAGCCCGTCGAGGCTTGACCAGCCCCGACGCGAGGCGGGGAGCCCTTCGAAGGGCTCCCCGCCAGGTGTGCGGGCTCGGACAGGATCAGGCCGCCGGCTTCGTCTTCCGTCGCTCCGGAGCCGGTCGGGAGGGCGTGTCGGTCCGGCGGTCGGGGGCGTCGGCGCGTCGTTCGACGCGCCGCAACACGTCCCCGGTGTCGGCCATCTGAGGGATCCACTGGGGATGCACGAAGCTGCCGACCTCGACGTGACGGAACCCGGCGTCCACGAGATGGTGGATCAGCGCGACCTTCCGCTCCGTGGAGAG
>JAWVYO010000086.1:0-10054 GCA_033722675.1 Acidimicrobiia bacterium | reverse complement strand
TCGAGGTCCACGACCTCCACTGGAGCGACGGCGACGAGCGCCTCGTGATCACGGGGGTGACCTCGGACGGGACCACCGACGTGGTCCAGCTGCTCGAGGTGGAGACCGGTATCACCACGACCCTCGGCTACGACGAACCCGTGACGGGTGGCCTCCTGATCCGACCCTGAGCCAGAGGTCGAGGGCCGGGTCCGATCGAAGGGATCGGTGAGGGCCCTTCGGCCCCGCCTCCCAGGGAATAGGGCCGAACGGCCCTGACGGTGGGACCGGTGTTTGCCATCATCTGGTCGGAGGGATATGCGGAGCACGGCGATCGGGGCGTTGCTGGGAGCCGGTGCGGCCGCGTCCATGTTCGCTTCGACGCGCCTCGACGGATTGCCCGGCGCCACGGCCTTCGTCCTCTCCTGGATGTGCGGCATCCTCGCCCTCGGGATCCTCGCGGACCGGATCGTCGACGCCGTGCGACGGTCGGGTTCACGGACCGTGGTGCGCCGGCGCGCCCGTCGGCGACCCGAGGTCCACGTCGAGCGGTGTAGCTGCGGGAGACGGAGGGAGCCACGTGGCCCCCTCCTCGTGTGTCCCGACTGCGACGTCGTCTCGAGCTGAGGGCGGCCGGTGGAACCTTCCCGCGGCCGGTGCTTCCCGCACGGCGACGCGACGCCGTGCGATCTCAACGGTCGAGGAGCGCGGCCGCCTCGTCGTCGAATCGCTGCATGAACGCCGCGATGTCCCGTTCGGTGATCGGCGGGTGGTCGACCGTGGAGGTGACGCCGAGGGCCAGGAGCGTGGTCGCCACGCGGTGGTCGGCGGGACGCCGATCGATGGTGCCGCAGCCGGGACAGGCGAACTCGTAGCTGGCGTCCGCGCCGTGATGCAACACGAGCTCGCGGGCCTCGACGGCGACGTCGGCGACGCAGCCGTCGCACCTGATCCTGAGCCACATTCCCTGGCCTCCTTCCGGAGGACGTCCGTTCCCCCGTGGGGTCGTCGTCGGCAGGCGGGAGGCGGTCTTGAGCCACCGAAGGTCCCGAGCGGCAGGGACGTTCGGCCCATCGGTCGATGCCACCGAACGCACGATCCCCTGCCACTGCAGGGGATCGCGCTGGTCGGGCTGGCCGGATTTGAACCGGCGACCTCTTGACCCCCAGTCAAGCGCGCTAACCAAGCTGCGCCACAGCCCGTGTGGCAGGCCAGGATAGTGGTGCGAGGGCGTCGCCGGATCGCCTCCCGGGTCAGCCGTTCTCGAACAGGCGGGCGAGGCGCTCGACGCTCTCCACGCGGCGGATCCAGTCCGAGAACTCGACGGTATGGACCGTGTCCTCGACGCTGTCGTAGGCGAGGACCACGTGGCTACCGGCGTCGTCGGTGCCCCCGAGGAGCACGAAGCGCCCGTCGTGGCTCCACGTCGGCTCCCATGCCCGGTACGGGAGCCCCACCGACCGGGCGATCTGCATCGTCCGGGTGTCCACGAGGATCAGCCGGGTCGTCTCCACCCCGGTGCCGTCGTCGGCGGTCCCGACGGCGACGTCGGCGACGGTCATCGCCAGCATCCGGAGGCCGGGGTCCGAGGCGAGCGCCTGGATCGTGTCGGGGAAGAACCAGGTGTCGATCACCTCGCCCGATCGGAGGGAGAGGAAGTCGAACACGACGCCCGCCGGGCTCATGCCGCGGACGACCACGAGGTCGTCGCCGTGGAGCGCGGCGTCGGCACCCGGGTGCCGCCACTGCTCCCGGGCCTGGCGGTCGACGGTCACGATCGTGCCTCCGTGGGCGCCGGTCTCGATGACGTAGCGCTGGAAGTCCCAGCCCACGAGGACCGGGTCCTCGAGGCCCTCGGTGAGCGCGGCATCGGTGTTCATCGGGGTGCCCGAGCCCGGGGTGACGTCGGAGGTGGAGAGGCGGATCGTGTCGTCCACCTCCTGCAGCCAGGCGAGGGCACCGGGGGCGTCGCGATGCCATGCGAAGCTGGTCGCGTCCAGGTCGACGGCGTAGAGGTCGCCGGTCGTCCGTCCCACGATGAGGCTCCGCCCGTCGACGCCGCCGAGGCCCGCCACCAGCGTGCCCGAGGCGTCGGTGCGCATCGTGTCCTCGGTCCGGGGCGGGAGGTTCCTGACGCCCACCGTGTCCCCGTCGGTGTACTCGAGCCGGGTGTCACCGAGCCCCACGGTGGCGACGACCCAGCCCGAGAAGCCGTCGATCCGGGCCACCTGGCGATCGAAGTCGGGGGCGGAGGGCAGCGCCAGCGTGCCGACCGGCGCTCCGGACGTGGTCGTGGTGAGCGCGTCGGCGGGGAGCGTGGTGGTCGAGGTCGCCGTGTCCCCGCCCGTCAGTTCCGCGACGCCCAGGAAGGCCAGGAATCCGATCCCGAGGACGACGAGCCAGATCCACCCCGGACGGGAGGGGCGGGGTTCGTGGCCGGTGTCGACACGTATGGACACGGGCCGATGATGCCAGCGGGGTGGCTCCTACCCGGCTGGTCAGAACATCCAGCCGACCATCTGGACGACCCTGAGGACGAGGTACCCGATGGCGGCCGCGAGCACGATCTTGAAGCCGAGCGGTGCCGGCTCGAACTCCTCGGCGCCGTTCGCGGGGGCGGCGTCGTCGAGGTCGTCGCGGCCCGTCATACCGGTGGCACGCCGTGGCGGCGGTCGGAGAAGCCGCGTTCCTTGTTCGAGGCGTAGGCGAGGCGCACGAGGAGCTCCTCGCGAAGGTCCTCCGGCTCGACGACGGCGTCGACGACGAGGTCGGAGGCGAGGCGGAGCAGATCGACGTCGGCCTCGTACTCGGCGCGGTGCTCCGCGACGAAGGCCTCGCGCTCGTCCTCCGGCAGCTCCTGGATCGTGTTGTAGTACACGGCGTTCACCGCCGCCTCGGGACCCATGACGGCGATCTCGGCGGTGGGCAGGGCGAGGGTGGCGTCGGGACGGAACCCGGGCCCCGAGAAGGCGTAGAGGCCCGCGCCGTAGGCCTTGCGGACGATGACGGAGATGCGCGGGACGGTCGCCTCGGCGATGGCGGTGAGCATCTTCGCGCCCGCCCGGATGATGCCCTGGCGCTCCACGTCGGTCCCGATCATGAACCCGGGGACGTCGGCGAGGAAGATCAACGGGAGGTTGAAGGCGTCGCAGAGCCAGATGAATCGCGCCGCCTTGTCGGCCGAATCGACGAAGAGCACCCCCCCGAGGTGGCTGGGCTGGGAGGCGACGATCCCGACCGGACGTCCGCCGATGCGGGCGAAGCTGGTGATCACCTCCGGGGCGAACAACTCTTTGATCTCGTGGAGGCTGTCGGCGTCGACGATCCCGCGCAGCAGGCGCCGCATGTCGTAGCCCTTCGTCTCGTCGGTGGGGATGACGTCCCGCAGCGGGCCCACGTCCTCGGGCTCGGTGAACTCGTAGAGCGGCGGGTCCTGAGAGAAGTCCGCGGGGACGTAGGAGAGGTAGAGGCGGGCCCACTCGATGGCCTCCTCGTCGGACTCCACGAGGGCGTCGCCGCACCCGCTCACCGAACAGTGCATCCGCGCGCCGCCCATCTCCTCGAGCGTCGTCTGCTCGCCGATCACCATCTCCGCCATGCGCGGCGAACCGAGATACATCGAAGCCCTGCCCTCCACCATGATCACGACGTCGCAGAAGGCGGGGATGTACGCGCCGCCGGCCGCGGACGGCCCGAACAGGCAGCACACCTGGGGCACCCGGCCGGACAGCCGCACCTGGTTGTAGAAGATCTTTCCCGCACCCCGCCGCCCCGGGAAGAGATCGACCTGGTCGGTGATGCGTGCCCCGGCCGAGTCGACGAGGTACACGACGGGGAGGCGCTCGTCGTAGGCGGCCTCGAGCGCCCGGATCATCTTCTCGACCGTTCGGGCGCCCCACGAGCCCGCCTTCACGGTCGGGTCGTTGGCGATCACGACGACCGGACGGCCGTCGACGAGGCCGCGACCGGTCACGACGCCGTCGGCCCCCAGCGTGTCGTCGGCCAGCGCATTGGCGAGCAGCCCGTCCTCGACGAACGATCCCTCGTCGCAGAGGAGGTCGATCCGGTCGCGCACGAAGCGCTTGTCGCGTTCGGCCAGGCGTTCGTGGTACTTTTCGGGGCCGCCCCGCCGGGCGACCGCCGCAGCCTCCTCGAACCGCTCGAACTCAGACACCGGAGCGGCTCCGGTGTCGGTTCCTCGTGAACAGACGGATCGGCGTCCCGAGGAACTCGTACTCGGCGCGCAGACGGTTCTCGAGGAACCGGAGGTAGTCGGGACCGAGCTCACCGCCGCGCACGAAGAGGATGATCGTGGGAGGCTCCGTGCCGGCCTGCACCGCGTAGAGGATCTTCGCCCGTCGCCCCTTCCGCACGGGCGGGGGGTGCATCTCCTGCCATTCCCGGACGCGTCGGTTGAGCTCCGGGGTGGGAATCCGCCCGCGCCGGCTCTCGAGGACCGCACGCACGGCGGCGCCGATGCGCTTCGTTCGGGCGCCGGTGAGCGCCGACATCCGCAGCACGGGCGCCCATCCGATGAAGCCCAGCCGGTCCCCCACCGAATCCTCGCTCCACCACTTGTCGTCGGGGTCCGCGGCGTCCCACTTGTTCAGGATCACCACGATCCCGGCGCCGGACTCGGCGATCTCCTGGGCGAGGCGCTGCTCCTGGTGGTTGGCACCGCCGTCCGTCGCGTCGAGGACGAGGAGGACCACGTCGGCCTCGTCGAGGGCCTCGCGAGCACGGATCACCGAGTAGTACTCCGTGGAGTCGTCGATCCGGGCATTCCGGCGGATGCCGGCCGTGTCGAAGATGCGGAAGGGTTGTCCGTCCAGTTCCACCACCACGTCGATCGCGTCGCGGGTGGTGCCGGGCACGTCCGACACGAGCACCCGCTCTTCGCCGAGGAGACGGTTGAGGAGCGTCGACTTCCCGACGTTGGGCCGTCCCAGGATCGCCAGCGTCGGGACGGGGTCCGGCTCCACCTCGGCATCGTCGCGCGGGGGCAGGGCCTCGACGACGAGGTCGAGGAGGTCGCCCGTGTTGCGTCCGTGCAGGGCGCTCACGGGGATGGGCTCCCCCAGGCCCAGCGTCCACAGCTCGCTGGCGTCCAGTTCGGCGGTGGGTCCGTCGACCTTGTTGGCCGCCAGGATCACCGGCACGCCCGACTCCTGCACCATCCGTGCGACCGTGGCGTCCTCGTCGGTGAGCGGGGTCGCCACGTCGGCGACGTAGAGGACGAGGTCGGCTCCCGAGATCGCGGCCTCCGCCTGGCGGCGGATCCCGGCGCGCAGCCCGTCGTCGCCGATCTCCCACCCGCCCGTGTCGACGAGGATGAACCGGCGACCGTTCCACTCCGCGGTGAACTCCTTGCGGTCGCGCGTCACCCCCGGTCGCTCCTCGACGACGGCGGCGCGCCGGCGGAGGATCCGGTTCACGAGGGTGGATTTTCCGACGTTCGGGCGTCCGACGACGGCGACGACGGGGAGGAGGCTCATCGGGATCGGCTCCTGGTTCGCTCCAAAGGATAGGTCGGGTGGCGCCCCAGGCTCCCTACCATCCCCGCCATGACGGAACGGGTCCTCCTCGCGGAGCCGCGCGGCTTCTGTGCCGGGGTCGAGATGGCCATCAAGGCGCTGACCTGGATGGTGCGAATCTTCGAGCCGCCGGTCTACTGCTACCACGAGATCGTGCACAACCGCACGGTCGTGGATGCGTTCCGGCGCGCCGGCGTGGTGTTCGTCGACTCCATCGACGAGGTACCCGAGGGCGCGCCCGTGATGTTGTCGGCCCACGGGTCGTCGCCCGAGGTGGTGGCGGCCGCCACCGATCGCGCCGCAGTGACCGTCGACGCCGTGTGCCCCCTCGTCACGAAGGTGCACCACGAGGTGAAGCGCATGGCCCGCGACGGGTTCGACATCATCTACGTCGGGCACGAGGGCCACGACGAGGCGGTCGGGACGGTGGCCGAGGCCCCCGAGGCCGTGACCCTGGTCGAGCCCGAACTCGGCCTCGGCGACTTCACCCCCGACGACCCCGAGAAGGTGGCCCTCGTCGCCCAGACGACGCTGGGAATGTACGAGTGGGAGAGCGTCCTCGACGACGCCTCGGAGCGGTTCCCCACCCTGTGGACCGCCCGCAAGAGCGACCTCTGTTACGCCACCACCAACCGCCAGTCGGCCGTGGAGGAGCTCGCCCGGCGGTCCGACGTCGTCCTCGTCGTCGGGTCCGAGAACTCCTCGAACACCCAGGCCCTCGTGCGGGTCGCGCTCGCCGAAGGCGTGCCCGCCCATCGGGTCGACGGTCCCGAGGCGGTCGACCCGGCCTGGCTGGAGGGGGCCCGTGTGGTCGGCGTGACGGCCGGCGCGTCGGCGCCCGACCAGTCGGTGCGGGCCGTCATCGATCGGGTGGGGCCGACCGACGGCGTGGAGCTGGTGTCCGTGACCGAGGAGGGCGAGTACTTCCCGCTCCCCCGCCAGCTCCGTGCCTTCCTCGGCGCGCTGCAGGCCGTGGTCGAGGGGGCCTACGCCTGCCGCACGCCCGGAGCCCGGGGGCCCCTCGACGAGGACCGGACGTGGGACGCCGCCCGGGCCCTCGAGCTCATCGGCGGTTGATCGCCCGGCGCACCAGCCGGAGCGCCTCGTCCACCACCTCGTCGAGCTCCAGGTCGCTCGTGTCGAGGACCGTGGCATCGTCGGCCGGCCGCAGCGGCGAGACCTCCCGGGTCGAGTCCGCACGGTCGCGGCGTCGAAGGTCGGCGACGAGCTCGGTGAAGGTCTTTCCCGCCGCCTCGGCGTCGCCCATCCGGCGCCGGGCCCGCACCTCGGGCCGGGCCGTCAGGAAGATCTTGACGTCGGCGGCAGGGAACACGACCGTGCCGATGTCGCGGCCTTCCACCACCGCCGATCCCCCGTGGCGCTCCACCCAGGCTCGCTGCTGGTCCACCACGACGTCCCGGAGCTCCGGGATGGCCGACACGGCACTGACCGCCTCGGTGACGGGGTCGGAACGGATCTCCTCCGCCACGGGCTCGTCGTCGAGGTGCATGACACCGTGCCGGACGTCGAGACGGGCGCCTCGCACCGCCTCGACCACGCCGTCGTGGTCGTCGACGTCGAGCCCGGCTCGCAGGACGGCCAGGGTGGCGGCGCGGTAGTACGAGCCGGTGTCCAGGTGGGGCAGGTCGAGGCGCTGCGCGAGCGCTCGCGCGAGCGTGCTCTTGCCCACCGCGCCCGGGCCGTCGATCGCTACGACGACCACACGGCCTCCAGCTCTTCCACGAAGCCCGGCCACGACACGGCCGAGGCGTCGAATCCCTCGATCTCCACCTGGCCCGCCACCGTCGCCGCCACCGCAGCCGCCAGGGCGATCCGGTGGTCGCCCTCGGAGTCGACGGTCCCCGGCTTCAGGAAGCCGCCGGCCACCACGAAGCCGTCCGGCGTCTCCTCGGCCTCCCCGCCGAGCGCCCGGAGCATCGCCACGGTGGTCTCGACGCGGTCGCTCTCCTTCACGCGGAGCTCCGTGGCGTCGGCGATCACGGTGTCGCCCTCGGCGGCGGCGGCCAGCACCGCGAGGAGTGGGATCTCGTCGAGGGTGCGGGCCACGAGGTGGCCGTCGATCCTCACACCCTCGAGCTTCGCCCCCCGCACGCGGACGTCGCCCACCGGGTCGCCGAGCACGTCGCCGGTCGCCTCGATCGCCACGTCGACGCCCATTGCCGCCAGGACGTCGAGGAACCCGGTCCTCCCGGGGTTGAGACTGATGCGACGCACCACCACCTCGGCACCCGGGGCGAGGGCAGCCGTCGCGAGCAGGTAGGCGGCGGACGAGGGATCGCCCGGGACGGCGTAGTCGGCCGGCGGCACGGGGCCCGGCTCGACCCGAAACCGGTGGCCCTCCTCCCGGGACCCGCGTCCGAGGGTCTCCAGCCAGCGTTCGGTGTGGTCCCGAAAGCCCGGCGGCGAGTCGATCGTCGTGGCGCCGTCCGCCTGGAGCGCGGCGAGCGCGACGGCGCTGCGCACCTGCGCGGAGGCGATCGGGATGGTCACGTCTGCGCCCGCCAGCCGGTCGCCGCCGACGGACACCGGGGGCGTCGCCTCGTCGGAGGTCTCCACGCGTGCCCCCAGGGCGCCGAGCGGACCCACGAGCCGACCCATCGGGCGGCGCATCAGCGACTCGTCGCCGACGAGCGTCGACCGGAAGGGACGCCCGGCGAGGGCGCCGGCGAGGAGCCGGAGCGTGGTCCCGCTGTTTCCCGCGTCGATGGGCTCCCCCGGGTCGCTCCAGGCGTCGACCCCCGCACTGCGGACCAGGCCGTCCTGGACCTCGACCCCCAGCGACATGATCGCCGACCGGGTGGAGTCGACGTCGCGTCCCGGTCCGAGCCCGGTGACCGAGCTCGTTCCCCGCGCCATCGCGGCGAGGATGAGCGCACGGTGGGACAGGGACTTGTCGCCGGGGACGGTGACGTCGGCCGTGAAGGGCCCGCTCGGCCCGCGGAGCGTCGTACGCATGCCGTCAGTCTGACACTTCGGCGGCGGCGTACAGCCGCCGGACCTCGTCCACGGTCAGATCGCGCCACGTTCCCGGCTTGAGGGTGCGATCGCGCAGCGGGCCGATGGCGGTGCGGACGAGCCGGTCCACCTCGAGATCGACCGCCGCGAACATCCGTCGGACCTCGCGGTTGCGCCCCTCCCCCATCACGACCTCCACGAGCGCGGCGTCGCCGACGCGGTCGAGGATGCGCGCCGAGACGGCGGCGGCGGGTCCGTCGTCGAGCTCGACGCCGGTCCTCAGCGACCGGAGCGCGGCGTCGTCGGGCACGCCGGTGGTGCGTACGACATAGGTCTTCGTGATGCCGAATCGGGGGTGCGTGAGGAGCTCGGTCAGGTCGCCGTCGTTCGTCACGACGATCAGGCCCTCCGAGTCGGCGTCGAGCCGCCCCGCCGGGTAGACCCTCGTAGGGGCCTCGACGAGGTCCACCACGGTGGGCCGGCCATGGGGGTCGTCGGCGGTGCTCACGACGCCCCGCGGCTTGTTGAGCAACCGGTGGACGAGGTCGGGACGCACCGGCAGCGGCACGCCGTCCACGGAGACCCGGGCCGTCTGGGGATCGATCTTCTGGCCGAGGTGGGCGGGTTCGCCGTCGACGGTGACCCGACCCTCGCGCACGAGGTCTTCGGCGGCGCGCCGGGACGCGATCCCGGCGTGGGCGATCAGCTTCTGGAGTCGCTCGATGTCGGCTCCGAGCGCAGCGGCCGCTCGAGGTCGTCGACGACCTCGGACGGCGGGACGTGGTCGGCCAGCGGCGGAAGTTCGTCGAGGCCCCGCAGGCCGAGCTTCTCGAGGAAGAGGTCGGTGGTGCCGAAGAGCGACGCCTGGCCGGGACCCGGCGCCGTGTCGACCACGTCGACGAGTCCGCGGCGTTCGAGGGTCCGCAGCGCATGGTCCGAGTCGACGCCCCGGATCTCCGAGACCTGAGCCCGGGTGACGGGCTGGCGGTAGGCGACGACGGCGAGGGTCTCGAGCGCGGCCTTCGAGAGCCGGGTGGCGCTCGTCGACGCGGCGAACCGCTCTAGATGGGGCTTCAGGTCCGGGCGGGTGTAGAGACGCCATCCCCCGCCGGTCTCCCGCAGGACGAGTCCGCTGCGGGTCTCCGACAGGCGAACGCCGAGCTCCTGCAGCCCGGCCTCCACCTCGGCGGTGGGTTGCTCGAGGACCTCGGCGATCTCCGAGGCCGGTACGGGTGTCTCCGCCACGAAGAGGATGGCCTCGATCGCCGCCAGATCGGAGGACGCGCTCACCCGTGCCACTCGCTCACGAGTTCGGTGTCGGCGTCGGCGGCGTGCCGCAGGCGGATGGGATGGTCGTGGGCGTCCTGGGAGACCTCGATCATGCCCCAGCGTGCCAGCTCGAGGACGGCGAGGAACCACGCCACGACCTCCACCGACCGTCCGAGATGCGCCGTGGCCGTGTCGAAGTCCGTCTCCAGCTCGGTCCGGAGTCGCTCGCGGAGCTCGGCGATGGCGGCGGTCACCGACGGGAGGTCGAGATCGAGATGATCCAGGTCGGGCTCCCG
>JAWVYO010000085.1:0-10054 GCA_033722675.1 Acidimicrobiia bacterium | reverse complement strand
TGACCGGTCTCGGCGAGCCGGGTGGCGATCCGGTCGGCGACCCGCGGATAGTCGACCACCCCCGCCTCGGGCACCACGAGCCCCTCGATGCCGTCGACGGCCGGTTCGATCTCGCGCAGCTCCTCGATCGAGGCCCGTCGCACGCCTTCGAGGCCGTTGGCCCGACCCCGGCGTTCGAGTTCGTGGAGCCGCTCCAGCTCCGCCTCGGTCGTGGCCACGACGATCTTGCCGCATCGGTCGAAGGGGAGCCCCTCGTCGGAGCAGAAGGCGGCGAGTTCCCGTCCGCCGGCGACCGTGAGTCGGGCCTTGTGGGATCCAGGGCGGTAGTAGAGGCCGGAGTGGACGACGCCGCTGTTGTGGCCGGTCTGATGGGCGCCGACGCGCTCCTCCGCCTCGAGCACGGCCACCGAGCGCCCGGAGGCGGCGAGGGCCCGGGCGGTCGCGAGACCGACGATGCCTCCGCCGATCACGACGGCGTCGAAGCGCTCCACGGCCGGGATGCTAGGCGGCGCGCCGCCCGGGTGGTGGGTCAGTCGGCCGGGCCTGGAGCAGCGCCGAGGTCGGCGCGCAGGGCGGCGAGGTCGGCAGCGATCGCCTCCACCCGAGCCTCGAGGGTCTCGATGCGGGAGGCCGTCTCGTCGTCGGCGGCCTCGGGGGTGGACTCCTCGGGAAGCCTCTCGTCGGCGGGCGGCGCCTCGGAGCCAGCCAGCATCTGGACGTATCTCGACTCCTTCTCGCCGGGACGCCGCTCGAGCCTGTGAACGAGCCCCCGGTCGGCCAGCCGCTCGAGCGTGGCCTCCACCTCGTCGAGGTCGTCGAACTCGACGTACCGGTCGGTGCGGGCGCGCAGCTCGCCCGGGGTCTGCTCGCCGCGAAGCGACAGCACTGCGAGGATCGCCGCCTCCGCGTCGTCCACCTCGAGCACGTCGTCCAGCACGTGGCGGTACTTCACGGCGCGCTGGCCGGGGGAGCGGACGAGGCGGATCCAGCCCCGGTCGCGCAGGCCGTCGATGGCGCGGATCACCGTGGCGTCGTCGTAGTCGACCACGGGATCGCGGTTCGACCGCTGATTGCATGCCGTGATGAGGGCATTGAGGGTGAGGGGGTAGTAGTCGGGTGTGGTGGCGCCCTTCTCGACGAGACAGCCGAGCACGCGGAGTTCCTGGGGGGTGAGATCACTCATGGGGCGATGATGGCGCACGATGCCGGCGATGCAACTGTCGGTACGCTCCTCGGCGATGGCGGTCCGCTCCTTCCGGGTCCGGCACCACGAGTGCGATCCCTACGGCCACCTCAACAACGTCGCGTACCTGCGCTACGTGGAGGAGGTCGAGATCGAGGCCGGGCTCGCCGCCCCGGCCGGCCCCCTGGTGCCGGCCGACGTCGACATCACGTACGAGGGTCAGGCCCGTTTCGGCGACCGGGTCGCCGTCGATCGCCGGCCCGACGACGAGGGAACCGTCGACTATCGGCTCGCCGTGGGCGATGCCTCCGTGGCCCGTGCCCGGGTCCGGTGGGCGCCGCCGGGGGGACCGTCGCCCGCTCCCGACCTCGAGTCCGGCGATGCCGAACCCTTCCGACTGCGGCGCACCATCGACTGGCGGGATCTCGACGAGACGGCGTCGGCGTCGATGCCCACCCTGGTCGGCCTCGCCGAGGACGCCGGTGTGGCGGTGTGCGCCGATCGGGGCTGGCCCCTCGATCGCTGCGCCGCCGACGGGTTCGGCATCGTGCTCCGACGGCATCGGATCCGGATCGCGTGGCTCCCCGGGCACGGTGACGAGATCACCGTGAGCACGTGGTTCACCGATCGGACCCGCACCTCGGTCGTGCGGCACTACGACCTGCGGGCCGGGGACGACCGCGCCGTCGCCCGCTTCCGCACGCTCTATGTCTGGGTGGCCACGGACACCATGCGGCCGATACGGATCCCTGCGGAGTTCATCGACGCGTTCGCCTCGAACGAGGCCTGACGCCTACTCCCGGAAGTCCAGGCAGCCGTCCTCGCCGGCTCCGATGTACCAGACGTAGCGGGTGGGCTCCTCGTCCTCGTCGGAGGTGTCCTCGTCGTCGGCCTGCTCGGACGCCGAGGTGATCCCGGCGACCATGCCTTCGAAGCCGGCGAGGCCGAGGTCGGCGTTGAAGAAGTTCGGTTCGCCGTACACGGCGGCGAACTGTTCGAGGGTGCTGCCGATGGTGATCAGGTCCTGCGTCGTCAGTGACCGCGCCCCGGCGTCGATCTGCTCGGGAGCGTCGGAGCGGTAGCCGTACTGCGCGAAGGCGCGGGCCCCGCCGACGTCGGAGAAGTCGGCGACCAGGGCGGCGGCCGCCCCGTCGCCGTCCGTCTCGGGTTGGATGACCCACTCCAGGCGGCGGTTCGTGCCCTCGCACACCCGTCCGCCCTCCAGGCCCACCTGCCAGCCGGTGTCGACGTCGGGCGTCCCGAGCACGAACGACAGCACCTCGATGGTCTCGTCGGCGGCGTCCCCGAACCGGGCGATGCCGAGGCCGTCGGGGCGGAGCCGCATCGGGCCGAAGTCGATGGTCACGGCCGGCACGTCGGGGGCGTCCACCTCGAGGACGTACGACGAGGCGGTGTCGCCGGCGAGGACCCGAACCCGGTACGCGCCGTCGTCGGGGGCGACGCCACTCCAGGGCGTGGGTTCCTCGGCGCTCTTGAGCACCTCGCCCGAGGCGTCCTCGACGACGACGTCGACGTCGCCCTGGCGGATGGCGACGGTGACGCGCTGGTCGGCCCGCAACGCCAGGGCGTACACGTCCTCGTCGCCGGGGGCGACGTTGCCTGCGACCGACGCGACACTTCCCTCGGAGAAGTCGAGCTGCCGGTTGGCCTCGCACCGGCGGGACAGCTCGGCGAACGTCTCCTCGTCGACCTCGCCGGTGGGGATCCGACGGAGGGAGGCCTGGGCGTAGGCGACCGCCTGGGAGGTGATGGGCCCGTAGATGCCGTCGATGATCATCTCGGGGCTGTCGGAGGTGGGTCGGTCGAACCCGGTGCAGACGAGGAGGAACTGGAGGGAGGCGACGAGCGGTCCGCGGTCGGTGTCGGCGATGAACACGGGTCCGTTCTCCTGCAGGACCACGTCGCCGGAGGTGTCGGGTGGGGACAGCGTCGTGGTCGTCGTCGACGCAGGGACCGTCGACGACGTCGACGAGGTGGTCGACTCCGCCTCGCCACCGGTGCACGCCGAGAGCACCGTCGCGAGGGTCGCCACGACGGCGATGAGACGACGTCGCACGCCGCCGAGGGTAGGTGCCGATCCCCGGTCACGCCAGGGGTTTTCGCGTTCTCGTACCCTGTCGCCATGGTCGAAACGGTCCTTCCCCGGCGCCTGCAACCGGGCGACACCGTCGCGGTGGTCGCCCCGGCGGGACCGGTGACGCCGCAGCGCGTCGAACCCGGCTTCGAGCTCCTCCGCTCCTGGGATCTCCACCCCGTCGCCGGTGAACACCTCCACGCCGCGCACGGGTACCTGGCCGGCGACGACGGACGACGGCTCGCCGACCTGCAGGCGGCGCTCGACGATCCCGACGTCCGGGGCGTGGTGGCGGCCCGGGGCGGCTACGGGACCCAGCGGATCGTCGACGAGCTCGACCTCGCCGCGCTGGGCGGGGATCCGAAGCCGGTCCTCGGCTTCTCCGACCTGACCGCGCTCCACCTGACGATTCGCCGGCGTATCGGGCTCGTGACCTTCCACGGCCCGGGGGCGGCGTGGGATCGGGACCGGCTCGGCGGCGGCCCGGGCGCGCAGCTGCGGGCCATGCTCATGGATCCGGAGCCACCCGGGGTCATCGGTCCCGGCCTCGAGCCGGTCGTGGCCGGGGTGGCCGAGGGACCGCTCGTCGGCGGCAACCTGGCCCTCCTCACCGCCAGCATCGGGACGGTGGATCAGCCGGACCTCGCCGGTGCCGTCGTGTTCCTCGAGGACGTCGGGGAGCCCGCCTACCGGCTCGACCGGATGCTGACCCACCTCCTGCGTGCCGGAATGCTCGACGACGTGGCCGGCATCGTCCTCGGGGACACCGAGGTGGCAGGGGAGGGCCCGTCCTTCGCCGAGATCGCCGCCGAACGGCTGTCCGGTCTCGACGTCCCCGTGAGGGCTGGGCTCCCGGCCGGCCACGGGCGGGGGCAGCTGACCCTCCCCCTGGGGGCGCGGGTGCGGCTCGACGACGTGCTCACCGTGCCCGATCGGGTGACCGACGGCTGACGGCCGACACGTCACGGGTTGGGCGTAGGCTGGCCCCACCAGCTGATCAGCGGAGGCATCATGAAGGAAGCGGTCATCGTCTCGACGGCTCGCACCCCCATCGGGAGGGCCTATCGGGGGGCGTTCAACGACCTCGAGGGCCCCTCGCTCGCCGCTCCCGTGATCTCCGCCGCGCTCGAGCGGGCGGGTGTCGAGCCGGGCGAGGTCGACGACGTGATCATGGGCAACGCGCTCACCCAGGGCACGACCGGCTTCAACATCGGCCGTCAGTGCGCCCTCGCCGCGGGCCTGCCCGACTCGGTCGCCGGGATGACGGTCGATCGGCAGTGCTCCTCGGGGATGATGGCGATCGCCATCGCGGCGAAGCAGGTCGTGATGGACGACATGCCCGTCGTCGTCGCGGGTGGTCTCGAGTCGATCTCGCTCGTCCAGAACGAGCACATGAACCAGTACCGGGCGATGGACCCCGCCCTTCTGGAGCTGCAGCCGAACATGTACATGCCGATGCTCCACACCGCCGAGGTGGTGGCGGAGCGGTACGACGTGTCGCGTGAGGCCCAGGACGAATACGCGCTCCAGAGCCAGCAGCGCACCGCCGCCGCCCAGGAGGCGGGCAGGTTCGACGACGAGATCATCCCCATCACCGCGACGAAGGTCGTGAAGGACAAGGAGACGGGGGAGGAGTCGCACGAGGAGGTGACCCTCACCCGGGACGAGGGGAACCGCCCGTCGACGACCGCCGAGGGCCTCGCCGGCCTCCAGCCGGTGCTCGGGGGCACGGTCACGGCGGGCAACGCCAGCCAGCTGTCGGACGGAGCGTCGGCCTGCGTCGTGATGAGCGCCGAGGAGGCGGAGCGTCGTGGCCTCGAGCCGCTCGGGTACTACCGGGGCCTGGCCGTCGCCGGGTGCGCGCCCGACGAGATGGGGATCGGTCCGGTGTTCGCCGTGCCGAAGCTGCTGGAGCGGACCGGCCTGTCCATGGACGACATCGACCTGTGGGAGCTCAACGAGGCGTTCGCCGTGCAGACCGTCTACTGCCGTGATCGCCTCGGGATCGACAACGAGATCTACAACGTGAACGGCGGGTCGATCTCCATCGGCCACCCCTACGGCATGAGCGGAAGCCGGATGGTCGGCCACGCCCTCATCGAGGGGAAGCGGCGCGGCGCCCGCTATGTCGTGTCGACGATGTGCATCGGCGGCGGCATGGGCGCCGCGGGGCTCTTCGAGGTGGCCTGACGCCACGAGGCCGTCGGGGTCAACCCCGGACGTGGACCGGCATGCCGATCCACATGCGGGCGTCCAGCCAGAGCGAGTCGGCGATGCTGACGCGCACACATCCGTGGGAGGCGGGCCAGGCCGGCACGTGGTGTGACCCGTGGATGGCGTAGCCGCCGTAGAAGTACCAGGGCTCGTAGAGCTCGCCCAGGTACGAGGAGTCCCACCCGTCGACGCTGCGTTGCATCACGAAGTCGCCGGTGGGGGTGTGGGCCCGGACACGGTTCCCCGCCCAGTTCGTGTAGTACTCGCCGTTCCCCGACGAGATCGGCATCACCGCGGCGACCCGGGCGTCGCGGACCACGAAGAGCACCTGGCGGGCGAGGTCGACTTCGATGCGGTACGCCGCGGACCCGTATCCCGGCGCCGACGGCCACCAGCCCGAGATCCTGTTCCAGTCGGACCGGGTCCATGTCGTCGTCCGGTCGAGGCCCCACACCTTGTGGAAGGCCATGACCGCCGAGGCGGTCATCGGTCCGAAAGCCCCGTCGATCGGGCCGCGGTAGAGCCCGGTCCTGGCCAGTTCGCGCTGGAGGGACACGACGGCGGGGCCCCGGGCGCCGGGGGAGAGCGCCGGTGTCGACGGCGAGGTCGAGGCAGGGGCCGAGGGGTTCGGGCTGCGGCCCACTGCCGTCCCGATCGCCCGTCGGGTCCCCGGTCCGACGAGCCCGTCGACCACGATGCTGGCCTGGCGCTGGAATCGGCGCACCGCCCGGTCGGTCATCGGTCCGAAGATCCCGTCGATCGGTCCTGGATCCTGTCCGGCGGTCTGCAGCGCCTCCTGGAGGTCGCGGACAAGGCTGCCGCGGTCACCGAGGTTCAGGAGTTCCGACGACGACAGCAGATCGTCGATGGAGCCGGTGGCCGGGATCGCCGGGATGGCGGCCAGCATCGTCGCGATGACGGCGGCGGCGAGTCGTCGGGACGTCCTTCCCACGCGATGCTCCTATCACGTTGAGTGTCGGTCCCGCTACGGAGCGTACTAGTGCAGAGGGGTGCCGTCCACCTGGCCCGCGATCAGTCGCCCGGCTGGTCGTCCCCCGACTCCCGCAGGAAGCGCTCGATCTCGGCGGCGAGTTCCTCGCCCGACGGGACGTCGCCGGCAGCGTCGGCCATCGCCTCGAGCTGTTCGATCATCGCCTGGGCCTCGGGCCGCGCCTCGATCGCGGCGTCCAGTTCCCGGCGCTGTTCGGCGGCGTCGTCGACGAGGGACCCGAGGGGGATCGACACGCCGAGGTGTCTGCTCAGCCGCTCCACGAGTGACAGGACCCCGGGGGTGTAGGTGGTCGCCACGTAGTGCGGGATGCGGGCCCAGAGGCCGAGGGTCGGGTAACCGGCATCGGCCATGGCGAACTCGATGACGCTCACCACGGCGCCCGGCACCCGGAGGAGTCCGTCGGGGAAGTCGTCGTCCACCTCGATACGGTCGCCGGTCGAGGCCGTCGTGATCACCTGGGTGGGCCGGGTGTGGGGGGCCGCCCAGGGGATGCCGCCGATGGAGACGTGCTCGACCACGCCGAGCTTCGCCGCCAGGTCGACGACGGCGTTCGAGAACGCCTTCCACCGCCAGTTCGGCTCCGGCCCGGACAGGACCAGGAGGTCGCGGCCGTCGACGTGGGCCCGGCGGACGGTGATCTCCGGCCAGGACACGTCGTCGAGCACGCCGTCGCGGAAGTCGACGGTGGGCCGGTTGACCCGGTAGTCGAAGAGGAGATCCGAGTCGAAGACCGCCAGCGGCTCGGCGTCGCCCGCCAGGTGGTCGGCGGTGCCGATCCCGGCCCCGCCGGCGCTCACCCAGCCGTCGAAGGCCCCGACGAGGACCGGCGCCACCAGCGGCTCGTGCTCGGCGACCTCGAACATCCTCAGATCGGCTCGCCGGGCGTGGCGGTCACGACGGTGATGTCGGTCGACTCCAGTTCCCCGGCCAGGTCCTCCGGCGTGCCGGCGAGGATGGGGAAGGTGCCGTAGTGGATGGGGACGACCGTCGGCGCGTCGACGAGGAGGGCGGCGCGGGCGGCGCCGCGGGGGTCCATCGTGAAGTGTCCGCCGATGGGGAGGAGGGCCACGTCGGGGTCGTGCATGGCGTGGATGAGGGCCATGTCGCCGAACACGGCCGTGTCGCCGGCGTGGTAGACGGTGGGCCCGTCGGGCAGGTGCAGCACCCAGCCGCCGGGATCGCCGCCGTCGACGATGCCGTCGCCGCCCGAGATGCCGCTCGAATGCACGGCGTTCACGAGGATGCCGGTCACACCGCCCGGTCCCTCCACGGCGCCGCCGATGTTGAGGCCGACGACGTTGTCGACGCCCTGTCCCTCGAGGTAGATCGAGATCTCGTGGTTGCAGAAGATCTGCGGACCGTGGCGCTCGGCGAGCGCCAACGTGTCGCCGAAATGGTCGAAGTGGCCGTGGGTCAGGTAGATGGCGTCGACCCGTTCCTGGGTGTGCTCGGCCTCGGGGCAGGCGGGGTTCCCCTCGAGCCACGGGTCGACCAGGATCACCGTCCCGTCCTTCAGGCGGAAGCGGAAGGCGGCGTGTCCGAGCCAAGTGGCCTCGACGTCCTGGAACACCATTGGGGTTACCTCTCGTCGGCTACGCCGTCGAGTCTACGGCTCGCCGGTCGGGCTGCCGCAGCAGGCGGAGCGGCGCGACGAACCAGAACGTGAGCGGCAGGCGGGAGAGGACGGCGAGCACCGCATTGCGTCTGCTCCGCATGGTGCCGCGGTCGTCCAGCCGCAGCGGCCCGTCGAGGACGGTGAAGCGACCCGTCCAGTCCAGCCGGCGCACCGCCCGCCGGAGGGGGTGGCCGGTGGGCGCCCACAGCAGGCGGTCGTGGTCCGTCGGGGTGACCCAGATCACGAGCGCGGCGAGGCCCGCCACGGAGAAGACCTGGACGCTGGCGGTCGCCTCGATCACCAGGTGGAAGGGGATCGCCACCCACACGGCGGCCAGGCGGGTCCGCCGCCACAGGAAGCCCACGCCGATGAACAGTTCGGTCAGGACGACCACCTTGGCGAACCCGGCCATGAACGTCGGGTCGGCCAGCAGGTCCAGGGCCCACTCGGGTGCCCCCCGGTCGAGGGCGACGTCGCGCCACTGCTCGATGCGCAGGCGCAGCACGGTGCCGCCGAACCAGTCGCCGTCGACGAGCTTGGAGAAACCCGACGCCGCATAGACGAGGGCGACCTCGATCCGCAGGAGCCACAGGGGCCAGAGCGGGGCGGGTTCGGGCGGCCTGCGACGAAGCCAGCGGTCGACCGACAGGTGGTCGCCGCTGCGCAGCACGGCGAGGCCGACGAGGAGGATGAGCAGGAAGGCCCGGTTGTGATGGAAGTGCGTCTGGGAGAAAAACAGGTTGTAGGCGGTGAATGCCGCTGCCGCGACGGTGGCCGCCCGGGTGGCGAGCCCCGCCGACACCGCGACGGCGACGGGGACCATGAGCCACAGCGCCGTCAGGTAGAGGGGGCGGGGGAGAACCGGGTACCAGTCGGCGTAGGGGAGCACGAAGGTGTCGCCGGGGATCGTGCCGTCGAGGGCGTCGGCGAAAAAAGGAGTGAGGTGGAGGAGCAGCAGCGGTCCCGCCGCGATCCGCAGGAGCGCCACCGCCCGCAGGCTCCCGGTGGCGGCGAGGGCGCGATCGATCACGGGAGGTCCCGTTCGGGGCTGCGGAGGGTCACCGCGAACGGCCCGTCGCCGTTGCGCCAGTAGGTGACCCGGGCGACGAGGCGAACGGTCTCGGTGTCGTCGGGTGTGTGGGCGGCCACCCAGGCGAGGGCGCCGTCGAGGAAGTGGAGGGTGGAGCGGATCCCGGCGTCGGCGTGGCCGGTCGACCACGGCGACGACAGGCCCCGGCTCGTGACGAGCTCGCTCCAGCGGTAGCCGCCGGGCCACGGGTCGCGGATGTCGTGTTCGGTGCCGTCGACCTCGACGCGCACGACGTCGGCCCGCCACTGCGACGACTCGGGGAACATCTGGAACCCGAAGGCGCCGTGGTCGGCGTCGTAGGCGCGCACGATCAGCGCCAGCTGCAGCAGGACGATTCCTGCGACGATCAGGCGGCGGCGGATGCGGACCTGCATCCGCCCATCATGCCGTCAGTCGCGCTTCGGCTTCTCCGGCAGCAGGACCCCTCCGGTCAGCGACGATACGTGTCCGTCGTCCCACTCGACCTCGACGGTGTCACCGTGGACGTCGAGGACCGTGCCTCGATGCGGGATCTGCCCGACCTTCTTCGTCGCCTCACGGACCCGCATGCCCGTGCGGAGCTTCATGGGTCTCCCTCGACGCTCAGCGCGAGGGTTCCACCAACCCATCGGACAGGACCAGGGGATTTCGTCGGATCAGCTGGGGAAGAAACTGTCGAGCCAGCCGCCGTCATCGCCGCCGTCTTCGTCATCGTCGTCTTCTTCGGATTCGTCGCCGCCGCCGAAGGTGTCGGCGAGGTTGTCCATGCCCTCGCCGATGGCGTCGCCCATCTGTTCGCCGGTCTCTTCGAGGGTGTCCATGCCCTCGTCGACGGCGTCGCTGACATCCTCGGCCGCCTCCTCCGC
>JAWVYO010000084.1:0-10224 GCA_033722675.1 Acidimicrobiia bacterium | reverse complement strand
CTCGCGTGGAGTCGCAGGGCCACGAGCTCACGGTGGAGGGTGTCGATGCCTACAAGCTGACCCAGGTCCGGGTCGCCAGGCTCGATGCGCCTGCCGGAGATCCCGAATCCGGCGATCCTGTCTCCGGCTCCGACGGCCACTGAGGCCCGGCCGGGCCTCAGATCCTGGCGGCGAAGTCCAGGAGGCGGGCCGCGTAGCCCATCTCGTTGTCGTACCAGGCGAGGAGCTTCACCTGCCCGTCGAGCATCCGGATAGAGCCGGCATCGACGAGCGCGGAATGCGTGTCGCCGACGATGTCGATCGACACGAGCGGCTCGTCGCTCACACCGAGCACCGATCCGAGGATGTCGTCCCCGGCCGCGGCGTCGCGGAACGCCGCCAGGACCGCCTCGGCCGTCGTGTCGGACTCGAGGGTGGCGACGAGGTCGGTGATCGAGCCGTCGGGGACGGGGGCGCGCACGGCGATCCCGTCGAGGCGTCCAGCCAGCGACGGGAGCACCAGCTCGGTGGCGTTGGCGGCGCCCGTGGTGGTCGGCACGAGTGACAGGGCCGCGGCACGGCCGCGCCGCACCTTGCGGCTGGGCCCGTCCACGAGCGACTGGCTCGCCGTGTAGGCGTGGATGGTCGTGAACATCGCCGACGCCACGCCGAATCGGTCGTGGAGCACCCGGAGCACCGGGGCCACGCAGTTCGTGGTGCACGAGGCGAGCGAGATCACCTCGTGGGTATCGGGGTCGTAGGCCTCGTCGTTGACGCCGGGCACGACCGTCACGTCGGCGTCGTCGGAGGGGGCGGAGATCAGCACCCGTCGGGCACCGCCGGCGAGATGGCGCGCGGCGTCCTCGCGGGACCGGAAGGCCCCGGTGCTCTCGACGACCACGTCCACGCCCTCCCAGTCGAGGTCGCCCGGATCCCGCTCGGTCGTGTAGCGGACGGTCTCGCCGTCCACCACGAGATCCCCGCCGCCGGTCTCCACCGCTCCGGGAAAGGCGCCGTGCACCGAGTCGTGCCGTACGTAGTAGGCCATGTCGTCGAGGTCGACCAGGTCGTTGACGCCCGCGACCGTGATGTCGGAGCGAGCCGATGCGAGCCGGAGGACGGCACGTCCGATGCGGCCGAGGCCATTGATCCCGATACGGGTCACGAGTGATCCTTTGTCCGACGGAGGGGCGCATCCCATACCCGGCGCCCGGCGCACGAAACCGGCGGTTCGTCGGGCTGGATGCGGGTATGGGCTCGGTACAGCGCACATCGAGGATCCTCCATGCGACATCGCTTCACGATCGTTCTGCTGGCGCTCGCGGTCGTCGCCGCCGCGTGTGGCGACGACGACGCAGCCACCTCGTCCTCATCGACGACGATCCCATCCGGCACGCCGACCGAGGTGACGCTCCGGTTCGACTTCGAGACCGGATCGGAGGGCTGGCGTTCCGACATCGCCGACTACACCGCCCCGACGCGCCCCGAGGACTTCGTGTCGGAGACCGGCGCCACGCCGCCGACGCTCGAGGACGAGGGCTCCGACTTCTTCCGGCTGGCCGCATCCAACACCTCCGACGACCTCTTCATGTTCATCCGGCGTCCTGTGGGCCCCGCCGACGGACTGGTGCCGGAGGCCTCCTACGAGATCGAGTTCACGGTGCGGGTGGCGTCGAACGCGCCGACCGGGTGCGCAGGCATCGGGGGCGCTCCCGGCGAATCGGTATGGCTGAAGGTGGGCGCCGCCACGTCGGAGCCCATCCCCGTCCGAGAGGGCGACGAGACGCGCCTCTCCGTCGACAAGGGCGGCCAGTCGGAGGGCGGTGTGGCCGCGAACGTGGCCGGCACGATCGCCAACGGCATCCCGTGCGAGGAGGCCCTCGACCAGGATCCCCAGCCGTACGCGCTCATCACCCTCGCAGAGCAGTTCGCCGGTCCCGTGACCGCCGGTGACGACGGGCGACTCTGGCTCTTCGTCGGCACCGACTCCGGTTTCGAGGGGCGGACCGACCTCTACTACGACCGGATCGAGGTCGTCCTCCGACCGATCGGCTGACGGAGGGGCAGGAGCGCGACCCTCACGGGACGCGGGGTGCCTACGCTCCCCACCGTGACCTCCGACGAAACCGCCCGGGCCGGCCTGCGCGAGCGCATCCGGCACGTCATCTTCGAGCACGACACGCGGGCTGCGAAGACCTTCGACGTCGTCCTCATGGGCGTGATCGTCTTCAGCGTCGTGCTCGTGATGCTCGAGACCGTCGAGCAGATCGAGGATCGGTTCGGGACGGAGCTGCTCGCCCTCGAGTGGGTCGTCACCATCCTCTTCACGATCGAGTACGTCGCCCGCCTGGCGACGGTTCGGGAGAAGTGGCGGTACGCCAGGAGCTTCTTCGGGATCATTGACCTCCTCGCCATCCTGCCTGTCTACCTGAGCGTCCTCCTCCCCGGTGCCCAGTCGCTGCTCGTGATCCGTTCGCTCCGGCTGCTGCGGGTCTTCCGGGTGCTCAAGATGGCCCGGTGGATGCGGGAGGCGAACTACCTGGTTCGCGCGCTGCGGTCGAGTTCCCGCAAGATCGTCGTGTTCCTCGTCGTCGTCCTGCTGATCAACGTGATCGTGGGATCGAGCATGTACCTGATCGAGGGGCCGGAGCACGGGTTCGACTCGATGTTCCGGGGTCTCTACTGGTCGATCGTGACGATGAGCACCGTCGGGTTCGGCGACATCGCCCCCCAGACCCCGCCCGGGCAGGTGCTGGCGGCGATCCTCATGATCACCGGCTACAGCGTCATCGCGGTGCCGACCGGGATCGTCTCGGCCGAGGTGGCCACCGGCCGCCAGCGGGCCGTGTCCTGTCCCGGGTGTGGATCGGCCGCCCACGGCGGCGCTGCTCGTTTCTGCGACGCCTGCGGGACGCCCCTGCCCGGCCGGGGCTGAGCGGCCGCCCGGCGGCCGTCGGGCGTCGCGGGGTAGCGTCCGGACCGGAGGTGGCGACATGGGCGAACACGGCTGGCGGACGTTCCTCGAGGCGGAGGGCGTGGACGACTGGGTGGTCCTCCACGGCGGGCCCGCCGCGGTGTTCCGAGTGGGATCCCTCGCCGAGGCGGCCGCACTGGCGGGGGCGATGGCGGAAGCTCCTGCGGTGGACGACCGCATCCTGATGACGGTGGCCGCCGACCGGGTCACCGTGCGGCTGACGCGCGATGTGTGGCACCTCGAACCGGACCACGTCGCCCTCGCCCGGGCCGTCTCCGCCGTCGCCCGGGACCACGGTGCCTCCGCCGACCGCTCGGCGGTCCAGGAGGTGCAGCTGGCCGTGGCGTCGAAGCCGGCCGAGACCGATCTCGGGTTCTGGCGGGCCGTGCTCGGCTACACCCGGAGCGCCGACGACGCCGCCGTCGATCCCCTCGGCCACGGCTCCACCGTCTGGATGCAGGGCCTCGACGTGGGGCGTCCCCTCCGCCACGCCATGCACGTCGACGTGTCGCTGGCGCGCGAGGAGGCCGAGCGCCGGCTGGAGGAGGCGCTGGCGGCCGGGGGCAGGATCGTCGACGCCTCCGAGGCGCCCCGGTGGTGGACGCTGTCGGATCGTGCCGGGAACCGGGTGTGCATCGCCTCGTGGCCCGACGGGGCGGGCAGGGCGGAACCGGACCCCCACGACACCTGAGACGCGCTGCGGGGGCCGGTCTGCACCGGCCCCCGCATGGTCGTGGCGTACCTCAGTCGAGATCGAACCGGTCGAGCTGCATGACCTTGGTCCACGCGGCGACGAAGTCGTCGACGAACTTCTCGTCGGCGTCGTCGGCCCCGTAGACCTCGGCGACGGCCCGGAGTTCCGAGTCGGATCCGAACGCGAGGTCGACCCGGCTCGCCGTCCAGCGGACGTCGCCGGTCGTGCGGTCCCGACCCTCGAAGGCGTCGGCGGCGTCGTTCATCGGACGCCACTCCGTGCCCATGTCCAGCAGGTTGACGAAGAAGTCGTTCGTCAGCGTGCCGGGACGGTCGGTGAGGACGCCGTGGGCGGACCCACCGACGTTCGTGTCCAGCACCCGCAGTCCGCCGACGAGGGCGGTCATCTCGGGGGCGGACAGCCGCAGCATGAACGCCTTGTCGACGAGCATGTGTTCGGCCGAGAACCGGGCGTCCTTCTGGTAGTAGTTGCGGAAGCCGTCGGCCGTCGGCTCCAGCACGGCGAAGGACTCGACGTCGGTCTGCTCCTGGGTCGCGTCGGTGCGCCCGGGAGCGAAGGGGACCGTCACGTCGTGGCCGGCCCTGCGGGCCGCCTCCTCGACGGCCGCGTTGCCGCCCAGGACGACGAGGTCGGCGAGCGAGACCCGCTTCCCGTCGGACCGGTCGGCGTTGAAGGTGTCCTGGATGCCCTCGAGCACCGCCAGCACCTCCCGGACGCCGGACGTGACGTTGACGTCCCAGTCGGCCTGGGGGGAGAGGCGGATGCGGGCGCCGTTGGCCCCGCCCCGCTTGTCGGTGTCGCGGTACGTCGACGCCGACGCCCACGCCGTGGAGACCAGCTGGGCGACCGTGAGGTCCGTGTCGAGGATCCGGGACTTCAGGTCCGCGGCGTCCTCGTCGTCGACGAGGGCGTGGTCCACGGCGGGCACCGGGTCCTGCCAGATCAGGTCCTCCTCGGGCACCCACGGGCCGAGGTAGCGGTCCTTCGGGCCCATGTCGCGGTGCAGCAGCTTGAACCACGCCCGGGCGAAGGCGTCGGCGAACTCGTCGGGGTTCTCGTGGAACCGCTGCGAGATCTCCCGGTAGACGGGATCGACCTTCAGGGACAGGTCGGTGGTCGCCATCATCGGCGGCACCATGGTCTCGGGATCGTGCGCCATCGGGACGAGATCGTCGTCCTCGACGTCCTTCGGCGTCCACTGATACGCACCGGCGGGGCTCTTCGTGAGCTCCCACTCGTACTTGAACAGGAGGTCGAAGTAGCCGTTGTCCCAGCGGATCGGGTTCGTCGTCCACGCGCCCTCGAGCCCGCTCGTGATGGCGTCGTCGCCCATGCCGGTGCCGTAGGACGTCTTCCAACCGAGGCCCTGCTCGGCCAGGTCGGCCCCCTCGGGCTCCGGCCCGACGTACTCGTCGGGATCGGCGGCGCCGTGGGTCTTGCCGAACGTGTGACCGCCGGCGATGAGCGCGACGGTCTCCTCGTCGTTCATCGCCATGCGGGCGAACGTCTCGCGGATGTCGACGGCGGCCGCCTCGGGGTCGGGCCGCCCGTTGGGGCCCTCGGGGTTCACGTAGATGAGGCCCATCTGCACCGCACCGAGCGGCTTGGCCAGCTCCCGATCGCCGCTGTAGCGCTCGTCACCGAGCCACTCGTTCTCGGGGCCCCAGTAGATGTCCTCCTCGGGTGCCCAGATGTCCTCGCGGCCTCCGCCGAACCCGAAGGTCTCGAAGCCCATCGTCTCGAGCGCCCGGTTGCCGGTGAAGATCAGCAGGTCGGCCCACGAGAGCTTGCGGCCGTACTTCTGCTTGATCGGCCACAGCAGGCGCCGGGCCTTGTCGAGGTTGGCGTTGTCGGGCCAGCTGTTGAGGGGGGCGAAGCGCTGGGCTCCGGTGCCCCCGCCGCCGCGTCCGTCGAGGGTCCGGTACGTCCCGGCGGCGTGCCAGGTCATCCGGATGAAGAAGGGCCCGTAGTGGCCGTAGTCGGCGGGCCACCAGTCCTTCGAATCGGTCATGACGGCGTCCACGTCCCTGGCGAGCTCGTCGAAGTCGAGGCTCTCGAACTCGGCCTGGTAGTCGAAGTCGTCGCCCATCGGGTCGGCGTCGGGATGGTTCTGGCGCAGGACCCGCAGGTTCAACCGCTTCGGCCACCAGTGCTGGTTGGCGGTGCCGCCCACCGCCTGGTGGGGGGTGTGCATCACCGGGCACTTGGCGGAATCCACCTCGTCGCTCGTGGTGACGGTCCCGTGGTCTTCGGTGCTCATGGCTCTCCTCGTTGGATGACTCGTGTCGCTAGCCGGCCTGGCAGTCGGCGCAGCGCCCCCAGTAGACGACCTCGGCCCGGTCGATCGTGAAGCCGTGGTCGTCGGCGGCGTCCAGACACGGCGCCGTGCCGACGGCGCAGTCCACGTCCTCGATCCGCCCGCATCCCTGGCACACCAGGTGATGGTGGTTGTCGCCCACCCGGTGCTCGTAGCGGGTGGCCGACCCCGCCGGTTGGATCCGGTGGAGCAATCCCGTGTCGACCATCACCCCGAGGGCGTCATAGACGGCCTGTCGGGAGATGGCCCCGATCTCCTCCCGCGCGGCACCGGCGATGTCGTCGGCGGAGCCATGGGGATGACGGTGGACGGCCCGCAGCACGGCGAGGCGCTGCGCCGTCACCTGGAGGCCGTGTGCGCGGAGCGCATCGGCCGGATCCCGGTCGAGGGCGAGGGGGCGTGATTTTCTGGACACTGTCCAAAATCATACCGGGTCGTCGTCACCCGTGCGGCACCACCACGCGGTCGGCGACCTCCTCGATCGAGGGGAACAGGAACCGGATGGCACCGATCGCCATCAGCATCCCCGCCACTTCGGCGGCGAGGAACGCCGGCGCCGAGGCCGGCTCGATCCCCGTGAAGGTGTCGGAGACGGTGCGGGCGACGGTGACGGCTGGGTTGGCGAAACTCGTCGACGACGTGAAGTAGAAGGCGGCGGCGATGAAGGCCCCGACGCCGAAGGCGACGGCGGACTCCCGTCCGGCGCGCACGAGGCCGAAGATGACGAGCAACAGACCGGCGGTGGCGACCACCTCGGCCAACCACAGGTGCGAGCCCGATCGCACCGTGGCGGACCAGTGCAGGGCGGGGAGATCGAACATGAGATTGGCGGTGATCGCGCCGGTGAGCCCTCCGGTCACCTGGGCCACCACGTAGGCGATGCCCTCCCGAGTCGTGACCCCGCCGAACACCCGGTCGGTGATGGTCACCGCCGGGTTGAGGTGGGCGCCGGAGACGGGTCCGAGCGCGAGGATCAGGGCGACCAGTGCCGCCGCCGTGGCGACGGCGTTCTGGAGGAGGACGAGCCCGACGTCGTCGGAGAGGCGGTCCGCCATGATGCGCGACCCGACGATGGCGGCGAGCAGGAACCCCGTGCCGATGAACTCGGCGGCGACCCGTCGGCGCAGGTTCATGGGCGCCCGGGCACCTCGAGGTCGGCCATGAGCCGTTTCACGCGGCGTTCGATGTCGTCACGCACCTCGCGGACCACCTCGACCGGCTGGCCGGCGGGGTCGGGAAGGTCCCAGTCCTCGTAGCGCTTCCCCGGGTAGACGGGACACTCGTCCCCGCAGCCCATCGTCACGACCACGTCGGCTGCGCGCAGGGTGTCGTCGGTCCAGCGGCGTGGCGTGGCGCCGGTGATGTCGATGCCCACCTCCGACATCGCCTCGACGGCCGCCGTGTTGACCTCGGACGCCGGTGCGGACCCGCCGGAGTACACCCGTACCCGATCACCGGCCAGGTGCCGGAGCCAGGCCGCCGCCATCTGGGATCGGCCGGCGTTGTGGGCGCAGAGGAAGAGCACCGTCGGGGTGTGGTGGTCCATCGTCATCCCTGCATCGTGACGATGCGTGCGCGGAGGCGTCCGAGGGCGGCGTCGAAGGCGTCGGGAGCAGGGTCGTCGGCGGGGTCGGGCGTCGACCAGTGGAGCCGGTCGCCGTCCGGCTCCAGTTCCTCGTGGGCGCGATCGCAGACCGTGATCACCCGTCGGTTCCGCAGGCCGGCCTCGTCGATCGTCTTCGGTCGGGCATCCGAGAGATCGAGCCCGGCCCGGCGCGCCGCGGCGATCGCGCCCGGGTGGACGCGGTCGGCGGGATGCGTGCCGGCGCTGTCCGCCTCCGACCCCACCTCGCGGCGCCACAGCGCGGCGGCCAGCTGCGACCGCGCCGAGTTGTGCGTGCAGACGAACAGGACCGGCCCCTCGGGGGAGGTGACGCCCATCCCGAGGTCGAGCACTGCCGCACGGCGGAGCCGCACGTACCGGCGGCGGCGGTCGCCGGTCGAGTCGGTTCGCTCGACGAGGCCCGCCTCCTCGAGGACGTCGAGGTGGTGGGCGAGCAGGTTCGACGGGAGCTCGTGGCGACGGCCGAGCTCCGTGGGGGAGCGGTCGGACGCGGCGAGGTCGTCGACGAGTGCCAGTCGGATCGGGTCGCCGAGGGCGGCGTGGCGGCGTGCCCGGTCCTGGACGTCCATGGACGCACTATATCTCAAGAAACATTGAGTCAGTGGTCGGTGAGCGACTGGACGCGTCGCGAGGCGTCGTAGGGTGCCCGACGACGAACGAAAGGCCGATCATGACCACCGACGACCTCATCACCCGCTACTGGCGGTCGTGGCAGGACCAGGACTGGACCGTCATGCGCGAATGCCTGGCCGACTCGGTGCGCATCACCGACGGGCGATCGCAGTTCACCGACCCCGACGACTTCGTGACGATGGCGGGGCGGGGACCGGAGTGGGGTGAGATCCGGATGCTGCGGACCGAGTTCGGCGACGACGGCGGTGCGATCCTCTACGAGGGGGAGAACCGTTCCGACGGGCTCCTCGTCCGCACCGCCGAGTTCTATCGCGTCGAGGAGGGTCGCATCACCGAGATCGAGATCACCTGGAGCCCCGCCGGAGAACTCGGCTAGCTCAATCCTTCCGCACCCACGGCGGCCTCGGGGCGTCGATCCGGGCCAGCGCGGAGGGAACGGGCCCGAAGCGGTCGGTGTCGTGGGCCTGCCATGCCCGCCAGGCCTCCGTGATCTCGTCTCGGGTGCGAGCCACGAAGTTCCACCACATCTGGACGCGCTCGCCGAGGGGTCGGCCCCCGAGCAGCATCAGCCGGGCGTCCCCGCGCGCCGACAGCCGGATGGACTCGGGCCCGGCTGGGACGAGGCCGAGCCACCCCGGTTCGACGACCGTCTCGCCGGCGAGGACCGGCTGGTCGATCGGTACCACGGTGTGCTCGTGGAGCATGTCCACGGGGATCTCGGTGACGCCCTGGCGCAGCCGCACCTCGGCGCCCACCGTCTCCCAGTCGGTGGCCACCGGGGAGGTGACGTCGCCGACGGTGCCCATCACCACCGACAGCTCGGCCGACCCCACCTCCATGCGGGGCAGTTCGGGGTAGTGCTGGAACGCCGGGGGACCGTGGCGGGTCGCTTCGGGCTGGGCGAGCCACATCTGGGCGCCGCGCAACGAGCGCCCCATGCCCAGCTCGGCATGGGCGATCCCCCCTCCGGCGGACATGAGGTTCAGCTCTCCGGGCCGGATGAGCTGGTTCGTGCCCAGCGAGTCCGAGTGCTCCGCCTCGCCGTCGAAGAGCCATGTGACCGTCGACAGCCCGATGTGGGGGTGGGGCCCCACCTCCATGGGGTCGGGGTGCTCGGCGTCGTTCGGAAGGATCAGGTCGACGAAGCACCACGGGCCCACCGTGCGCCGGCCCTTCGTGGGCAGCACCCGCACGATGTCGAGGCCGCCGACCCGGGCGGAGCGGCCCTCCCTCGTCTCGATCTCGAGACACGCATCGTTCTCGTACCCGGCTTCCTTCGGACGAACGGGTCCACTCATGCGCCACCTCCGTGGCGTCGAGCGTACCGATCTCCCGGGGTCCGGTTTCGCATAGCGCGCCCGCGGGTATGAGACTCGGGACCCCGACATCGAAGGACGACATGGCAGACAAGACCCAGCTCGTGGTCTGGATCGACCAGGACCTCTGTACCGGCGACGGCATCTGCGAGGAGATCGCCCCCGATGTGTTCGTCGGCCGCGACGACGGCCTGTGGGTCGTCAAGGAGGAGGCCGAGCACTTCGGCGAGACGATCGTCTTCGACGGCAAGGAAGGCGACGGTCACGGCCCCGACGGTTCCCGCGGCGTCGCCCGCGTGCCCGACGATCAGCAGGACATCGTCATCGAGTCGGCCGAGGAGTGCCCCGGCGAGTGCATCATGATCGAGCCCTACGACGCCTCGATCTTCGCCGACCGCGCCGCCTGACCTACCGCGCGTAGACGCAGAACTCGTTGCCCTGGGGGTCGGCGAGCACCGTCCAGGCGGGGAAGTCGCCCTCCTGGTGTTCACCGACGACCGATCCGCCCAGGCCGAGCACGAAGTCGGTGAACGCCTCGCGGTCGTCGACGCGCACGTCGAGGTGGAGCCGGTTCTTCCCGGCGCGGGGCTCGGGGACCTGCTGGAAGGCGAGATGCGGCCCGTCCTCGGACAGGCGTGAGAGGTAGGCGTACACGGGGGTGCGCTG
>JAWVYO010000083.1:0-10282 GCA_033722675.1 Acidimicrobiia bacterium | reverse complement strand
GGTGATACCGGGTCTCCCACAGGTCGATGGACGAGGAGACCCCGGAGAGGCGGTCGGAGTAGGCGGAGGGCTCGTCCACCGGGTCCCAGCCGGCGAGGTGGGCCGTCCGGTCCGCCCACCGGGGATCCCGGGCCGTCTCGTACAGCAGCTGGTGGCTCGGCTCGCCGAAGTTCCTCGGCATCTGGACGGCGAGGACGCCGCCGGGGCGGAGGAACCCCATGAGGCGGGGGAGGAGGGAATCGTGGTCGTCGAGCCAGTGGAGCGCGGCGTTGGAGAAGATCAGGTCGATGGCATGGCCCGGGTCCCAGTCGGCGACGTCCCCGGCGACCCAGTCGATGCCCTCGACCGACGACGCCTCGTCGATCATGGCCTCCGACGAATCCAGGCCGGTCAGATGCGCCTCGGGGAATCGCCCGGCGAGGATGCGGGTGACGTTCCCCGTCCCGCATCCGAGATCCCATCCCTCCCAGACCTCGATGGGAGGGATCCGGTGGACGAGTTCGACGGCCGGGCGGAGGCGGTGGTCCTCGAACCGGAGGTACTGGCCGGGGTCCCATGCCTGCATGGGGTCCACGATACGTCCGGCGGCCCATCAGGAGGGCTGAAGGAGCGCCGAGGCCGGCCGGCCCGCGTTCTACAGTGGAGGCGAGCGATCACAGGAGAGATGGGCCATGACGGACACGGTGAAGGAACGCCTCGGCGGCGACACGCAGGCGAAGGGGATGTGGGCCTGGACCGCGCTCCGGATCCTCCTCGGGTGGTCCTTCTTCTGGGCCTTTCTCGACAAGTTCTTCGGACTCGGATTCGCCACCTGCCGGCTGGAGAGCGGCGACATCGACTTCCTGTGCGACTCGGCGATGAGCCAGGGTGGCTCGCCGACCTATGGGTTCCTCGAGTTCGGGACGCGGGGGAGCCACACCGGCGGCCTGTTCGACTGGATGGCCTCGGCCGGGCCCGACACCATCGGATTCGCCGATGTCCTCTTCATGGCCGCGTTGTTCTTCGGCGGTCTCGCGCTCATGCTCGGCATCGGCGTGCGGATCGCCGCCTACGGGGGCGCGCTCCTCATGTTCTTCATGTTCCTGGCCGTCGACGTGTGGCCGACGAACAACCCGATCAACAGCAGCCACGTCATCGAGATGGTGGCCTTCCTCGGTATCGCCTCGGTGGGCCCCGGGCCCTTCTCGCTGCAGGGCTGGTTCGACCGCACGTTCGGGTGGGATTGGGTCAAGTAGGGAGAAACCGAACCCCGCGGGGCCGCCGCACGACGCGGCGGCCCTGGCGCGTCGGCGTCGCCGGCGGGCTGGTCGGAGCGATGCTCCTCCTGGCCGGTGGCTGCGCGAGCGGCGCCGGCATCGAGCCTTCGCCCCCGGCCCCCACGACGGCGGCCGAACCCACGACGACCACGACGCCGTCGACGACGACCACAGCGACGGTGCCGGAGACCACGACCTCGACGCCGCCGCCGACCACGTCGACCACCGGGGTCTCGGCCGCGACGCCGTGTGAGCGACTCCGTGGGCCGGTTCGTGCCGGTGAGGTCTCCGACCCCTCGCTCCCGGAGATCTCGGGCGTGGCGGCGTCGCGCACGCATCCGGGCGTGCTCTGGGTCGTCAACGACTCCGGCAACGCCCCGACGATCCACGCGCTGGCCCTGGACGGGACCCTGGTCGCCTCGATCCCCGTGGACGGGGAGAACATCGACTGGGAGGACCTCGCCCTCGGACCCGGCCCCGGCGGTGACCACCTCTATGTGGCCGACATCGGGGACAACCGGTTCCGGCGGGAGTCGGTGACGATCCTGCGGCTGCGCGAGCCCGATCCCCTGGACCCGCCGGGCATCGCCGTGCCCGACCGCCTCGAGGTCACCTATCCGGACGGGCCGGCGGATGCGGAGGCGGTCGTCGTCGAGCCCGACGGCGACGTCCTGATGATCTCGAAGGTGGTGCTCGGCGAGGGGACCGTATACCGCGTCCCGGCGTCGGCCTGGGCCGAGGGAGCCGTTCGGGCCACAGCGGTGGGCACCGTGGACATCGGTCTGCTCGGGCTCGTCACGGCGGCCGACGCCTCGGTGGACGGCACCCTCGTCGCCGTTCGGACGTATACCGACGTCTTCCTGTTCAGCGGATCGGATCCGGTCGACGCGCTGGTGTCGGGCGACCGATGCGCCGCCCCGACGCCGTCCGAGCGGCAGGGCGAGGCCATCACCGTCCTCGGGGACGGCTTCGTCACGATCGGGGAGGGGATCGGGGAGCCCGTGTGGCGGGTGGACCGATGAGGCGGGCCCGACGCCTGCGGCGGTAGGGTGACGGCGACACGGAACGGGGGACGACATGGCCGTGCCGCGGCCCGCCTTCACGATCGGGATCGAGGAGGAGTACCTGCTCGTCGACCCCTCGACGCGCGACCTGGTCGCCAACCCGCCCCCCGACGTGCTCCGCGAGTGCCAGGAGATCCTCGGCGACCAGGTGGGGTCCGAGTTCCTCCGGGCACAGATCGAGGTGGGGACGAAGGTCTGCCCCGACGTCCCCACGGCGCGAGCCGACCTCGTCCGGCTCCGCAGGGGCGTCATGGACGTCGCCGAGGCCCACGACATGGCGCTGATCGCCGCGTCGACCCACCCCTTCGCGGCCTGGGACCGCCAGCGGGTCACCGACAAGGAACGCTACGTGATGCTGGCCAAGGACCTCCAGGTCGTGGCGCGTCGCCTCGTGATCTGTGGGATGCACGTGCACGTCGGCGTCGAGGACCCCGACCTGCGGCTCGACCTCATGAACCAGGCCGTCTACTTCCTGCCCCATCTCCTGGCCCTGTCGACCTCCTCCCCCTTCTGGCACGGCACCGAGACGGGGCTGAAGAGCTATCGCATGAGCGTCTTCTACTCGCTGCCCCGCACCGGCCTCCCCGAGCAGTTCTCGTCGTGGGGCGAGTACGAGCGCCACGTGCGGGTCCTGGTCGACGCCGGGCTCATCGAGGACGCCTCGAAGCTCTGGTGGGACATCCGGCCCTCGGCGCGGTATCCGACCATCGAGATGCGGATCGCCGACATCTGCACGCGCATCGACGACGGGATCGGCGTGGCCGCTCTGTTCCAGTCACTGCTCGGGATGCTCTTCGAGCGGCGGAGCCACAACCAGAAGTGGCGGGCGTACGCCGACATGCTGGTGTCGGAGAACATCTGGCGGGCCGAGCGCTACGGCGTGTCGGAGCCGCTCGCCGACTTCGGCCGGGGCGAGCTCGTGCCCTACGAGGAGCTCCTCGACGAGCTCATCGAGCTGGTGACCCCCGCAGCCGAACGGCTCGGCTGTCTCGACGAGGTGAAGTCCACCCGGGAGATCCCCGAGCGGGGCACCAGTGCCGACCGGCAGTTGGCCGTCTACCGCGAGGCCGTCGAGGACGGCGCCGACGAGATCGAGGCGCTGTCGGCGGTGGTCGACCTGCTCGTCGCCGAGACGAAGCTGGGCCTCGGGGACGACTGAGTCCCCGGCCGCGACGCCGTGTAGCCTGCCCTCCATGCGCCTGGGAGCCCTCGTCGGAGGAACCGTGATCGTGGTCGGACCGGAGGCGACGCTCGCCGACGCCGCCGACGTGCTCGTCGACGAAGGGGCCGGGAGCGTCGGGGTCGTCGACGGCCGGGAACTGGTCGGGATCCTGACCGAACGCGACCTCGTGCGGTCCATCGCCGAGGACGCCGATCCGACCGAGGAGATCGTTTCCGCCTGGATGTCCGACGCTCCCGACACCTTCTCGCCGGACGTCGACGTCGCCGACGCAGCCAAGTGGCTCCTCGAGGTGGGCTATCGCCACATGCCCGTGATGGCCGACGGGGAACTGCTGGGCATCGTGAGCATCCGCGACATCCTCTGGGCCCTCCACGGCGGCACGACCGAGTAGCCGTCCCCGGAGAGGCGGGTCCCCGGCGGGGTAGCATCGACGCACCCGACCCGGAGCCCGTCGTGTTCGAGTACGCCCAGGCCGCCGTCGAAGGCGCCCTCGCCGCCGGCGCCTCCTACGCGGACGCCCGCGTGGTCCACGCCCGCTCCGAGTCGATCGAGGTGATGAACGGGAGCGTGGAGCAACTCGCCCGGTCCGAGTCGATCGGCGTGGGCGTGCGCGCCCTCATCGGGTCCTCGTGGGGGTTCTACGCCACCGACGACCTCACCGATCGGGCTGCACGGGCCGCCGGGGCGATGGCGGCCTCGATCGCCGACGCCTCGGGATCGGTGCCGGGCCGCCCACTCGAGCCCGCCGACGTGCCCGTCGTCCAGGACGACTACGTCACGCCCTTCGAGGAGGCCCCCCTCGAGGTGCCGCTGTCGGAGAAGGTCGACCTGCTCGTCGGGGTCACCTCGACGATGCAGGAGGTCGAGGGCATCGCCCTGGCGAGGGGCTCGCTCGCCTTCTGGGACACCGACAAGTGGTTCGTGTCCTCCCAGGGCCACCGCATCCACCAGCGACTCGTGGAATCGGGGGGCGGCTTCGACGCCACCGCCGTCGGCGAGCGCGAGACCCAACGCCGCTCCTACCCCCAGTCCTTCGGCCAGTTCGAGACCGGGGGCTACGAGGTGATCCGCCGGTGGGACTTCCCCGGCAATGCCGGTCGCATCGCCGAGGAGGCCGCTGCGCTGCTGACCGCCGACGAGTGCCCCGAGCGCGAGACCTCCCTGGTGCTCGAAGGCAGCCAGCTGGCGCTGCAGATCCACGAGTCCGTGGGGCACGCCATCGAGCTCGACCGGATCCTCGGGTGGGAGGCGGCGTTCGCCGGCACCAGCCACCTGGAGCTCGAACGGCTCGGTGAGCACCGCTACGGCTCGGAACTCATGAACATCACCGCCGACGCCACGCTGCCCGGCGCCCTCGGCACCTTCGGGTACGACGACGAGGGGACCCCGGCCCAACGCGTCGACATCGTCGACCACGGCCGCTGGGTGGGCGTGCTGTCCGGCCGCGACTCGGCGTCGATCGCCGGCCTGCCCCCGGGCGGAATGGTTCGCGGCGACGGGTACAACCGGCTTCCCATGGTGCGGATGACGAACGTCGGGCTGCTGCCCGGCGACTCGAGCCTGGAGGAGATCGTCGCCGCCACCGACGACGGGATCTACATGGCGACCAACCGGTCCTGGTCGATCGACGACCGGCGACTGAACTTCCAGTTCGGCTGTGAGATCGCCTGGGAGATCAAGGACGGGAAGCTGGGTCGCATGCTGAAGAATCCGACCTACACGGGCATCACGCCGCGCTTCTGGGCGGAGTTGGACATGCTCGCCGGCGGCGACGAGCACGTCCACTGGGGGACCCCGAACTGCGGGAAGGGCCAGCCGATGCAGGTGGCCCACACCGGTCACTCGGCGGCCCCCGGGCGCTTCGCCACCGTCCGGGTGGGGGTGCGGGGATGACCGACCACCTCGACATCGCTCGCCGCCTCGTCGACATGGTGGGCGATCGCGCCGAGGCCGAGGCGCTCGTCCACGGGGGCACCTCTGCGCTCACGCGGTTCGCCAACTCGTTCATCCACCAGAACGTCGCCGAGACCGGGACCACGGCGTCGCTGCGGTTGGCCGTCGACGGACGGGTCGCGTCGTCGGGCACCAATCGGGTCGACGACGAGGGCCTCTCGCGGCTCGTCGACGACACGCTCGAGATCGCCTCGCTGCAGCCCGTCGACCCCGACTGGCCGGGGGTGGCGCCGCGCGCCGAGGTCCCCGACGTCGACCACGTCGACCCCTCCACGGAGGCCGCCACGCCCGAGGACCGCGCCGCCGTGGTCGCCGATTTCGTGGCGGCCGGCGAGGGATACCGGGCCGCCGGATACTGCGACACCGAGGACGGGATCGTCGCCTTCGCCAACTCCCGGGGACAGACGGCGGTCGGCCGTTCGACGAGGGCGACCCTCGACGGCATCCACCAGACCGGCGAGAGCGCCGGCAACGGGCACCGGACGTCGCAGGCCTTCGCCGACCTCGACGGCAGCGAGGTGGGGGCGCTGGCGGCAGAGCGGGCCCGCATGGGAACCGGCGCCTACGACGTCAAGCCGGGGGAGTACGAGGTGGTCCTCGCCCCCGAGGCGGTCGGCACGATCGCGATCTTCCTCGGGTACTACGGCTTCAATGGCAAGCAGGTCGCCGAAGGCCAGTCCTTCGTCGACCTCGGCGGTGCGCAGTTCGACGAGGGATTCTCCCTGGCCGACGACCCCCTCGCACCGGGGTCCCTCGGCGTCGCCTTCGACAGCGAGGGCGTGCCCAAGCGGCGGGTGCAGCTGGTTCGGGACGGCGTCACCATCGGCGTCGTCCACGACCGGCGGAGCGCGTCGAGGCTGGGCAGCGAGTCCACCGGGCACGCCAACCCGGGCAGCGCCACCTATGGCGCCGTGCCGACGGCGTTGACGATCGAGGCGGGTCCAAAGCCCGTGGAGGACCTGATCGCGTCGATCGACCGCGGCCTCTACGTGGCGACGTTCAACTACTGCCGGATCCTCGATCCCAAGACCATGGTCGTGACCGGACTGACCCGCAACGGCACCTTCATGATCGAGAACGGTGAGATCACCGGGGCGGTCACCAACCTGCGGTTCACGCAGTCGTTCGTGGAGGCGCTCGGACCGGGGCGGCTGGAGGGCATCGGTGACGACGCCCGGTTCGCCGATTCCGAGTTCGGGGCGGGCATGGTGCGGGCGCCGTCGGTCCACCTCGCCGCGTGGAACTTCACGGGCGGCGCCGAGGGGTGAACGACCGCTTCGAGGTCGTGGCCCGATTCGACGGTCCCGGCGCCTGGTCCGACGCCGAGACGATCCGATTGCGCCTCGAGTCCGCGGGCATCCCCGCCGTCGTCGCCGGCGACCGTCACGCCCCCTTCAGCCTCTTCCTGCCCGGCCTCGTGCGCGTCGAAGTCCGGGCGACCGACGCCGACGACGCCCGCAGCCTCGTCGGCGACTGACGTTCACCGCTTGACGTCGAACCGCTGGGCCGAATGCGTGCGCTCGTCCTCGCGCCGGCGGCGCTCGAGACGACGCTGGAAATCGCGCCGGTCCGCCCGCTCGGGAGCGGGACGATGCGGTTGGCGCTTCGGGTTGCGCCGCTCCATGACATGCACCTCCATCATCGACGATGGACGCGTCCGGCCCCGACCTCCAGGGCCGGACGTCACAGCGGCCGACGCGGAGGCTTGCGGAGCCGCTTCTTCTCGCCGTGCCGTCGCTTCTCCTCGAGTCGGCGCCGGCGTGCCGCCCTGGAGGGCTTCGTGGGCTTCCGGCGTCTCGGCGGAGGGGCGAGGGCACCTGCGAGGAGCTCGGCGAGTCGCTGGCGCGCGATCGATCGATTTCGCCACTGGGACCGGGAGTCGGCGGCCGCCACCTTGACGACACCGTCGACGACGCGCCGGCCGAGGCGCTTGCGGATCCGGTCCCGCAGCTCGTCGGGAACCGCCTGGCTGGTCTCCAGGTCCCATCGCAGTTCGACTCTCGTCGAGGACCGGTTGGCGTGCTGACCGCCGGGCCCGCCGGAGGGATCGAAGGTCCAGTCGAGCTCGCCGGGCGGGATCGTGAAGCGCCCGACGTCGAGGGGGCCGTCGACGCTCACGACCGGCGCAGTTCGGCTTCGAGGTGCAGGCCGTGCTCCCGGCCCACGGCGGCCATGGAGAACCGGTAGCGCATCACGTCGTCCTCCACGACGATCCGGCGTTCCGTGGTGGCGACCTCCTTCGCCGTCGGGGTCGTGCCGACGAGGACCGACCGCAGGCGGAGTGTCGTGCCCTTCAGCTCGCCCGTGAGGACCTCCACGACCCCGGTCGGCTGGGCGATCACCAGTTCGGGTCGAATCCCGGTCCATCGCCAGTAGCCGGTCTCGGTGTGGAGCGGCGTCCCGGCCGTTGCCTCCCGGGTCCGCTGGAGGGAACGGAGGAAGGGCTTGCCGACATGGTCGACGACGATCTCCTCGTCGTACGAGAAGGGTTCGATGGTCGGATAGTCGCCGGCGCCGTCGCCACGCCAGGTGCCGACGAGGAAGGCGAGGGGCCGGATGCCGGGATGGACGTCGTTCATGTCGCCGACCCTAGGTCGCTCGTCGCTTGGCACGGCCGGGAACTCCGCCGTACGTTGGGGGTCGAAACTCCGTCATCGAAGGAAGGACATCACCATGGGATTCATGGACACGGTCAAGGGCTGGTTCGGCAAGGCGAAGGAGACGGCCGGCGAGGCCGCCGAGAAGGCCGCCCCGGTCGCCGAGAAGGCCTGGGACACGACGAAGGACACCGCCGGCAAGGCGTGGGAGAAGACGAAGGACGTCGCCGACAAGGCGAAGGACAAGGCCGAGGACGTCGTCGAAGACGTGAAGGAGCGCTTCGACAAGGACGACGACGAGACGAAGTAGTCGGCCGAGACGTCGAACGGGCCCCGCATGATGCGGGGCCCGTTCTCGCGTCCGGGTGCCCTCAGGCGCTCGGCTCGGCGTCCAGGGAGAACGGCGGGTACTCGTCGGTGAGGCCGTAGAGCCAGGCACCGACGCGGAGCCACCACTGCACGACTCCGGCGACGAAGTCGCCGACACCGCGGGGGTACTGGCCGGTGAAGGCCACCGCCACGAAGCCGATCCAGACCGCGACGTAGGCGACGAGGGCGAGGAGGCCCGCCACGATGGCGTGGGGGACGATCGCCAGGAACTTGAGGAGGAAGATTCCCGCCGTCGCCCAGCCTCGCGACGGGTCGGGGTTCTCCGGGATCTCGGCGTCGACGGGATACCCCTCGGGGCTCGTCTCGAAGGGCGGGTACTCGTCGGTGTACCCGATGACCCACCCGTAGGCGCGGGCGGACCACCGCAGCGACAGGCTCGACAGCGATCGGATGCCCTCGGGCATCGATCCGGTGAAGGCCACGATGAAATAGCCGACGTAGGCGACGATCCCGGCGACGTATTGCAGGGCGCCGACGATGATCAGATGGGGGATGGCCAGGACGGCCTTGACGAAGAAGATCGCGCCGGCGACGGCCAATCCTCGACTGGGTTGGTCGGAGTACCGGTAGACGAATCGGGCCTGGGTGAGCATGCTTCTGCCTCCTTCGGCCGAATCCTAGGACTCGTGCGCACCGCCGGCGCGCTCCAGAAACGACGGTCTCCTGCCGACTACTCATAGTGGTGGCATCTGTGGACGACCGTCGGTGGGGTTTCCCATGAGCGGCTTCGGCCGGCTCGTGGCGGACGTGCTCGTCGTCGACGATCGGGCCGTCGTCGCGCAGGCGGTGGCGGCCGCGCTCGTGGAACGGGGGCATCCGGCCCGGGTGATGGTCGAGCCCCTGCTGGGGGGCGATGTCCCCGATGCCGGTGAGCCGCCGGGCGTCGCCGTGGTGGCGCTCGACGACCATGCGCCCGCACTGGTCAGGACCCTCGTCGGCGCGGGGTGGCGCTGTGTCGTCCTCGGCCCGGCCGATCGCCGGCTCGAGATCGCTGCGTGTCTCGAGGCGGGGGCGCTCGGCCACGTCGGCTACGGCGACGGGCTCGACGAACTCGTCGCAGCGCTGGACGCCGTGGGCATCGGTGTCACCCGCCTCATGGCCGAGCACGATCGGCAGGAACTGTTCGCGGAACTGCGCACGAGTCGCTCGGCTTCGGCGCGGGCGCTCGCCCCCTTCGATCGCCTGACCCCGCGCGAACGCGAGGTCCTGGCCGGTCTCGTCGACGGCGCCCGTGCCGACGACATCGCCGCGGCTTCGTTCGTGTCGGTGGCGACGGTGCGGAATCAGATCCAGTCCGTGCTCACGAAGCTCGACGTGCGCTCCCAGCTCGAGGCGGTCGCCAAGGCGAACCGCGCCGGCTGGCGGGGCTGATCGACCGCCCGCTCCCCGTCCCGACCGGACTCCTGGATGGCGCCGTGCCCGATTTGATGAATTCTGCTCATGATGCGGCCACGGTGAGTAGTCACAGTGTGCGTGCTGGCCATAGTCACGCCGCCCACGAGGGGCGGCCCGAACGGAGGAGGGACCGCACATGTTGATGCAACTCCTGGCCGCCCTGCACACACGGGAGGAGGGAGCCACGATGGTGGAGTACGGCCTGATGGTCGCGCTCATCGCCGTGGTCGCCCTCGTCGCCGTGACCGCCCTCGGCGGGAGCGTCCGCGACATCTTCTCGAGTGTCGCCGGTGCGCTGACGCCTGGTCCTTGACCGGAGCGGGGGGGGGGCCCCCCCCGGGGGGGGGCCCCCCCGGGGGCCCCCCGGGCGCCTGGGCGGCCGGGGCGGGGGGGGGGCGGGGGGGGGGCCCCCCCCCCGCCCCCCCCCCGCCGCCGATGACGACG
>JAWVYO010000082.1:0-10578 GCA_033722675.1 Acidimicrobiia bacterium | reverse complement strand
GTGTCGGTGACCCAGAACGACGTGCGGGCGATCCAGCTGGCCAAGGCAGCGCTCTACGCGGGCGTGCGGCTGCTCATGGACCATCTCGGCGTCGACGAGGTCGAGGAGATCCGTCTCGCCGGAGCCTTCGGGAGCCACATCGACCCCTTCTACGCGATGGTGCTCGGCCTCGTGCCCGATTGCGACCTCGAGCGCGTCTCCGCGGCGGGGAACGCCGCGGGAGCGGGTGCGCTCATCGCGCTGCTCGCCGGCTCGGCCCGGGCCGACATCCAGGAGGTGGTCCGGAAGGTGGAGAAGATCGAGACGGCGGTGGAGCCCCGGTTCCAGGAGCACTTCGTGGAGGCGATGGCCTTCCCGCACGCCTCCGCCCCGTACCCGCGGCTGTCGGCGGTGGTGGACCTGCCGCGGGGGCCGGCGGAACGGGGGACCCGACGACGGAGGAGGGAGGCGCGATGAGCGGACGACGGCGCGGCGGAGGCCGCGAGGGACGCCGGGCGGCGCGGGAGGCGGCGGGGGCGCTGCAGCGCGACCCGTACCTGACCCGGTCGGTACCCGTGTACGAGGTGCTGGGCGAGGAGGGCCTGGCGACGATCGAGGAGCACGCGGAGATCCTCCTCGAGCGGGTCGGCGTCGACGTCGTCGACTACCCGGAGGGACTCGAGATCTTCCGGGCCGGGGGTGCCGAGGTCGACGGCACCCGGGTCCGGTTCCCGAGGGGCCTGTGCCGCTCGCTCGTCACCGAGCACGCCCCGGCGTCGTTCACCCAGCGGGCCCGCAACGAGCAGCGATCCGTCGTGATCGGCGGGGACCACACGGTCTTCGCCCCCGTCTACGGACCGCCCTTCGTTCGCGACCTCGAGCGCGGCCGGCGGTACGCGACCATCGAGGACTTCCGCAACCTCGTGAAGCTGGCCTACCTGTCGCCGAACCTCCACCATTCGGGCGGCACGGTCTGTGAGCCCACCGACCTCGGCGTGGAGGTCCGCCACCTCGACATGCTCCTCGCCCACGTGCTGTTGAGCGACAAGCCCTTCATGGGGTCGGTGACCCACCCCGACCGCGCCCGGGACACCGTGGAGATGGCCAAGATCCTGTTCGGCCCCGACGAGGTGGGCCCCGGCCGCCCGCCGGTCGTCCTGTCGCTCATCAACGCCAACTCGCCGCTGTCGTGGGACTTCAACATGCTCGGCTCGGCGAAGGTGTACGCCGAGCACGGCCAGGCGACGGTGCTCTCGCCCTTCGTCCTCGCCGGTGCGATGGCGCCCGTCACGGTGGCGGCGACGGCCACGCAGATCCTCGCCGAGGCCATGAGCGGCATGGCGTTCTGCCAGATGGTGCAGCCCGGCGCCCCCGTGGTGTTCGGCACCTTCGCGTCGTCGATGTCGATGCAGTCGGGTGCGCCGACCTTCGGGACGCCCGAGCCGGCCCTCGTGCTGCTCGTCGTCGCCGCGCTGGCCCGCCGCCTGGGGGTCCCCTTCCGCTCGGGGGGGTCGCTCACCGCCTCGAAGGTGCCGGACGCCCAGGCGGCCTACGAGAGCGCCATGACCATGTACCCGGCGCTCCTCGCGGGCACCAACTTCGTCCTCCACGCCGCCGGATGGCTGGAGGGGGGCCTGGTGGCGGGCTACGAGAAGTTCGTGCTCGATGCCGACCAGCTCGGCGCCTCGCGGGCCCTCCTCGGCGGGCCGGCGCTCGACGAGAACGCCCTCGCCCTCGACACCCTGCTGGAGACCGGGCCGGGGGAGCACTATCTGGGCACGGCTCACACCCTGGCGAACTTCGAGACCGCTTTCTGGCGGTCGGAGCTCGCCGACAACACCAGCTTCGAGCAGTGGGACGAGGGTGGCGGCCAGGACGCCGTCCAGCGAGCACACACCCGATGGAAGGAACGACTCGATGCCTACGAACCGCCAGCGATCGACGACGCCGTCGCCGAGGAGGTGCGCGCCTTCGTCGACCGTCGGACGCACGAGCTGTCCGGCTCGGGGGGCTGAGCGATGAACGATGCGACGCGTGCGGGGATCAGGCGGCTCCTGGAGGACCCCCTCTACGAGCTCATCCCCCTCAAGAACGTCATCGACGAGGCCAAGCACCTGCCCCAGGGGGCGCGGGTCTCGGTGACCGCCTCGCCGGCGAAGGGCATGGACGCCACCCTGGACCTGTCCGAGGAGCTGCTCGGCATGGGCTTCGACGTGACGCCGCACCTGTCGGCGCGGCTCACCGTCGACCGGGCGCACCTCGAACGGATGCTGCGGCGCATCGAGGGCCTGGGTATCCGGCGTCTCTTCGTCGTCGGCGGCGATGCCGAGGAGCCCGGGGAGTTCTTCGACGGGATCTCGGTGCTGCGGGCGATGGAGGAGATCGGTCACGACCTCGACGAGATCGGCATCCCGGCCTACCCCGAGGGCCACGCCGTGATCCCCGAGCCGCTCCTCGACCGGGCACTGGAGGAGAAGCAGCCCTCCGCCTCGTCGATGACCACCCAGATGTGTTTCTCGGGCGACGCGTTGGTGGGTTGGCTCCGGGCTCGTCGCGAAGCCGGCATCACCCTGCCGGCGATCCTCGGCATGCCCGGTTCGGTGGACCGGCTGCGGCTGCTGCGCATCTCGGCACGGATCGGTGTGGGCGACTCGCTGCGGTTCCTCCGCAAGAACACGGCCGTGGCGTCGAAGTTCGCCCGCCTCGGCGGCTACAACCCCGCGGAGTTGCTCGAGGAGATCGGGCCGGCCCTCGTCGACCCCGACCTCGACATCGCCGGCGTGCACGTCTACACGTTCAACAGCTGCGAGCAGACGGAGGAATGGCGGCGCGCCTACCTGGCGGAGCTGTGACCCCGGCCCCCGGGCCGTGACCCCACCCACTGGTAGGTTCGGGGGAGACCCCGTGGAAGGATTCCCGTGACCGTCGCCGAGACCCTCGCCGGCATGCCCGTGACCGATCTCGACCTGTCCCGGTACGTGGCCGTCCCCGTGACGGGGACCGTCGAGGACACCCTCGTCGCGATGTGCGACGCCGGCGTGGCGTGCGCCTGCGTGGTCGACGACGAGGGATCCCTCGTCGGGGTGTTCACGCAGCGCGACGTCCTGCATCGCGTGCTCGGGCACGCGTCGACCCGTTCGCACTCGATCGCCGAGGAGATGTCGAAGCAGGTCCGCACGGTCCGGCGCGACCAGACCGTGGCCGAGGCGATGGCGATCATGAACGAGTGGTGGGTCCGCAACGTCCCCGTCGTGGGGGAGCGGGGCGAGCTCGTCGGCAACGTGTCGTGGTACCAGATCATGGAGACCATCGCCGACGTGCTCCACGTTCGGATCGGCGAGCACGTGGCCGGTGAGGTGAACGTGACCCACGGCCTCCGCTACATCGATTTCACCGGGCTGAACACCAGCGTCCCCGTGAAGGTGGGGCCGGGGGACAGCGCCGCCGTGGCGGCACACCACATGCGGGCCCGGGGAATCGGCTCCGTCATGGTCGTCGACGGCCGCGACCATCTCGTCGGCGTCCTCACCGAGTTCGACCTGCAGATGCACGTGGCGTGCGGGCCGTCGAATCCCGGCGACGTCCGGGTGGGCGACATCATGACCGACGACCCGGTCACGGTCGACTCGCGGGCACCGATCGGCGACGCGGTGCAGCGAATGGCCGATCGGGGCTTCTCCCACGTGCCCCTCGTGGCGGGATCGGGCCGCATCGTCGGCGTCGCCTCCTTCCGCGACATCTGTGCCTTCTTCGAGATGAGCCTGGACACCCTCGTCTAGGCCATGGAGCTCGACTGGCACGCCGCGGCGCCGGATCCCGAGGTGTTCGCAGGGCCGTCGGGCCAGCGCCTCACCCTCTGGCATCGCCGTCCGCCGGAGGAGACCGGCGGGCTGGGCGTCCGTCTCGAGCGCGCCACCGACGACGTCGATCTGGCGGCGGTGCGCCGGTACCGCCTGGAACGCGTCCGGGCGGAGATGCGGCGCCGCGACATCGCGGCATGTCTGCTGTTCGACCCGGTGAACATCCGCTACGCCACGGGCGCCCGGAACATGCAGGTCTTCACCTCCCGGAACCCGGCGCGCTACCTGGTCGTGACCGCCGACGGCCCCGTCGTCCTCCACGAGTTCACCGGCGCCGAGCACCTGGGGGAGGGGCTGGAGACCATCGACGAGGTCCGCGCGGCGGTCACCGCGTCGTTCGTGGCCGCCGGGCCCGGGATCGTCGAACGCGAGCGGGGCTGGGCCGCCACGACGGCGGCGACGCTGCGGGAGCTCGTCGGCGCGGGGGTGACCGTCGGCGTGGAGCGGATCAACGCCGGGGCGGCCATGGCCCTGGCCGAGCACGGGTTCCGCCTGGTCGACGCGCAGGAGCCGGTGGAGATGGCTCGCTGCATCAAGTCCGACGAGGAGCTTGCCTGCATCCGGGCGTCGCTGCGCGCCACGGAGGCGGGCGTCGCCGAGCTGCGGGCGGCGCTCCGCCCGGGCATCACCGAGAACGAGCTGTGGGCCGTCCTCCATCATGCGGTGATCGCCCGCGACGCCGACTACGTCGAGACGCGGCTGCTGACGTCGGGTCCCCGCACCAACCCGTGGTTCCAGGAGAGCTCGCCGCGCGTCATCCAACCGAACGAGCTGGTGGCGCTCGACACCGATGTCGTCGGCTGTCACGGCTACTACGCCGACTTCTCCCGGACCTTCCACGCCGGTCCCGCCGCACCCACGCCGCTCCAGCGTGAGGTGTACCGGGCGGCGTGGGAGCAGGTGCATCACAACATCGGGATCCTCCGGCCCGGCATGACCTTTCGCGAGTACGCCGAGGAGGCGTGGGAGATCCCCCAGCGGTTCTTCGAGCACCGTTACTACCTGTCGGCCCACGGCGTCGGGATGACCGGCGAGTACCCCTACCTCTACCACCGTGCCGACTTCCCCGATGCCGGCTACGACGGGGTGATCGAGCCCGGCATGACCCTCTGTGTGGAGAGCTTCATCGGTGAGCAGGGGGGCGCCGAGGGCGTGAAGCTGGAGGAGCAGGTCCTGATCACCGAGACCGGTGTCGAGCTCCTCAGCGACTTCCCCTTCGAAGACGCCCTCCTCGCCTGAACGCGCCGAAGGGACGGTCCCGGAGGACCGTCCCGTCGATCGGCGCGAGTCCGGCTAGGCGCGGGGCCGCGCGTAGCGCGCCCACCACTCCTTGGCGGTGTCGATGCCGCCGACGCCGAAGGCGACTGCGAAGGCGATGCCCGCGGCGGCCGTGACGATCTTCACGAGGTCCTCGGCGAAGCGGATGTCCAGGAGGTCCATCGCCGCGAGGACGCCGAAGAGGAGGATGAACACCCGGACGGCCGTGGTCAGCCATCCGATGTTCCGCCGCTCGGCGAAGGGGGCGACGAGATCGGCGACGAAGGACGCCACCGCCGACGCGATGATCACCAGGACGACCGCCACGATGATCAGCGGGAGGACGGCGATGAGGCGCTCGAGGAGCGACGTGATCTCGGGGACGTCGAGGATTCGCGCGACGATCAGGAACAGGACGAGCATCATCGCGGCGTAGGCGATGGTGCCCACGAGGGCAGCCGCCGACCGGCCGGACGGAGCCAGCGCCTGCGTCACACCCGACTTCTCGAACACGGTCTTCACCGCATCGGTGTCGAGGGCCTTTTCGATCCAGTTCCGGACGATCTTGATGATCCACCGGCCGACGATGAGCACCACCAGGGCGACGAGGATCTTGACACCCCATTCGGCGGCGTCACTGCCGAGCTGCTTGAGCTCTGCCGTGAACGTGTCGAAGAAATCACTCACTGTTTCCCTCCTCGGGAGTCGTTCGACGTCCCGTTGTGGGAGTCGTTCCACCGATTTGACCCGGAAGCGTCGGTCGGGTTCCAGGATGTGTTCGGCACGTACTGGTGCCCCGAAGCGGGGTGCCCGGGCGCCCTAGAGCAGGGCTCGCACCGCCGTCTCGAAGCTGCGGACGTGGGCGCGGGCGAGGCTCCCGGCGCGTTCGGCCTCGCCGGCGACGATGGCGTCGAGGAGGTCGCGGTGCTCGTCGATGTGGGCGTCGATGTCGGGGAGGCGGTCCATGTAGAGCCGCCAGACCCGCATCGAGAGGTTGTAGTACCGGCCCGCCGTCTCCTCGAGGAAGTGGTTGTGGGCCGCGCGGTAGATGGCCCGGTGGATCTCGGTGTCGAGGGCCATCTCCGCCTCCGGGTCGCCGGTGCCGATCTCGCCGGCGAGGCCGGCGAGGACCTCGCGGTCGGCGGTGGTGGCCCGCTCGGCGGCCCGTTCGGCGGCGTGGGCCTCGAGCTCCTCGCGGAGGTCGGTGATCAGGGCGAGGTCGGCGAGGTCGATGCCGGCGGCGAAGGTGCCGCGGCGCGAGAAGATCCGGACGAGCCGCTCGGACTCCAGCCGGTTGAGGGCCTCCCGCAGCGGGGTGCGGCCGAACCCGGTGCGCTCCATGAGCTCGGACTCGACGATGGGGGCGCCGGGGGCGATCTCGAGGCGCACGAGCAGGTCGCGGACCGCCTCGTAGGCGAGGTCTGCCTGGCTGGGTGTGGGCGGTGCGGTCATCGGTTTGACGTCTCGTGTCGAGTTCGTAGACTCATGATATATCAGTTGTCGCCAGGAGAGGAGCTCCGGTGAGTGCATTCCCCACCCGTGCCGAGGTCGTCGTCATCGGCGCCGGCATCGTCGGCAACTCCATCGTCGGCCATCTCGCCGACATGGGGTGGACGGACATCGTGCTCCTCGACAAGGGGCCGCTCCCGAACCCCGGCGGTTCCACGGGGCACGCCTCGAACTTCATCTTCCCGACGGACCACAACCGGGAGATGGCCGAGCTCACCGTCGAGAGCCAGCGCCAGTACGAGGAGGCCGGGTTCAACACCGAGTGCGGCGGCATCGAGGTGGCGCGCACCGAGGAGCGGATGGAGGAGCTGCGACGCCGGATGACGTCGGCGAAGGCCTACGGCATCGAGGCGACCCTCGTCACGCCCGCCGAGATCAAGGAGCTCGTCCCCTTCATCGAGGAGGACGTGATCGTCGGCGGCTTCTACACGCCGAGTGTCTCGGTGGTCGACTCGCTCGGCTACGGCACCCACATGCGTGACAAGGCGCGCGACATGGGAGCGCTGCAGGTGTTCGGCACCACCGAGGTCCTCGACCTCGAGACGGAGTCCGTGCCCCACAAGCGGCCGCGCATCTCGGCGGTGGTGACCGACAAGGGCCGCATCGAGGCCGACCACGTGGTCGTCGCGTGCGGCGTGTGGAGCCCGCGGATCGCCGAGATGGCCGGTGCGTCGATCCCCCTCACCCCGGCCGTGCATCAGATGGCCGACGTCGGACCCATCGACGTCCTGCAGGCCACCGGCAACGAGATCGGGTATCCGATCGTGCGCGACATGGACACCTTCATGTACGAGCGCCAGTCGGCCGGCTCGATGGAGGTGGGCTCCTACGCGCACCGCCCGATCTTCCACCACCCCGACGAGATCCCCTCGAACGACGAGGCGGCGCTGTCGCCCACGGAGATGCCCTTCACCCAGGAGGACTTCGACCCCCAGCTCGAGGACGCCCTCGAGATCATGGGCGGCATCCTCGAGACCGCCGAGATCCGCTACGCCATCAACGGGCTGCTCTCGCTCACCCCAGACGCCATGCCCGTGCTCGGCGAGACCGTGGAGGTGGAGAACCTCTGGTCGGCGGCCGCGGTGTGGATCAAGGAGGGCCCGGCGATCGGTCAGCTCATGGCCGAGTGGATGACGCACGGGTACCCCCACATCGCCGATCCCCACGGCTCCGACATCGCCCGCTTCTACCCCCACGAGAAGACGGAGCACCACGTCCTCGCCCGCGCGGCCGAGCACTTCAACAAGACCTACGGCATCGTCCACCCCAGGGAGCAGTGGGAGACGGAGCGGGGCATGAACCGGGCGCCCTTCGCGGCGCGCGAGGAGGAGCTCGGCGCGGTCTTCTACGACGCCCGGGGCTGGGAGCGGCCCCAGTGGTACGAGTCCAACGCGGAGCTGGTCGAGCGATACGGTATCCCCGATCGCGAGCACGAGTGGGACCGCCGGTGGTGGTCGCCGATCATCCTCGGCGAGCACCTCCACATGCGCGAGAAGGTCGCCATGGTCGACCTCACGGCCTTCCAGATCTTCGACGTGTCCGGGCCCGGGGTGGTCGACTACATCGAGATGATGACGGTGAACAAGTGCGACCGCCCGGTCGGCAGCGCCATCTACACGCCGGTCCTCGAGCCCGGCGGCGGATTCCGCTCCGATCTCACGGTCCTGCGGCTCGCCGACGATCGCTTCCGCGTGGTCACGGGCGCCTTCGACGGCGGCCGAGACGAGTACTGGTTCCGCACGAACCTGCCCGACGACGGCTCGGTGCACTTCGAGAACCGCACCTCGGCCATGACCACGATCGGGGTCTGGGGCCCGAAGGCGATCGATCTGCTCTCGAAGGTCTGCGAGGCGGACCTCTCCCAGGATGCGTTCCCCTACGCCACGGTGCAGGACACGCTCGTCGACGGCATCCCCGTGACGATGTTCCGGATCTCCTACGTGGGCGAGAGCGGCTTCGAGGTCTACACGCCGATGCAGCACGGCTTGCGCCTGTGGGACACGCTGTGGGAGGCGGGCCAGGAGTTCGAGGTGCGGCCGGCGGGCATCGGCGTCTACGGCACGACGGGACGCATCGAGAAGGGCTACCGCCTCATGGGGGCGGAGCTCGAGTCCGAGTACACCCCCGTCGAGGCCGGTCTCGCCCGGCCGCGGGTCAAGCAGGCCGACTTCATCGGCAAAGCGGCCTACCTGCAGGCGCGGGAGGAGGACCCGGCCGCCGTCCTCTGCACCCTCACGATGGACGACCACACCTCCGAGTCGGGCGTCAAGCGGTACCCGACGGGCGGCAACGAGCCGATCCTCACCCTCGAGGGGGAGCGGATCGTGGACGCCAAGGGCCGCCCCTCGCGGGTCACGACCGCCGGGTCGGGGCCGTCGCTCGGTGCCTACCTGCTCATGGCCTACCTGCCGCCGGAGTACGCACAGGAGGGCCGGTCGCTGCAGGTGATGTACATGAACGAGACGTATCCGGTCACCGTCGCCCGCGTCGGCAGCCAGCCGCTGTTCGACCCCGACGACGAGCGGATGAAGGCCTGACGTGCGGGTCCTCGCCTGTGTGAAGCGGGTGCCTGCGCCGGGCGCCCGCATCCTGCTCACCGACGACGGGAGGGCCATCGACACGGCCCACCTGGCCTTCACGACGAGCCCGCACGAGGAGTGCGCCGTCGAGGAGGCGGTGCAGCAGGTCGAGGCCCACGGCGGGGAGAGCACGGTGCTCACCGTCGGCCCACCGGAGGCCGAGGAGCAGCTCCGCTACGCCGCGAGCGTCGGCGTCCAGCGGGCCGTGCTCGTGCCCACCGACGGGTCCGATTGGGATCCCCAGCGCACCGCGGCGGCGATCGCCACGGCCGTGCGACGGCTCGAGGAACGCGACGGCGCCTTCGACCTGATCCTGTTCGGCAACGAGTCCGCCGACGCCGGCAACTATCAGGTGGGCATCCGTGTCGCCCACGACCTCGATCGGCCCATCGTCAACGGCGTGAAGGGCCTGGAGGTGCAGGGGGACGTGGCCGTGGCGCGCCGCGCCGTGGGCAACGGCTTCGAGGTGTACCACCTGCCGGTCCCCGCCGTCGTCGGCGTGAAGGAGGGCATCAACCTGCCGCGGTACCCGACGCTGAAGGGACGCCTCGCCTCGAAGAAGGTCGAGGTCGAGCTGTTCGAGATCGACGCCGAGGCCGGGGGCCAGCGGATGGTGCGGTTCGAGCGGCCGGAGGAACAGGTGAGCGAAACGGTGGTGCTGGGGACCGGTCCCGAGGCCGCCCCCGCCGTCGTCGACGTCCTCGAGGAACTGGGGGTGGTGTGATGTCGGTCCTCGTCCTGATCGAGCACGATCGCGGCGGTGCGCCCGCCACCACCTGGCAGGCGGCGACCCGGGCGCGACGCCTCGCCGAGGCGCTCGGCGAGCCCCTCGAGGCGCTGATCGTCGGCGGCATCGGCGAGCATCTCGGGTCGACGGCCGCCGAGCACGGCGCCTCGACGGTCCACGTCGCCCGCCACGACCTGATCGACGACTACGGGCCCGAGGCCTGGGGCGCGGTGCTCGCCGAGGCGGCCGGAGGCCGGTCCGCCGTCGTGGCGCCCGGCACCGAACGCGGCAACGAGGTGCTCGCCCACGCCGCCGCCCGGCTCGACCTGCCGATGGTGGCCAACGTTCTCGACGTCGAACCCGGCGAGCCATGGACGGTCACGCGGGTCCGCTGGGGCGGGTCGCTCCACGAGCACGCCGAACTGGAGGCGACCGGGCCGGCGCTGCTGTCCTTCGCCGCCAACGTCGTCGACCCCGAGCCGGCGCCGGTCGTACCAGAGGTCCGCCCGTACGACGCGACGCTCGGCGACGCGGTCGCCCGCACCGTGGTGGTGGACCGCGAGGTGCTGTCGGAGGGCATGACGCTGGCCACGGCACCGGTCGTGGTGGGAGGCGGACGCGGCGTCGGATCGCCCGAGGGCTTCGAGGTCCTCGAAGAGCTCGCCGG
>JAWVYO010000081.1:0-10657 GCA_033722675.1 Acidimicrobiia bacterium | reverse complement strand
GCGATCCTCGAGGGGTACGAGCGGCTCCGGCATCCCGAGCACCACGAGGGCGGGATCGTGTTGAACCTCGTGGTCCTGGGCCTCGCCGCCTTCTTCGAGATCGTCATCGCCTTCCGCCCCGCCCTCGAGGAGTTCAACCGGCGGCGCCGGGGGCGGGGGGCCTGGCGCACGATCCGTGAGAGCAAGGACCCGACGCTGGTGGTGGTCCTGTTCGAGGACACCGTCGCCGTGCTCGGTGTGTTCATCGCCGCCGCCGGCCTGATCCTCGCCGAGGTGACCGGAGCATCGCAGTGGGACGGCGCGGCGTCGATCGTGATCGGGATCATGCTCACCGCCACGGCCTGGCTCCTCGCGCTCGAGACGAAGGGGCTGCTGCTCGGCGAGTCGGCATCCCGGCGCACCCGGTCGGAGATCCGCGGGGCCATCCTCTCCCTGGGCAGCGTCGAGACCGTGGAGCGGCTGATGACGATGCATCTCGGCTCCGAGGAGATCCTCGTCAACGTCGACGTGACCGTCGAGGACGGGTTCTCGGGCGATCAGGTCGAGGGGGTGGTCGCCGACATCGAGGAGGCGATCCGCTCGGTCGTGCCGGAGGCGACGAGGATCTTCGTGGAAGTGGGCGCCGACTCGTGATCCGCGCCTCGGCGCCGGCGTCCTCCGCGAACCTCGGGCCCGGTTTCGACGTGCTGGCGCTGGCCCTCGACCTCCGCTGTCACGTGGAAGTGGCGCCGGCGGCCGCCTGGGCGCTCCGCTCCGGAGGCGAGCCCGCCGACGACGACGCCCTGACCCTGGTGCGGGCGGCGGCGGAAGCCGCGGCACCGGGGGCGGGGCCGTTCGCCGTCGACGTCGGCGGGAACATCCCGGTGGCCCGGGGCCTCGGGTCGAGCGCGGCCCTGATCGTCGCGGTGGCCGGAGCGGTCCGGGCGAGCGTCGGCCGGTCCACCGACACGGTCGAGGTGGGCGAGGTCGCGGCGAGCGTCGAGGGGCATCCGGACAACGTGGCCGCCGCCGCGCACGGGGGCGCCGTCATGGTGTCGCCGACGGGGACGGTCCGGCCCGTCGCCCTCCACCCCTCGTTCGTGCCCGTCGTCGCCGTGCCCGACGAGCGCCTCTCCACCCGCTCGGCTCGCAACGCCCTCGGCTCGACCGTGGAGCTACAGGTCGTCGTCCGGACGGCTGCCCGGCTCGCCTTCCTCCTCGAGGGCCTCCGGTCCGGTGATCCGGACCTCCTCGCCGAGGCCGCGGGCGACGAGCTCCACGAGGCTCGCCGGTCCCGGCTGTCGCCGCTGACCGGGGCGCTCATCGAGGTCGCCCGCGACGCCGGCGCGGCCCACGCCGCATGGAGCGGGGCCGGTCCGTCGGTGCTCGCCCTGGCGACCGCGGACACGAGGGCCGCCGTCGCCCATGCCTTCGAGCATCGGATGGCGGGCACGGGGGTCGTGCTCCAGCCCGACATCGCCACCACGGGCCTCGTCGTCGAGACGGGCTAATCCGGCGCGGGCGGCATCGCACCCGGTCGGCGGTAGAGCGTCGCCGCCACGGCCGTGGCCAGGTTGAGGCTGGACACGCCGGATCGCATCGGGAGGGCGACGACCCGGTCGGCGCGGTCGCGTAACGCCGCCGACAGGCCCTCGCGCTCGGTCCCGAAACAGATCGCGGCGTCGGCGGGCACGTCGAGCGTCGGATCGCCGTCGGGGTCCATGGCGACCACCGTGAGCGGGGTGGGGGGGAACGCGGGCACGAGCGTCACGTCGAGGGCGAACTGGAGTCCGGCACCGGTCCGGACCGCCTCCGGATGCCAGGGATCCGCACCGTCGACGACGACGACGCCGGCCGCCCCGGCGGCCGCGGCGACCCGCACCGAGGCTCCGACGTTGTTGGGACGGCGTGGCCGCTCCAGGACGACGACGCGCCCGCGCCGTCGCTCGAGGGCGCGGCCCGGCGACGGCCGATCGGCGACGGCCACCACCCCCGTGGGATGGGGCCGCGGGGCCAGCCGGGAGAAGACGTCGGGTCCGACGACGGTGGCCGCCTCCTCGAGCGTCTCCGTCACGTCGGGGGCGAGATCCCCGGCCAGGGCCTCCAGCGTCCCGGCGTCGGAGCAGGCGACCTCCCGCAGCCGTGCGCCGAAGCGGATCGCGTGCTTGAGCGCGTGGAACCCCTCGACGACCACCGCCTGCTCGTCGCGACGAGCGGTGCGGAACCGCGTGACGATGTCAGGTGGCGACGTAGCCGCCGTCCACGACGATGGTCTCGCCCGTGGTGTAGGACGCCGCGTCCGACAACAGGTAGACGGCGGCACCGGCGATCTCGTCGGGCTGGGCGTGACGGCCGAGCGAGGCACGGGCCGTGTAGTGCTCCCGGAGGTCGTCGTCCTCGACCAGCGTGGCGGCGAACCGCGTCTCGACGAGGCCCGGTGCGATCGCGTTCACGCGGATGCCCGCCGACCCGAGCTCCAGTGACAGGGTCTGGGTCATGGAGATGACCGACGCCTTCGTCATCGCGTAGACGCCCTGCAGCGGTGAGGCCCGCATCCCGTTCACCGAGGCGATGTTGACGATGGAGCCTCCGGGTCCGGCGTGCTTCACGAACTCGGCGGTGGCCTTGAGCGGACCCTTCACGTTCACCTCGAACGTCTTGTCGAAGGCCGCTTCGGAGGTGCCGACCATCGGACCGAAGTACGGATTGGTGGCGGCGTTGTTCACGAGGCCGTGGACGACGCCGAACTCGTCCATGACGCGTTCGAAGAGCGCCTCGACCTCGTCGGGATGACCGACGTGGGTCGCCAGCGGCAGGGCGGTGCCACCGGCGTCGCGAATGGATGCAGCGACCGCATCGAGACCCTCCTGCTTGCGGCTCGCGAGGACCACGGCGCCGCCGGCGGTCGACACCGCGTGGGCGATCGCCTCACCGATGCCCCGGCTCGCGCCGGTCACGATCACCACGCGATCCTCGAGTGTGATGGGGGCGGCCATGCGTCCTCCCTGCGGGTCGACTCGAGGCGAGGCTACCCGACCCGGCCGAAGCCGGTCCCCACTGGAAGGACCTGCGCGATACCCTGGAGAGGCCGCTCCCGGGCGGCACCCGTTCCCGACCAACGAGGACCGATGGGCTCGCTCGTCAAGAAGCGGCGCAAGAAGATGTCGAAGCACAAGTACCGCAAGCGTCTTCGCGCCAACCGCCACAAGCGCAAGAAGTGATCTCGGCGCCTTCGGGCGCCCCGCTCCGATCCGCTCCGCCGGTGTGTTCCGCCGCGCCCGCTCAGAGGGCGACGGCTGCTGCGAGCACGCCGAGGGACGACAGGAGGATCAGCCCCTGCACGATTCCCCTCGCCGCGGGGGAAGCCGTTCGGGCCGTCATCTGGTGCACGAGGGCGAACGATGCGGCCACCCCCACCAGCAGGAGCTTGATCCCGAACGCCGTGCGATCGAGCTCACCCTCGTCGGCCAGGGCGAGCTGCCAGACCCCGGTGGCGACGAGGAGGCCGAGGGCGACCCACGACACCCGTCCGAAGGCCCGGGCCATCGCTCGGAGCTGTTCGGCCGACGCGCCCGACCGACGGAGGGAGGGCACGATGGCACCCACCGTGATCATCCCCCCGATCCAGACGGCCATACCGAGCAGGTGGAACCAGAGCAGGACTCCGGACAGTGTCATGGCGGCGACGGTAGTGATCGCGGCGGCGTAGTCCTCTCGCATAGGCTGGCGGTGGCATGACGGTCCACTACGAGCGCATCGGCGAGGTCGCCGTCGTCACCATCGCCCGGCCGGAGCGGCGCAACGCCGTCGCCCGGGCGACGGCGGTGGCGCTGCGGGAGGCGTGGGATCGCTTCGACGGCGACGACGACGTCGCGGTGGGCATCCTCACCGGGGCGGGGGGCACCTTCTGCTCTGGCGCGGATCTCGTGGCCTTCGATCTCGAGGAGACCGACCGAGGGTGGCTCGGCGCCCCCCAGGAGGGCGTCTCGAAGCCGACGATCGCGGCGGTGGCCGGACACTGCGTGGCCGGGGGGTTGGAACTCGCCCTGTGGTGCGACCTCCGGGTCGCCGGGGAGGACGCGGTCTTCGGCTGCTTCGAGCGCCGGTACGGCGTCCCCCTCGTCGACGGCGGCACCCAGCGACTGCCCCGGATCGTGGGGCTGGGCCGGGCCCTCGACATGATCCTCACCGGACGCCCGGTGGCGGCCGACGAGGCGGCGAGGATCGGGCTCGTGGACCGTCTCGTCGCACCGGACACGGAACTCGATGCCGCCATCGACCTCGCCCGGGCGATCGCCCGGCATCCGCAGGCGACGGTCCGCACCGACCGCGCCGCGGTCTACGGGGGATTGGGGTTGCCGCTGGCGGAGGGGCTGGCGATCGAGGCCGAGCAGGGCAGACGCGTGCTCGACGTGGCCGCAGCGGGCGCCCGCCGGTTCGCCTTCGGCGAGCGGCCGACTACCGGTCCTTGAGGAACTGTTCGATCTCGGAGATGAGGGATGGGGCACGGTCCGGATCGATGCGGGCGGCCGGGTCGGTCGCCTCCTCGAGACGTCGGACGTAGTCGACGAACTCTTCGTTCTCCTCCAGCGCGGCGTCGACGCGGGCGTCGAACTCGCGGGCCGCCTCTGCGAGCTCGGTCGTGTCGGGGTCGATGCCGAGGACCTCGGCGGCACGTTCGAGGAGGGCGAGCATCGCCCGGGGACTCGGGTTGGCGGCCAGGTAATGGGGGGTGGCGGCCCACAGGCTCATGGCCGGCACGCCCACCTCCCGGAACGCTTCCATCGTCACGCCGACGATGCCGGTGGGGCCTTCGTAGCTGGAGGGGGCGAGCCCGAACCGTTCGACGAGGGAGGGGTCGGTCGCCGAGCCGGCGACGGGGACGGGGACGGTGTGGGCGACCTCACCGATGTAGGCGCCGAGCAGCACGGCGAACTCGACGTCCTCGTCGGCCATGACCCTGGCGACCGAGCGGGCGTAGGTCTTCCAGCGGAGCGCCGGCTCCTCCCCGAGGACGACGACGAGGTCGGCCCCGTCGGCGGCGGGGATCCCGTAGAACCGTGTGTCGGGCCATACGAGGCGGCGGGTCCCGCCGTCGGCGATCTCGACCGTGGGCCGACGCTCCTGGAAGTCGAAGAACTCCTCGGGCTCGAGGACGGCGAAGGGGTCGGCGTCGTGCTGGTCGACGACGAATCCGGCCGCGCCCGACGCGGCGTCACAGGCGTCGTTCCACCCCTCCCAGGCGAGCAGCGCACGGGGCCGTCGCAGCGACGGGCGGTGGAAGCGGCGGATCGGATCCATGACGGTCAGGCTAGTGATCGTGTCCCGCCGATCGAGGGCCGCGCCGACGGTCCGCAGGCGATGGACCGTTCGCCCCTATCAGCACGTTCGCGACCGACCGTACGGTCGAAACGACGTGGCGTATGTGACCGACCGCGCCGGCATCGACCGGCTCATCGGATCGCTCGTGGCTCGGGGCTTCCACGTGATCGGTCCCACGCTCGACGGCGACGTCGTCGACCTCGGGCCGGTCGGTTCCACCGCCGATCTGGCCGTCGGCACGACCAGCGTTCCCGACGCCGGGCGCTACCGGATCGCCGGTCGCGGCGACGACGCCCTCTTCGGGGCCGTCGTCGGGCCCTCCAGCGTGAAGCGGTACCTCCATCCCCCCGTGGCCACCCTCGTGGAGGCTCGCCGGGCCGGGGCGGGCTTCACGGCCGCACCCGGGGAGTCGGCGACCCCCACGGCCTTCGTCGGTGTGCGGCCCTGCGACGTCGCCGCCGTCGGCGTCCAGGACCGGGTCTTCGTCGACGGCCCCCGTCGCGACGCCGTCTACGGTCCCCGCCGCGATGCCTCCGCGATCGTGGCGGTCAACTGCACCGAGCCGGCGGCGACCTGCTTCTGCGCGTCGGTCGGGACCGGCCCCCGCGTCGGGTCCGGCTCCGACGTCGCACTCACCGAAGTGGTGGACGGAGACGAACACTGGTTCCTCGTCGAGGTCGGCTCCCCGCTCGGGGCGGACCTCGTCGACGACATCGGGGCGAAGGAGGCCACCGACGAGCAGCGCGCCACCTGCGACCGGCTGCTGGACGAGGCGGCGGGGCGGATGGGCCGGTCCCTCGATGTCGAGGCGGTGCCCGATGCGCTGGCCGGCTCGCTCGAGAGCCCCCGCTGGGAGGAGATCGCCGGGCGGTGCCTGACGTGTGCCAACTGCACCCTCGTGTGTCCGACCTGCTTCTGCGCCTCCGTCGACGACCACACCTCGCTCACCGGGGAGGAGGCGGTGCGCGTCCGCCGGTGGGATTCGTGCTTCAACGAGGAGTTCTCCTACATCCACGGGGGTGCGCTGCGTCCCAGCCCCGCTGCCCGGTACCGCCAGTGGCTCACGCACAAGCTGTCGACGTGGGTCGACCAGTTCGGCGTCCTCGGCTGTGTGGGCTGCGGCCGGTGTATCACCTGGTGCCCGGCCCGCATCGACATCACCGAAGAGGCGGCGGCGTTCCAGCGGGAGGTCGCGCATGCCTGAACTCGCCGAGCGGATGCTCGCCCACCCCTTCCTGGCCGGATTCGAGCCGGACGACGTCGAGCGGCTCGCCGCCGTGTCCGTCGGCCCGATCGAGTGGCCGGCCGAGGCGATCGTGGCGCGCACCGGCGCCGTGGCCGACCGCTGCTACCTGGTCGAGCGCGGCGATCTGGCGGTCGAGGTGCAGCGGCCGGGTCGCCCGCCGCGCGTGATCCAGACCGTCAACGACGGCGAGGTGCTGGGCTGGTCGTGGCTCGTCGAGCCCTACCGGTGGTCGTTCGACGTGCGGTCCCTCACGCCGACGACGGCCATCGAGCTCGACGGACCCGCCCTCCGGGCGGCCATGGAGGCGGACCCCTCGCTCGGCTATCGCATCGTCACCCGATTCACCGCCGTCATGGCCGGCCGCCTGGAGGCGACCCGGCTCCAACTCCTGGACGTGTATGGCACTCGCGACTGAATCCACCGTCGACCCCATGGTCCCCGTGCCGACGACGATCGTCGATCGGTGGGACGAGACCGACGACACCTTCAGCCTGTCGCTCGCACCGCCGCCGGGCTACGGGTTCGAGCCGGGGCAGTTCAACATGCTCTACGCCTTCGGGGTCGGGGAGGTCGCGATCTCGGTGAGCGGCGATCCCGCCAGTCACGGACGCCTCGTCCACACCGTTCGGGGCGTCGGGTCGGTCACGAAGCGCCTGCGCGACCTGGTGCCGGGCGACGTCATCGGCGTCCGGGGGCCCTTCGGGAACGCATGGCCGGTGACCGCGGCCGAGGGCGGCGATCTCGTCGTCGTCGCCGGCGGGATCGGGCTCGCCCCGCTGCGCCCGGCGATCCTCCACGCCCTCGCCCATCGCGACCGGTACGACCGCGTCGTGCTGCTCTACGGCACGAGGACGCCGCGCGACCTCCTCTACGCCGACCTGCTGAGCGAATGGCGGGGGCGGTTCGACATGGAGGTGCTCGTCACCGTCGACAACGCCAGCCAGGAGTGGCGCGGTTCGGTGGGGGTCGTCACGAAGCTCATCGGCCGAGCCCCTTTCGATCCGAAGGCGGCGACGGTGCTGGTCTGCGGCCCGGAGGTCATGATGCGGTTCTGCGGCCGGGAGCTTCGTCGCCGGGGCGTGCCCACCGACCGCATCTGGCTGTCGATGGAGCGAAACATGCAGTGCGCCATCGGCGTGTGCGGGCACTGCCAGTTCGGCCCGGTCTTCGTGTGCCGCGACGGCCCCGTCTTCCGCTACGACGATCTCGAGGACCTCCTCGAGATCCGGGAGGTGTGAGATGGCCGATCGACCCCGCCTCGCCGTCCTGAAGTTCGCGTCGTGCGACGGGTGTCAGTTGAGCCTCCTCGACTGCGAGGACGAGTTGCTCGCCGTGGCCGGAGCGGTCGAGATCGCCAACTTCGCCGAGGCGTCCCGCGAGATCTCCCCCGGGCCCTACGACGTCGTGCTCGTCGAGGGTTCCATCACCACCGACCACGACGCCGAGCGGATCCGCCAGGCGCGGCGGGACGCCGGGATCCTCGTGACGATCGGGGCGTGCGCGACGGCCGGGGGGATCCAGGCCCTCCGCAACTTCGCCGACGTCGGCGACTACCTCCGCACCGTCTACGCCCATCCCGAGTACATCAGCACCCTCGATCGGTCGACGCCGGTGCGCGAGCACGTGACCGTCGATTACGAACTCCGCGGCTGTCCGATCTCGAAGCATCAGCTGCTCGAGGTGCTCAATGCCCTCGTGAACGGACGGCGCCCGGTGGTCCCGACCTACGCCGTGTGCGTCGAGTGCAAGCGGTCGGGCATCCCCTGCGTGATGGTGTCGGCGGGCACTCCGTGCCTCGGCCCGGTCACCCAGGCCGGCTGCGGGGCGCTGTGCCCCTCGTACCGGCGCGGCTGCTTCGGATGCTTCGGGCCGATGGAGTCGCCGAACACCGCGTCGTTGTCGGCCGAATGGCGCCGGCTCGGGGTCGACGATGCCCGCCTCGTCGATGTCTACCGGTCGTTCAACGCCTTCGCCGAGCCCTTCCGGGAGGCCGCCGATGTCCGCTGACCGCACGATCGACGTCGACTACCTCGCCCGGGTCGAAGGAGAGGGCTCCCTGAAGGTCGCCGTTCGCGACGGCGCAGTGGACGTCGTGGAGTTCGGCATCTTCGAGCCGCCCCGCTTCTTCGAGGCCTTTCTCGAAGGCCGCCCGTACTCGGACGCTCCCGACATCACGGCGCGCATCTGCGGCATCTGCCCCGTCGCCTATCAGATGTCGTCGTGCCACGCCATGGAGCGCGCCTTCGGCACGACGGTCGGCGAGCCGATCCGGTCGCTGCGACGCCTCCTCTACTGCGGCGAGTGGATCGAGAGCCACGTGCTCCACGTCTTCCTCCTCCATGCCCCCGACTTCCTCGGCTACGAGTCGGCGGTGCACATGGCGGCCGATCACCGCGAGGCCGTGGAACGAGCCCTTCGGCTCAAGAAGATCGGCAACGACGTCGTGAACGTGCTCGGTGGGCGCGAGATCCACCCGATCAACGTGCGGGTCGGCGGGTTCTACTCGCTCCCGCCACGCGACGCCCTCCGGTCGCTGCCCCTCGAGGAGGCGCTCGACCTGGCGCGGTGGATGGTGGACTTCACCGCCACGCTGCCCATGCCCGACGTCGAGATGGACTTCGACTTCGTGTCCCTCGTCCACCCGGACGAGTACCCGTTCAACGAGGGCAGGATCGTCTCGACCTCGGGCATCGACGTCGGGAACGACGAGTGGGACCGTGTGTTCGTCGAGGAACACGTGGCCCGGTCGAACGCCCTCCACGCCCGCACGCTGGAGGGGGGCGTGTATCACGTGGGGCCCCTCGCCCGGTACGCCCACAACCGCGCCCGACTGTCGGCCGGAGCCCGGGAGGCCGCCGAACGGATGGGCCTCCCCGCCGTCGTCCGCAACCCCTTCCGCAGCATCGTCGTCCGGGCCGTCGAGACGCTGCACGCCGTCGAGGAGGCCATGCGGCTGGTGGACGGCTACGACGACGCCGCCGATCCGGCCGTCGTGATCGAGCCGCGTGCGGGGACGGGAGCCGCGGCCACGGAGGCGCCCCGCGGGCTCCTGTGGCACCGCTACTCGGTGGGCGAGGACGGGCGGATCGCCGAGGCGACGATCGTCCCGCCCACCGCGCAGAATCAACTGGTGATGGAAGCCGACGTCCGGGCCGTGCTGGAGCGGAGCCTCCATCTGCCCGACGACGAGTTGCAGTGGCGTCTGGAGCAGACCATCCGCAACTACGACCCCTGCATCTCCTGTGCCACGCACTTCCTCCGTCTGGAGGTCGATCGTGGGTGACCGGACCGTCGTGATCGGGATCGGCAACCGCGATCGCGGCGACGACGCCGTCGGTCCGGCGGTGCTCGATCGTCTCGCCGGGCCGCTCCCCGCCGACGTGGAGACCGTGTGCACCGACGGCGACCCCGGCGACGTCCTCGAGGCGCTGGCCGGCTGCCGGCGGACGATCGTCGTCGATGCCGTCTCGCCGGCGGGCCGTCCCGGGCGGCTCGTACGCATGACGGATCGGACGGCTCTGGCCTCGGTCCGGCCGTCGTCCAGCCATGCGCTCGGCCCGGCCGAGGTCCTGGACCTGGCCGCGCAGCTCGAACGGCTTCCCGCCGACGTCGTCGTCTACGGGATCGAGGGGGCGGCCTTCGGTCCCGGCCGGCCCATGAGCCCCGCCGTCGAGGATGCGGTGGAGGTGGCCGTCGGCATGATCTTGGAGGAGGTCGCCGATGCATGAGGCGCGTGCGGTCGCCGAGATCCTGCGCGCCGCCGAGGCGGCTGCGGAGGGGGCGCGGATCGGCCGCATCGCCGTGCGGATCGAGGGCGACGAGCACCTGACACCCCAGCTCGTCCGGACGCATCTCCGGGCGCTCGCCGCCCGCTCGCATCCCTCGCTCGACGTGGATGTGATCGTCGATCGCGCCGCCCCCGGACCGGGCATCCGGCTGCTGACCGTCGACGTGGAGGCGTGACCGTGTGCCTGGCCGTCGTCGGGTGCCTCGTCGCAGAGCACGGCGAGGGGGTCGAGCGGGCGGGTGTCGTCGAGGTGGCCGGCGTTCCGCGGGCGGTGGGCCTCGCGTTCACACCGGAGGCGCGCACGGGCGACTGGCTCGTGCTGC
>JAWVYO010000080.1:0-10798 GCA_033722675.1 Acidimicrobiia bacterium | reverse complement strand
TCCCGCCGCTGGTGGGCGCCGGATACCGGGCGATCGTCCCCGACCACCTCGGGTTCGGACGGTCCGACAAGCCCGACGACCCCGACCTCTACACGATCCGACGCCACGCCGACCGCCTCGACGCCCTGCTCGAGACGCTGGACCTGTCCGACGCGACGGTCGTCGGCCAGGACTGGGGCGGGCCGATCGGATTCGCGTGGGCGGGACGGCATCCCGATCGGGTGCGTGGCCTCTACGTGCTCAACACCTTCGCCCACCGCCCGCCGGAGCAGGTGAAGCTGCCCGTCCCGCTGCGGCTCTTCCGCATGGCCGGGGTCGGCGAGTTCATGGTGAAGCGGCTGCACCTGTTCGTGCGTCTCGTCGTGTTCAGGGCGGGTGTCATGAAGCGGGATCGCATGACGACGACCGTGAAGGAGGCGTATCTCGCCCCGCACCCCGACTACGCCAGCCGGACCGCCATCCTGGTGTTCCCCCGCGAGATCCCGTCGGGACCGGAGGGCCGTGTCGCCGACCTCATGGGCGAGATCGAAGCGGGCCTGCAGCACCTCGCCGACAAGCCGGTGAGCATCTCCTGGGCCATGAAGGACATCGCCTTCACCCCCGAGATGCTCGAACGCCTCTGGCTGCGCACCTTCCCCGACGCCCAGGTCCAGCGGATCCCCGACGCCGGCCACTACCTCCAGGAGGACGCCCATGAGCAGATCGTGCCCCACCTCCTGGAGCACCTGCAGCGCGGATAGCCGAGCGGCGGTCCCCCTGAGTCCGTAGGCTCGCCCGAACGAGAGGGGATCCGACGTGGGGAAGTTCGTCATCGACGAGGACGTCCGGGGGACGATCGGGGACGTGTCCGCGTTCTCGGTCCCGGGACTGGACAACATGAAGCGGGCGGCCCGGGGAGAGAACCCGCCGCCGCCGATCCATCACCTGACGGGCATCAAGCCCACGGACGCCGGCATCGGCACGGCCGCCTACTCGATGCCGGTCACGAAGTGGTTGGAGGACTCCCTCGGTGTCATCCACGGCGGGGTCTACGCCTTCCTCGCCGACGCCGCCCTCGCCTCGGCGCTCCTCACCGGGATGCCTCCCGGACGAGGCGTGAACACCTCGCAGCTGTTCCTCTCCTACGTGCGCCCGTCGACGCGGCGGACCGGCAACCTCGTCGCCCGGGCCCGTTCGGTGTACGTCGGGCGGGAGGTCGGCATCTCCGAGACCACGATCGAGGACAACGAGGGTCGCCTCATGGCCTACGGCTCCACACGGTGCGTCTTCCCCGACATCCCCGTGGAGCCCGGCATGGATCTCATGCCCCGCCCCGAGCCGGTCACCGACCCGCCCGATCCGTATCTGCGCGAGGTGCCCGACAGCGCCTACGCCGACCTGGCCGAGTACGACACGGGCGTCCCCGTCGAGATGATGCAGCGGACGATCCGGGGCGAGCAACCGACCAGTCCCTCGGTGACGCTGGGTGGGTTCGAGTACCTCTCGGTCGAGCCGGGGCGGAACACGATGCGCATGCGCAAGAGCCCGTGGTTCTCCGCCGGTGGGCCGGCCATGTATGGCGGGATGATCGCCTGGGGGTGCGACGAGGTCCTCGGCGGCGCCGTGTACTCCACCCTGTCGCCGGGGGAGGTCTACGCCTCCCTCGACATGGAGGTCCGGTTCCTCCGACCCGTGTTCCTCGACGAGGAACGGCTCATGTTCACCGGCGAGGTGGAGCACTCGGGGCGCCGCATCCGCGTCGCGAAGGTCGACGTCACCGACGAGAAGGGCAAGCGGGTCGCCATGGCCGTCGGGTCGGCGATGATCGTGCCCGGCGGTGTCCGCGAACTCATGCGGGGCCGCCTCGCCGACGAGATCTACCGGGGCTGAGGCCGGCCCCTCCCCCGGCAACCAGCCGGTCGCCGGGGGAGGAAGGGACGGCGGCTCAGCCTTCGACCGTGAGCTCCCCGAACATGCCCTGGACGAAGTGCGGGGGACCGCCGGGGACGTCGGGCGGACCGCCCTCGGACTCCTGGGCGGCGGCCAGGTACTCGGCGGGATCCGCCCCCGTCGGGATGGCGCAGATGATGAGGTACCGGCCCGGCTCGTCGAGGACGCCGGTGCCCTCGACGGCGAACCCGGACTCGCCCGGCGGGGCGATGAGCACCGCCTCCACGGAGGGGAACAAGGCCACGAGCGCCTCCTGATCGGCGACGATCTCGGCCGCCGGGCGGTCCTCGCCGTCGGGCAGCCGGAGGGCGACGAGCTCGTGGAGCTCCGTGTCGCTCGTGTTCGTGATGGTGATCGTCGACCCGGCGACGAGCGTCTCGGGCAGGCCGACGTAGGCGTAGTCGACGGTCTCGACGTCGACGGTGGTGGGCTCGGGGTCGCCTCCACAGGCCACGAGGGCCAGGGCGAGGACGGCGATGGGTGCGATGCGGCGGATCATGCGGGGCTCCTTCAGAGTGCGGGGGGCGGGGGACCGACGATGTCGATGCCGTGAGCGGCGCAGACCTCGGCCACCCGGCCCGGATCGATCGGTGCGGGTTCGGGCATGTCGGTGCGGTCCGTGGGCTCGCCGAGGGCGGCGACCATCTCGTCGAACCGGGGTACGACGGTGTTCGACGACGTGACGTTGACGAGGCGGGCGGTGGGCGACAGCACCTGGAACGTGTGGCGGATCGCCCTCGGCAGGTAGGCCATCGAGCCGGCCTCCCCGCCGAACGTGTCGTCGCCCAGGAAGAACCGCAGCTCCCCGTCGAGGACGATGAACAGTTCGTCCTCCTCGTTGTGGCGATGCTGCGGCGGTCCGAACCCGCGGGGGGCGAAGAACTCCACCACGCTCATCGAGCGGGCGCCGTCGGCAGCGACCTTCACGGTCGCGAGATGGTTGAGGAACTCGAGGCGGGTGCCGCCACCGGGGGCGAGCACGACGGCCTCGTTGGCGAGGGTGTGTTCGATACTCATGCGGCGATCGTGCCGCACCACCCTTTCGGAATCCTTACGACCGGAAGGGCGGCACCTCGACGTCGAGCTCCGCCATCGCGTCGGCGTAGGCCTCGTGGCTCCGCCGCGCCTCGCCGACCTCCCCGGCCCGCACGAGGGTGTCGACGATCAGCCGGTGGGCGTCCTCGTCCCACCGGTCCTCGGCGACGAGCCGGCGGCCCAGCTGGACCGCCTCGACGTGGTCGCCCCGCGTGGCGGCCGCGTTGGCCAGCGCCCGGGCGGCGGCCACGAACCGGGTCCGCACCTCGTCGCGGGTGGGACCCGTCCAGTCGTCGTAGACGTCCTCGGGCAGGAAGGGGCCGGGGTGGGAGGCGACGACGGCGGCATCGTCGGACGCGGCGAAGAAGATCTCGAGGTCGGTGTCGACCTCGTCGAGGTCGAGGCGCACCGTCTCCCGGTCGGCGACGACCCCGCCGCCGAGAACCCGCCGGAGGTGGGACAGCTGGACGGAGAGCCGCGCGCCCAGACGAGCCCGATCCGCCTCGTCGGGCCACAGCAGGTCGATGAGTTCGTCGCGGGTCACCGGCCAGCCCCGGGCCGCGACGAGGCGTTTGCACACCTGGCGGGCGATCCGGGACCCCCAGGCCGAGACGGGGACCTCGGCACCGTCCCGCTCGACGGCGAAGCCGCCGAGTGTGCGGATCCGGACGGCGGAGCGGGGGGTGGGCTCCGGGCGGGGGCGAACCGTCCCGGTGACGAACCGTTCGACCTCGGTCATCCACGACTCCAGGTCGCCGGCGTAGGAGAAGTGGTCGTCCCCCGGCAGTTCCAGGAGCCGGGCGCCGGGGATCCGGTCGGCCAGGTCCCGGCCGAGTTCGACGGGGACCGCTCGATCGCCGGTGCGGTGGATCACCAGGGTGGGAACGTCGAGGTCGCCCAGGATCTCGGTGACGTCCATCTCGAAGGTGAGGTCGAGCAGTTCCCGCATCGAATCGGTGGTCGCCGACTGGCGTTCGTAGCGCTGGTGCCAGGTCCGGTACTCCTGGTCGGCCGCCATGGACGGAGCGAAGCGGTCGACGATCGTCGAGTCCGGGGTGCCCCACTCGGCGGCGGCGCGGTCCCGGCGGTGCACGTACTCCTCGGGCGTGCCGGGGAACTCGCGGGCCGCGAAGCTCCCGACGAGGGTCAGGCTCTCGACCCGCTCGGGATAGGTGGCGGCGAACAGCAGGGCCATGGGTCCGCCGTCGGACTGCACGAAGAAGTGGCCGGATTCGACGTCGGCCGCGTCCATCACGGCGCGGATGTCGTCGACCCGTTCATCGATGCCGGGGACCCGGCTCCGGCGATCCGACGAGCCCGTCCCCCGCTTGTCGAAGTGGAGGAACCGGCTGAAGCCCCCGAACCGGTCGAACATCCGCCGGATCGTCGGCCACTCCCAGGCGACCTCGATGTTCTGGGCGAGCGGTGGGATGGCCACGATCGTGGCCGGGCCCTCGCCCCACATCTGATACGCGAGCCGCGCCCCTCGGGCGTCGGCGAACTGGATCGGGGGGACGTCGGTCACGGCCCCGGGAGGCTACCGGTCGGTGGGCCTCCCGGGCCGGCGGCCGCTCCCGCCGTCTCGGATCAGCAGCCGGCGCGTACCCGCAGGGCGTCGACGACGTGCTCACCGACGGTGAAGTCGAAATTCAGCTGCCACCCGGCCTGGTCGAGGCCGGTGCAGGCCTTCTCGGACGGTGTCGTCGCCGGGTTCGGTCCGTGGGCCGCGGCCGGCAGGGCGATGGCGAGTGATGCAGCGGTGATCGCCGCGACGATTGTCTTTCGCAAGGTCCCCCCTTGGTCGGTTTCGCTCGGTGGGCGATGCGGCCCGCTCAATCTTCGAGTTGGTCCCGAAGCCCCCCTGTCGAGCCGCATCGCCCCCGAGGAGATGGGTATCGGCGTTTCGGCATCCCGATCTTGAATCCGCGAAAAACGAATCAGATCGCTGTTGCACGCACCAGGTGCCAGTCGGGCTGGTCCGGAGACGGGCCGGGGAGGGACTCCTCGGCGAGGGAGAAGACCCCGAAGGCGACCTCGAGCCGGCCGGGCAGTATCGCGGGACCGACGGCGATCGCCACGAGCGAGGCCCGCTCGACGTTCAGCATCGCCACGGGATGCCCGTCGCGGCGGGTCAGGTCGTCGCGACCGAGGATCGCGGCGAGCCGGTCGGCATCGGCGGCCTCCCAGCGGGTGGGGTCCCCGTCGAGTCGGATCGTCATCGTCGCGCCGTCGACGGCGACGATGGGACCGAAGCGGACGTTGGCGGTGTCGCCGAACTCGCGACGGGCGTGGGTGGGGTGGACCATGGGGTCCTCCTTTTGGACGGTGGTTGCCGCCTCGCGGCGGCCGCATCGCCCGGTGTGGGCAGGCACCGTTGGTATCGGTGCGGGCACCTTGGGGTCCGTCCCAGGTTGCCGGAGCCGGATCGGCCGGCTCGCTCTCGATGCCCTCGCATCGTACGGGCAGGGTGTGACACGGTCCGGTGCGAGCGGGTCTTCGCAGGCCGGGCCGCCCGATAGATTGAGACACCCCGATCCCGGAGCCTCGCATGTCTCGCACGCCCGTCCTCGTCGCCCTCCTCCTCGCCCTCGTCGTGTCGGCCTGTGGAGGCGACGACCTCGGTGACGTCGGCGGTGGAGACACCGCGCCCACCACCGCGCTCGGTGGAGGGGACGACGCCGACGGCGAGGGGACGACCGGCCCGGGATTCGGTCAGGTGGTGGAGGGCTCGATCGACCTGAGCGGCGCCGTGGACGCCGGCTACGCCCTCCCGTCCGACGATTTCGAGTTCATCGTCGCCGGCGGGTGCCAGGGCGACCAGTTCGGGGTGCAGATCCAGATCCGCCAGGACGGTCAGACACTCCTGAACGTGGGTGCCGGGGCCGAGGCCGACCTCGATGGCGGCGAACTGGCGACCCTCGCCATCGATCGCGTCCGGCTCACGCAGTTCGTCCAGGAGGACGGATCGCTGCGCGCCGTGGAGTACCGGGGGCCCGGCACCCTCGACATCACGACCCACGAGGCGCCGAACGAGCTGAACGAACGCCGAATGGGCTTCACCCTCACCGCTCCGAACCTCGAGGGCGACGACGACCAGCTGCTCGGCTTCGTCGCCGACATCCTCTGGGTGATGGGCTGCCCGTAGCCGGACGCCGTGAGGCCGGTCGGGGCTCCGATTCAGGACCCCAGGGCGCGCCGGGCCCCTTCCCCGCGTAGGATCCGTCGGGAGGGGGCGCATGGGGGTGCGCCTGAATGGGAAGGGATAGCGGCCGACAGTCGTCGGCGCAGCGTGCGACCGCCTCCGTTCGGCGCGCGCCCCGGTACCGACGAGACCGCCCATGAGGTGCCCATCATGTGGCGCCGAGCTGTCTGCCGGTGCTCGGTTCTGTAGCGAGTGCGGTTCGGCCGCCCCATCTCCTGCTTCGTACACGTGTCGCCGGTGCGGGACCGAGAACCGTCCCGGCTCCAAGTACTGCATGCAGTGCGCCGCCCGCCTGTCGACGCCACCCGTACCTGCTCGGGCGGAGGCCGATCGGCGAGAGCGGCGCCGACGGGGCCGGCGGCGCCATCGCAGGCGCCGGTGGATAGCAGTGCTCTCGGTGCTCGTCCTCCTCTCGGCCGGCGGTGCCGGTGCCTGGTACGCCGTCTCGCAGGATCGCCGGGATGCGGGTTCGACGGCGGCTGCGACCTCGACGGCTCCGCCGTCGGCGGCCGAGGCGTCGCAGACCGTTCCCGGGGCTCCCGCCGATCGGCCGACGGCCGTGGCCGCCGCGTCGGCTGCGTTCTTCGGGGCGGGGGTGCCGGGGGCGGATCCCTTCGCCGGGTACTCGATCACGGCGACCGACGGCACCGTGTACACGCATGTCGACGACCATCTGACCGCCTTCACGCCCGATGGGGATGCGTGGGTGGTGCCGGCGCGTGCCGCCACGCTCCTCGAGACGTCCGACTCGTTGGCGATCGCGAGTGCAGACGCCGACGTGGCCTGGGTCGAGGAGGTCCTCGACGACACCCCCGGCGTCGTTCGGGGCGGGCCCGGATACCTCATCGAGGACCGCGAAGGGTTCCGACACAACCTCGTCGGGAGCGCCGCTCGCCACGGCGTGCGCGTGTCGGTGTCCCGCGACGGTGAGATCCGAGTGATCGATCCCGAGCCGATCAGCCTCGGCTACACGTATCCGGCCGAGGATCACGCCTGGGTGGTGACGCGCGACGGCGCGATCCTCGTGGTGGACGACGAGTCGACCCCGGAGCCGGATGTCGTCATCGCCGGATCCATCGTGTTCCCCCCGTCGGGGGATCCGAGGTCGGGCGAGGTTCGCGTACGGCCCGCCCACGACACTCCCCGGGTTCGCGACATCTTCGGCAAGTTCGGAACGTTCCGCACCGAGGCCGCCGATCTCGTCCCGATGGAGCCCCGTCAAGGGTGTCAACGTCTCTACGACCTCTACGCCGACGCTCCCAGAAGCGAGACCGGACGCTTCACCCTCTCGGTCCCGGACCTCGTCGACGCCTGCGAGAACCGGGATCGAGGACGCGTCTCCTCCGACGCGGATCAGCAGAGGTGGGCGCGGTGGTCGTCCGTGTCGGTGATGCCGGGCTCGGGCGGTGGGTGCGGCCCCTTCGACTTCGGATGCGAGCTCTTCTCCGACGAGGGCTTCGTCGCCGCCGGAATCGTGACCGTGATGGGAGCGATCGACCGCGATACCGCGTGCCTCGTCGGCTCGATGATCTGTCCGGAGAAGCCGTGGGAGAAGGTCGGCCTCTGGTCGGAGCTCGATTGCGGTGCTCCGGGACCGGGAGGGGGATCCAACGGGAAGGGCACGCCGGCGTACGACACGACCGACTACCTCGTGGAGACCGTCGCCGCCGAGGCCGGGTATCCCCCGCATCGGGCCGCGTTCGCTGCGGAACGCCTCGCGCTCGCGAAGGCATGGATGCCGCGACTCGAGCTGTCGGCGCAGGAACGCTGCGGCGAGATCGTCCGAATCCTCGCCCGGGTCCAGGCCTACGCCCGCAATGGGAACGTGGCAACGAAGCTCGAGTACGCCGATCGGGTCGAGATCGTCTACACCGTGTTCTACCGCCGGGACGGCGGACGTTTCGGCATGGCTGCCCATTTCGGCGACAACGAGGGGTTCGTCATCGCCCTCGGCCGCCGCGACGCGGCCCGCGGGCAGTGCCGGGGCGCCGACTTCCAGCTCCTGGGTGGTCGGGCCATCGCCCACAAGGATCCGGCGACCTTCACCGAGACGTATTTCCGCGCGACGGAGCGGACGATCGACGATTTCGGACCGGGCACGTCACGGGGTGGCGGCGACCCCGTCATCGAAGGGGCGTGTCCTCGGGAGGGGCCGGGGGGCGGCTACTTCCTCCACGTGGCCGAGTCGAAGCACGCGACCTACTACGACCGGGACTATTGCGAGTCCGTCCTCATTCCGATCTCTGCAAGACACCTCGCGACCTGGCTTCTCGACGTGTCGAGTCTGGTTCCCGGGAGCGGCGTGCCGCTCGGCACCGGGACCGCGCTCGGGATGACGGTCGACGCTGCTCTGCACGTGATGCCGTCGCACATCCGGGAACAGATCGACAGCGAAGACGGGCTCGAGGAGTGCGAGCGCGGCCGCACGCCCGAAGACCTCTCGGCTCGTGTCGAGCTCTACGACGAGCAGTTCGCCTTCCTCTACGACCAGGACTACACGGGCTCTGAAGGCGCGATGCGTGAGGGCCACGCCTTCTCGGACAAGACCCGCGGGGTGCCGTGCTCCCGGTACAACTGGGACGTCCTCGACGAGAGCGGTTCGACGTGCGTCGACGACGACTTCCACGTCCCGGGGTTCTTCGAGTCCATGGGATTCGAGCCACCGGCCCCGGTGCCAGAGCCCGAGCCTCAGGATCCGGAGCCGACGACGGTCGGCGTCCCGGTCCTCGGTGGCCTCACCCTCACCGAGGCGCGAGCGGAGCTGCGTGAGCGGGGTCTCGAGTACGACTTCGGTGGGACGAGGGCGGTCGACGTCCCCGACCTCGACGGTCGGGTCGCCGAGCAGGATCCGTCGGCGGGTCGCCGCGTGCCGATCGGGTCGACGGTCGTGGTCTACAGCGGCGCATACACGGAACCGGCATCCGATTCGGGGTCGGACGGCGGTTCGGACTCGGGAACGGACGCTGGATCGGACTCCGGTTCGGATTCGGGTACGGACTCCGGCTCGGACTCCGGTTCGGATTCGGGTACGGACTCCGGTTCGGGTTCGGGTACGGACTCCGGTTCGGATTCGGGTACGGACTCCGGCTCGGATTCGGGTACGGACTCCGGCTCGGACTCCGGCTCGGACTCCGGTTCGGACTCCGGCTCGGATTCGGGCTCTGATTCGGGCTCGGGCACCGTCGACCCCGAGCTCGACATCAAGCACGAGGCATGTGCAAGCGGTGACTATGCCGCCTGCGATTGGCTCTACGGCAATGCCGGTCTCGACACCGAGTACTACGCCTTCGGTAACAGCTGCGGCGGCCGGACGCCAGCAGGAAGCTACGGGTACTACTGCGTCGACCTCGTCACGGTTCCCGACATCACCGGTCAGCGGATCAGCGGCTACACGCCGGTCCCGGACCTGGGAGGCGCCGATCTTCAGGCGAGTCATGCCGGGGACGACCCGCCCGTCTGCGGCGTGCAGACGACCCCGGCGACCGAGCGGGTGACGCGGCAGGACCCGGGAGCGGGGACGCTCGTGCCGCCCGGGTCGATCCTGTACTACTGGAAGGCGCTCGTCCTCTCGTCGGTGTGTGAGTGACTCCCGGGCCGTTCAGTGGCCCCGCCCGAGCTCCCGGTTCACGGTCAGCTGGATGGTCGTGAGGTTCTCGAGCATCCGGGCGTAGAGCGGGAGCCGCTTCGGCGCGCAGCAGCCCACCTGCAGGCGCCCCAGCTGGGCACCGGCGTTCTCGAGGTGCTCCAGGGCCTCCTCGGCCGTCGCCGCCGTGAAATCGCCCTGCAGGGCGGTCCGCGCCGCATCGACGGTTCGGCCCAGTTCCGCCATGCGGGGGCTGCGGCCGGGATCGCAGCACAGCTTCTCGAGCTTCACGAGGGCGGCGTCGCAGTCGTCGAAGGCATCGAAGGCGGGGGCGAGGTCGGGCACGGGTCGGGAGCGTACCGGCGGGGAGGTTGGCCGTTGGCCTCTGGTCGGGCGAGCGCGCCTGCCGGACGCTGGGACGATGACCCGACGCGTCGGACTGCTCGTCGCTCTCACGCTGGCCACCGCCTTCGTCGGCGTTCCCGCCGCGGCGCCGCAGGAGGAGGGCGTCCGGCCGGGAATCCTCCTCGTCCTCGACGGCTCCGGCTCGATGAATGCCCTCGACGAGAGCGGCCGGAGCCTCCTCGACGGTGCCAAGGACTCGCTGCTCCGACTCGTCGACGTGCTCCCCGAGGGCGGCGTCGACGTGGGGCTGCGTGTCTACGGACACCGGACGTCCAATGACGACCCGGTCCGGGGCTGTGCGGACTCCGAACTCGTCGTGCCCGTCGGTCCCCTCGACACCGGTGCGATGCGCCGGGCCATCGAGGGCGTGCGTGCCAGCGGATACACGCCGATCGGTCTGTCGCTGACGGAGGCTGCCGGCGACCTCGCCGGGCGTGACGCCGCCACGGTGATCCTCGTCTCCGACGGCGAGGACACGTGCGCACCGCCCGATCCCTGCGAGGTCGCTGGCCAGCTCGCCGATGCCGGGATCACGGTGAACACCGTCGGCTTCTACCTCGAGGACGGTTCGCCCGCCCGCGGCCAGCTGGAGTGCATCGCCGGGGCGAGCGGCGGCACGTACACCGATGTGGACGAGGCCGACG
>JAWVYO010000079.1:0-10994 GCA_033722675.1 Acidimicrobiia bacterium | reverse complement strand
GATCGCGAGGACCGTCACCGCGGCCGCGCCGAGATAGTCGGTGATCGCCGCGTCCTGCGCCAGGGCCACCTGGGCCGATACGAGGTGGCTGGGGAGCCAGCGGCCGATGGCGTCGACGACGCCGACGATCGGCGTGACGAGGAGCACGACCACCGAGAGGCCCACGGTTCCGATCACCGACCGCAGCCGGGAGCCGATCGCTGCGACTACCGCCACGGCGAACGCGAGATACAGCACGCCGTACACGAGTCCGGCCACGAGCCCGCCGATGGGGACGCCGCCGAGCAGCACGACCGTCTCGTACCACGCCGCGAGGAGGCCCAGCAGGTAGGCGCCGCCGATGGCGGCGACCGAGACCACGAACCGGGGGAGCACGATGCGTGAAGCCGCGCGGACCCGGGTGCGCAGGAAGATCGACATCTCCGGTAGGGCGTCGATGGTGAGGGCTCCGGCCGCCACCGCGACCGCGACGAGCACGCCGACCTGCGACGCGTTGGACACGAACTGGGCGAAGCCGTCGGCGGGCACGGGATCGGGAAACTCGATCGTCACGTCCCCTCCGCCGAACCGCTCGACGATCTCGCCGAGGTATCGGGCGATGACGGGGCCGATGACACCGAAGAACACGTACACGCCGATGAGGGCGGCGAGCCGCTTCGTCCGGAGGAGGCGGAGCCATTCGAGGCGCCAGAGGGTCATCGGGTCACCTCCAGAAAGGCCTCTTCGAGCGTGGGGCTCACCGGCGCCACCGAGGTGACGCGCGCTCCGGACTCGACGATTGCGGCCAGCAGGTGGCGTTCCGCGTCGTCGAGGGAGGCGGCGACGACGCGCAACACGCGGTCGTCGAGCACCTCCACCGACGTCACCCAGTCGCGATCGGCGAGTACGTCGGCCGCCCGATCGATCCCGGTGCGGGCACGGACCTCGAACACCCTGCTCGCACCCTCGCCGAGAAGCTCGCTGGCCGGTCCCTGGAAGCGGAGGCGACCGTCGTCGAGGATGCCGATCCAGTCGGAGACCTCCTCGACGTCTCGGAGGATGTGGCTCGAGAAGATCACCGTCGACGTTCCCCGAAGCCGGCGTACGAGATCGAGCACCTCCCGTCGCCCCATCGGATCGAGAGCGGACGCCGGCTCGTCGAGGAGGAGCACCGTCGGGTTGGACACCACGGTGGCGGCCAGTCCGAGCCGTTGCAGCATTCCCCGTGAGTAACCGTCGACACGGCGGTCGGCGGCGTCGGCGAGGCCGGCCTCGGCGAGCACGTCGTCGGGGCTGCGCGGGGCGGGGTGATGGCCGGCCAGGTGGACGGCCAGCTCGACGACCTCACGGCCCGTGAGCCACGGCTCGAAGCGGGGAGCATCGGGCAGCACGGCGATCCTCGAGGGCTCGGCGTCGATGGACGACGTCCCCGAGGTCGGCGTGCGGAGGCCGGCGAGGATCGACAGCAGGGTCGTCTTGCCGGCGCCGTTGGGGCCGACGAGCCCGTAGACGACGCCGTCGGGGACGTCGAGGTCGACGTCGTCGAGGGCGAGCGCGCCGTCGTACGCCTTCGTCAGGTCCGTCGTCGTGATCATCGGCCGTTTCGCCCTGCGACGAGGTACACGACGCCGCCGAGCGGCACGCTCAGGACGATGACGAGCGCCCAGCCCCACTTCGGCAGATGCTCCACGTCGGAGCGTCGCAGGTCGGCGAGGCAGTAGGCGATCCAGGCGATCCCGAGGAGCACGAGGGGTAGGAGCGCGGCGACGAGTGGACTCAATGAAGCCTCCTGATCGGACCGCCCCGAATGGTGGCCCGAGGGCGGGGGATGCACCCGGGACCTTCGGCCTGGATTCCGCCGTCGATGGCCCCGAGTTCAGTGGGCTTCGTGTCGGTTGGTTGGCACAACACACGAGATAGAATTCGTGTAATCATCAACGTAAGAAGGGACGCATGACGACCAGCATCGCCATCGCCCGGGGGGACGGCATCGGTCCCGAGATCATGGCCGCCACCCTCCGGATCCTCGACGCGGCCGGGGCCGACCTCGACCTCAAGGAGATCGAACTGGGCGCCCGGGTCTACGAACGGGGCGTGAGCTCGGGGATCGAGTCCGACGCATGGGACGTCGTCCGGGGCACGCAGGTCCTGCTCAAGGCGCCGATCACCACCCCGCTCGGCGGCGGCTTCAAGAGCCTGAACGTGACGCTGCGCAAGAGCCTCGGGCTCTACGCCAATGTGCGCCCCTGCCCGACCTACGACCCCTTCATCCGCACCGCCCACCCGGGAATGGACGTCGTCGTCGTGCGGGAGAACGAGGAGGACCTCTACGCCGGCATCGAACACCAGCAGACGGACGAGGTCGTGCAGTGCCTCAAGCTGGTGAGCCGGCCCGGCACGGAGCGGATCGTCCGCTACGCCTTCGAATACGCCCGGTTGCACGGCCGCCGCCGGGTGAGCGCCTTCACGAAGAGCAACATCATGAAGCTCACCGACGGGCTCTTCGCCTCCGTCTTCGAGGAGGTGGCCGCCGACTATCCCGACATCGAGCACGACCACTGGATCGTCGACATCGGTGCCGCCATGCTCGCCGACCAGCCGGAACGGTTCGACGTCATCGTGACCCCCAACCTCTACGGCGACATCGTCTCCGACATCGCGGCGCAGATCTCCGGATCGGTGGGCATCGGCGGGTCGGCGAACATCGGGGACCACGTCGCCATGTTCGAGGCGGTGCACGGTTCCGCCCCGACCATCGCCGGCCAGGACGTGGCGAACCCGTCGGGGCTCCTCCTCGCCTCCGTCCAGATGCTCGTCCACGTCGGCCTCCACGACGTCGCGGCGCGCGTCCACAACGCGTGGCTGACGACCATCGAGGAGGGGGTGCACACGGCGGACGTCGCCGACCGGGACGGTGCGACGCACGACGTCGTCGGCACGCAGGCCTTCGCCGACGCGGTGGTGGACCGCCTCGGCCGGGCGCCGTCGTCGCTGGAGGCGGTGTCCTACCCGGACCGGCCGCCGATCCGCGTGGAGGTCCGGCGCCCGCGGGCCGACCGCAAGACCCTCGTCGGCGTCGACGCCTTCCTCCACTGGTGGGACGGCACGCCCGACGATCTCGGTGCCCTGCTCGAGAAGGCGGTCGCTCCCGGATTCGAGCTCGTCATGATCACGAATCGCGGGCAGAAGGTGTATCCGAACGGCCTGCCCGAGACCTTCTGCACCGACCACTGGCGGTGCCGGTTCCAGCCGATCGACGGTGAGATGGGGACGCGCGGCGTCGTCGAGCTGCTCGGGCTCCTCGCGGACGGCGGGTTCGACGTCGTGAAGACCGAGAACCTCTACGAGTTCGACGGTCGACGCGCCTACTCGCTCGGCCAGGGTCAGTAGGCCTCAGCAGGACAGGTCGACGGGGCCGACGTCGAGCGCATCGGCCTCGATCTCCAGCGTCCGGCAGAACGCCGTGAAGCGGCGTTGGGCCTCGTCGATCTCCGTCGAGTTCGCCAGGGCCTCGGCGAAGGCCCGTGCGTCGAGATCCTCCGTGTCGGCGAGGAACGTCTCGGCGAGCGTCACCACCTCCTCGAGCGAGCCGACGAACTCGCCGTGGAGGCCGGCCACCTCGTCGGGCGGCTCGATGCGTCGCAGCTCCTCGAGGGCCTGACGTCGCAGGTCGACGATCTCGGCGATCTGCGTGCGGGCCGGGGTGGTGCCCGGGGCCACGATCTCTGCGGAGCGGGCGTCCTGGTCGCGGCCGATCTCGGCCATCAGCTCGTAGTAGTCCTCGAGGGCCGAACCGCCGCCGCAGGCGGTCATGAGGACGGCGAACAGCACGGCGATCGGGGTCAGGCGGGACACCGCCGCACACTACCCTCCCCGCCATGCCAGGACTCCTCGCCTTCCACGCACATCCCGACGACGAGTCGATCTCGATGGGCGGCACGATGGCCAAGGCCGCCGACGCCGGCGAGCAGGTCGTGGTCGTGTCCTGTACCCGGGGGGAGGTCGGCCAGATCTACAACCGGGACGACGCGGACGAGATCCGCCCCACCCTCGGCGTGGTGCGCGAGGCCGAACTCGCCGACGCCTGCCGGATCCTCGGCATCACCGGCTACGAGTTCCTCGGCTACCGGGACTCGGGGATGATGGGGACCGACGACAACGACCATCCCGACTCGTTCTGGCGCGCCGACTTCATGGAGGCAGTCGGCCGGGCTGTCGCCCACATCCGCTCGTACACCCCCGAGGTGGTCACCGCCTACGACGCCTACGGCGGCTACGGGCACCCCGACCACATCAACACCCACCGGATCGGCACCGCCGCCTTCTACGGCGCCGCCGACGTCGGACGGTTCCCCGCCGAGGAGTACGGCGACCCGTGGCAGCCCATGAAGCTGTACTGGACGACGTGGCCCCGCAGCCGGGCGCGGCTCGCCCGGCAACGGGCCGTGGCGGCGGGGGAGATGACGCCGGAGGAGGCGGCGGTGGAGCCGCCCTTCGGCACCCCCGACGCCCACATCACCACGTGGGTCGACGTGCGGGAGCAGGTCGAGCGGAAGTTCGCGGCGATCCTCGCCCACGACACCCAGATCGCCGCCGACTCGTGGTTCCGGACCCTGGACGAGGCCGACCGGCTCGAGGGGTTCGGCCGTGAGACGTTCGTGCGGGTCTCGGCGTCCGTGGTCACGCCCGACACCGAGACGGACCTCTTCGCCGGACTGCGGTGACGTCCGCGGTCGACCGCTGGCGCGCCGACCTGGAGGCCTGGGCGTTGCCCCGGGAGCTGCTCGACGCGGTCGACGAGAGCCCCTACGGCTGGCCCGCCGACCTGTTCCGGCGGAGACAGCAGGCGGCATCCGGGTCGTCCCCGACCGTCGAGCGCACGGCGGAGCTCGCCGGTGACGGGGGAGCGGTCCTCGACATCGGAGCCGGGACCGGACGGATCGGCCTGGCGCTGGCGCGCCGGGGACACCCGGTCACGCTGGTCGAGCAGAGCGAGGCGATGCTCCACGTCCTCGAGACCGACGCCGCCGACGTCCCCGGGGCCACCGTCGTCGCCGGGTCGTGGCCCGACGTCGACGCCGGCGCGCACGACGCCGTGGTGGCCGCCAACGTCGTGTACGACGTCCAGGAGATCGGCCCCTTCCTCGGCGCCGCCTTCGACCGTGCCCGACGGGCGCTGGTGCTGGAGGCCACACCCCGCCATCCGTGGGCGCACCTGACGCCCTACTACCGACGGCTGCACGATCTCGACCGGCCCGACGGTCCCACGGTCGACGACCTCGTCGACGTCGTGGAGGAGGTCACCGGCCGGACGCCGGAGGTGGAGCGGTGGGTGGAGCCCGCGGGCATGCGGTTCGCCGACCACCAGGAGCTCCTCGATCTGCTGGCGAGGCGGCTCCTCGTGCCCGACGACCGCCGCTCGGAGCTCCTCGACGTCGTGGGGCCCGACATCGTCGAGGCGGAGGGCTGGCTGTATCTCGGCGATCCCGTCCGGGAGGCGGTCCTCGTCGTGGTGCGACGCCGAGACGGGCTGCGCTAGGTTCGACCCCATGGAACTGCATGCGCGCGTGAACATCCTCGGCGGACGGGCGGTCCGCCTCCCCCACGGCGACGTCGCCGACGCCATCGCCCTCGACGCCGACCCCCTCGCCCGTGCCCAGGGCTGGGCGGAGAAGGGTGTCGACCGCCTCCTCGTGATCGACCTCGACGCGGCGGCCTACGGCGCCTACGACAACCGGCCGCTCATCGACCGGATCATCGACGAGGCCGGCGTGCCCGTGCAGGTGGGCGGTGGCGTGCGCACCCGAGCCGAGCTCGCCCGGCTGATCGAACGGGGGGCGTGGCGGGTGGTGGTCGGCACGGTGGCCATCGAGGACCAGGTGATGATCTGGGACCTGTGCCGGGAGTTCCCCGGGAAGATCACCGTCGCCCTCGACGTGCAGCCCGACGAGGAGGTCGTGGTCCGCGGCTGGACGATCGGGAGCGGGATGTACCTCGAGGAGGTGCTGATCGACCTGTCGTCGGCGGGCGTGGCCTCGTTCCACGTCGCCCAGGCCGGACGCAACGCCCTCGAACAGCCTTCCAACCTGGGGATCCTGCGCTCCGCCCTCGAGATCGTCGACGAGCCGGTGATCGCGTCGGGTGGTGCCCGCGACGAGCAGGACCTCCGCAACCTCGCCGCCCTCGAGGCGGCCGGCCGGACGCTCGGCGGGGTGGTCGTGGGACGGGAGATCACCGAGGGCCGCTTCACGATCGAGCGGGCCCGGGAGATCATCTCCGGCTGAGCGCCCGCTCTCAGGAGCTCGGCTTCACCGCCAGCACGTCGCAGGGGGCGCCCAGGAGCACGTCCTGGGCGTTGGAGCCGAGGAAGAACTTCCCCGTCCGGGTGCGGTCCCGCAGCCCGATGACCACGAGCCCCGCCTCGAACTCGCGGGCGGCCTGGAGGATGTCCTCGGCGGGCGACTGGCCGCGGGCGTACTCGTGGATCTCGCCGTCGACGTCGACCTCCTCGAGGCGGACGCGCAGCGCCTCCAGGCGGTCCTGGTACTCGGGTGCCTCCTCGCCGGAGCCCTTGCCGAGGGAGTGGACGACGACGAGGCGGGCGCCGCGGCGACGGGCCTCTTCGATGGCCCGTTCGACGGCGGCCCGTCCCTGGTCGGTGGCGACGTATCCGACGACGATGTTCATGGCTGCCTCCGATCTCCCGCCACCATCATCGCATCACGGCGATGCCGGGGCAGGGGTCGATCGGCCTCAGTCGACCGTCCAGCTGCCCGTGGAGGCGACGAGGTCGCCCATGTCGCCGGGACCCCGGTCGTGCACGGCGTCGAGGATCTGCTGGGACAGCTCGTGCTCGTACACCGGGCGGCGGACGTCCCGGAAGACGCCGACGGGGGTGGGCCCGTAGGGGCCGTGGGAGAGCCGGCTCAGCGCGAAGGCGACGGTCGGGTCCTCGCGGTGCTCGTCGTGGACGTGGATGGCGTCGAGCCCGACGTCGGCCACGTCGACGATCGTGGCCTCGCCGTTGCGGACCACGATGCCCTTCGAGTCGTCCTCCCCGAACACGACCGGTTCGCCGTGGGTGAGGTTGATCCGGTTCTGGACCCGTTCCTGCTTGCCGGTGAGGGCCACGAACGCCTTGTCGTTGAAGACGTTGCAGTTCTGATAGATCTCGAGGAACGCCGCGCCCGGGTGGTCGTGGGCCCGCTGGAGCATCTCGATCGTGTGGTTCCGGTCCATGTCGATGGTCCGGGCGACGAAGGACGCCTCGGCGCCGAGGACGAGGCTGATCGGGTTGAACGGGTAGTCGACGGAGCCCATCGGGCTCGACTTCGTCCGCTTGCCCTGCTCGCTCGTCGGCGAGTACTGGCCCTTGGTGAGGCCGTAGATCTGGTTGTTGAAGAGCAGCACCTTCACGTTGATGTTGCGCCGCATCGCGTGGATGAGGTGGTTGCCGCCGATCGACAGGCCGTCGCCGTCGCCGGTGACGACCCACACGTCGAGGTCGGGGTTCGCCACGGCGAGGCCGCTGGCGATCGCCGGGGCGCGGCCGTGGATCGAGTGCATCCCGTAGGTGTTCATGTAGTACGGGAACCGCGAGGAGCACCCGATACCGGAGATGAACACGATTCGCTCGCGGTCGACGTCGAGGTCGGCGAGGAAGTTCTGGACGGAGGCGAGGATGGTGTAGTCCCCGCAGCCGGGGCACCACCGGACCTCCTGGTCGGACTGGAAGTCCTGTCGGCTGTATCGGGTGTCGGTCATTCGGTGATCAACTCCAGGATCTTCGATTCGATCTCGGCCGCCTTGAAGGGCTGGCCCTGGACCTTGCTGTACCGGACGGCGTCGACGAGGTACTCGCCACGGATCATCCGCCACAGGTGCCCCCGGTTGAGCTCGGGGATCAGGATCGTGCGGTAGCGCCGCAGGACCTCCTCGAGGTTCTTCGGGAAGGGGAACAGGTGCCGCAAGTGGGCCCGGGCGATCGGATGCCCCTTGCCGCGGGCCCGCCGCACGCCGGCGAGGATCGCCGAGTACGTCGAGCCCCACCCGAGGACGAGGATCTCGGCGCCCTCGTCGTGGTCCACCTCGACGTCGGGGATGTCGTCGGCGATGCCGGCGATCTTGCGCTCCCGCAGGAGCGTCATCTTCTCGTGGTTGGCCGGCTGGTAGTTCACGTTGCCCGTGCCCTCCGCCTTCTCGAGCCCGCCCAGGCGGTGCTCCAGGCCGGGGGTCCCGGGGATCGCCCACTGACGGGCGAGCGTCTGCTCGTCACGGAGGTACGGGAGGAACCCGTCCTCCGAGTTGGCCTTCACGGCGAAGGGGATGCTGATGTCGGGGAGCGCCTCGAGGTCGGGGAGCCGCCACGGTTCGGCGCTGTTCGCGATGTAGCCGTCCGACAGCAGGATGACCGGGGTCATGTACTTGAGGGCGATTCGGGTCGCCTCGATGGTGGTCTCGAAGGCGTCGGAGGGCGCAGCGACGGCCACCACCGGCAGCGGGGCCTCGCCGTGGCGTCCGTAGACCGCCATGAGGAGGTCGGCCTGCTCGGTCTTCGTGGGCAGACCCGTCGAGGGACCGCCCCGCTGGACGTCCACGATGAGCATGGGGAGCTCGGTCATCAGCGCCAGGCTGATCGTCTCGCTCTTCAACGCCACGCCCGGCCCGGACGTGCCGGTGACGCCGAGATGGCCGGCGAACGACGACCCGAGCGCCGCGCCCACCGCGGCGATCTCGTCCTCGGCCTGGAAGGTGCGGACGCCGAAGTTCCGGTGCCGGGACAGCTCGTGGAGGATGTCCGAGGCGGGGGTGATCGGGTACGAGGCGTAGAACAGCGACAGCTTCGCCTGCTGGGCCGCGGCGATGAGGCCCCAGGCGAGCGCCTGGTTGCCGGTGACGTTCACGTAGGTCCCCGGCGGCAGGGCGGCGGGCTTCACCTCGTAGGTGTGGACCGACGCCTCGATGGTGATACCGAAGTTGTAGCCGGCCCGGAAGGCCATCTCGTTGGCGTCGCGGACCGCCTCGTCGTTCTTGAACTTGCGGTCGATCCAGCGCAGCGTCGGCTCGGTGGGGCGGTGGAACATCCAGGCGAGGAGCCCGAGGGCGAAGAAGTTCTTCGACCGCAGCACCGCCCGGCCCTTCACGCCCGAGTCCTTCACGGCCTCCTTCGTGAGGTCCTCCATGGGGACCTCGATGACGCGGTAGGGGTCGAGGCTGCCGTCGGTGAGGGGGTTGTCGTCGTAGCCCGCCTTGGCGAGGTTCCGCTCGTCGAAGGCGTCGGTGTTGACGATGAGCGTCCCGGCCGAGACCAGATCCTTGAGGTTGGCCTTGAGGGCTGCGGGGTTCATGGCGACGAGGACGTCGGGGTAGTCGCCGGGAGTGAGGATGTCGTGGTCGGAGATGTGGACCTGGAACGACGACACGCCGGGGAGGGTGCCCTGGGGGGCCCGGATCTCGGCGGGGTAGTTCGGGAAGGTCGACAGGTCGTTGCCGAAGATCGCCGATGCGTCGGTGAAGCGGGCTCCGGCGAGCTGCATGCCGTCGCCGGAGTCGCCGGCGAACCGGATGCGAACCGAATCGATGGTCTGGGTCTCGGCCTCGCCCGGGTGTTCGAGCGGGGGTGCGTCGTTGGCCACGGCCGATCAGCTCCTGGGGATGGTGTGAGGGGTGAGGCGGCGAGGGGACCCGTCGTCCTCCGTGCCGTTCATGACGGCCATGGTACCCAGCGACCTCCGGCATCCGGCACCTTCCGACCGTCCCTGTCCCGGGGCCGTTCGGCCCGGGGTCACGAGCGGTCCGGCGGAGGCCGGAACGCGACGATCCCGGCGTCCTCGAGGGAGCGTCCGAGGGCGAGCAGACGCCGTTCGGACCGCGCCGGCCCGACGATCTGGAGCGACGGCGGCGGTGCGCCGTCGGTCGCCAGGGGGAGGGCGAGTGCCGGGAGCCCGGCGTGGTTCACGAGGGCGCTGAACCACGACAGCGCCCGGCGGTACTCGTCGGTGCCGTCCTCGGTCTCGACGAGGTCCTCGCCGATGACCTTGCGGGACACGGCGGTCGTCGGCGTCACGAGGACGTCGACGTCCCGCAGCATCCGCTCCATCGCGTGGGCGAGCCCGGCCCGCCAGGCCCGGGCCCGGGTGAACGTGTCGAGGTCGACGGCCATGGCGTCGGCGAGGCGGTCGGCGACGACCGGCCCGTACCGGTCGGGGTGGTCGGTGAACCAGATGCGGTGGACCCCGGCGACCTCGCCGTAGGCGGCCTCCGTGATCATTCCCGGCGGTGTCACGAGGGGATCGGTGACGTGGCGGACCTCCGCGCCGGACGCCGCCAGTCGGGCGAGCGCCCCGGTGAACCCCGCTCGCACGTCCTCGCCGAGGGGCCGGTCGACCCAGGGGTGGGGGACCCCGATGCGGAGTCCTCCGAGGTCGAGGCGCTCCTGGCGGGACTCGACCTCGCTCGGGAAGGACCAGGGGTCGGCCGGGTCGTGCCCGGCCATGATCTCGTAGACGAGCTCGGCGTCGGCGACGGTGGTCGTGAGGGGGCCGACGGTGTCGAGGGAGGGGGCGAGGGGCACGACGCCACTCAGGGGTACCCGGCCGTGGGTGACCTTCAATCCCGCCGTTCCGCAGAGGGCGGCGGGGACCCGCACCGATCCGCCGGTGTCGGTGCCCACGGCGATCGGGACGTGCCCGGCGGCCACGGCGACGGCCGAGCCGCCCGAGGAGCCGCCCGGCGACGTCGCGGGGTCCCACGGGTTGCGGACCGGCCCGAACCAGTGGTTCTCGCTGCTGAACCCGAAGGCGAACTCGTGGAGCCCGGTGCGACCGACGATGAACGCACCTGCGGCCTCGAGGCGCCGGAGGACCATGGCGGTCGACGTGGCCCGGTGGCGGTAGAAGGAGGATCCTGCCGTCGTGATGTGCCCCTCGTGATCGAGGAGATCCTTCACGGCGACGGGAACGCCCTCCAGCAGGCCGGGGGATCGCCTCCTCGCCCGGGATCGATCGAGGTCGGTG
>JAWVYO010000078.1:0-11009 GCA_033722675.1 Acidimicrobiia bacterium | reverse complement strand
TGAGCCCCGGATCGATGCCCAAGTCGTGGGTCTCGTCCGACAGGATCTCCTCGAACCGGATGAGCAGCGTCTCCCCCTTCGGGTTCGTGACGCGCCACTCGTCGTCGCCCTCCTCGAGGGTGTTCGGAGCGTTCATCCAGTTGAGGGGCTTGTAGGCGCCGCCGTCGGCATGCACCGCGACACAGCCGTCCGCCTTCACCATGACGAGGCGGACGGCCATCGGGAGGTGGGCGGAGAGCCGCCCCGAGTAGTCGACCGAGCAGCGGGCGACGACGAGCCGCATGGCCGGCGAGGGTAGCCGGGGCATCTCCCCCGATCGGTGGAGGACGGCGGCGCCGGGGCGTCGTAGGGTCGGACCATGGATCGGATCCGGACCCTGCGTCGACGGCTCCCCGAGCGCGCCGTCGACGCCGCCCTCGCGGCCGGCGTGCTGGCGGCCGAGTTCGTCACCGGCGTCGTCGCCCTCGACGACCAGTGTCGGGTCTGCGACTTCACGGCGGCACGCGTCGTCACGATCCTCCTCATGAGCCTGCCGCTGTACTGGCGCCGCCGGCATCCCATCCCGGTCTTCGTCGTCGTCGGTCTCGCGGCGACCTACAACGGGGTGATCGACGCGCCCGCCCTCAACCTCGGGATCCTCGTGGCCGTGTACTCGGTGGCGGCCTACGCCTCGCTGGCGTGGTCCCTGGGCGCGCTGGCGGTGACGGTCGGCGCCATCGTCGTGATCCACCTCGATCGCGGCGGGCTCGGTCCCGAGTTCCGGCTCGACCTCACCGCCTTCCTGCCCGTGTGGCTCCTCGGACGGTTGTCGGCCGCGCACCTGCGCCACATCGACGATCTCGAAGCCCGCGCCGAGCTCGCCGACCGCGACCGGGAACAGCGGACCGCGCTCGCCGCCGCCGAGGAACGGCGGAGGATCGCCCGGGAGCTCCACGACATCGTCGCCCACGGGATGTCGGTCATGGTCGTCCACGCCGAGAACGCCAGCGACACCGTCGAGTCGGAACCCGCCCTCGCCCGCCGATCCCTCGACGTGATCGCCGAGACCGGACGCGGCAGCATCGAGGAACTCCGGCGGGTGCTGGGGGTGCTGCGAGACGCCGATCGACCCGAGCTCCTGCCCCAGCCGACCCTCGCCGACGTCGCCACCCTCGTCGAACGGTTCGACGCCGCGGGGCTCACCGTGCACCTCGACGACACCGTCGACGCCGACGTCCCCGCCTCCGTCGGTGCCTCGGCGCACCACATCGTGCGGGAGGCGCTGACGAACGTGATTCGCCATGCCGGGGCGAGCACCGCCCGGGTGTCGCTGGGGACGGACGACGACCGCCTCACGGTGATCGTCTCCGACGACGGTCGCGGCCCGGCCGGGGACCGGGGCGACCGGGGTCACGGACTCCGGGGCATCCGGGAACGGGCCGAGGCCCTCGGTGGATCCGCCGACTTCACACCGCCTCCGGGCGGCGGCTTCCGGGTGGCAGCCACCCTCCCACTGGACCCGGGACCATGACGCGCATCCTCCTCGCCGACGACCAGGAGCTCATCCGTGAGGGGTTCCGGATGATCCTCGGGCGGGCCGGCATGGAGGTGGTCGGCGAGGCCGGGACGGGCGCCGAGGCCGTCGCGCTCGCCCGCGACCTGCAACCCGACGTCGTCCTCATGGACGTCCGCATGCCCTTCCTCGACGGCATCGAGGCGACGCGCCGCATCGCCGCCGAGGCGCCCGAGGTGAAGGTGATCGTCCTCACGACCTTCGATCTGGACGAGTACGTCTTCGACGGCCTCCGGGCGGGCGCCGCCGGCTTCCTGCTCAAGTCGTCGCCCCGAGAGGACCTGCTGCGGGCCATCGACGTGGTCCGTCGCGGCGACGCGGTCGTCGACCCGAGCGTCACGCGGCGCCTCGTCGAGACCTACGGCTCGGTGGCGGTGCCCGATGCGGCCCCACCGGAGGAACTCGACGGGCTCACGCCGAGGGAACGGGAGGTGTTCGAAGCGATGATCGCCGGCGCCACCAACGCCGAAATCGCCGAGGAGCTCTACATCGGCGAGGCCACCGTGAAGACGCACGTCGCCAACGTGCTCATGAAGCTCGGCGTCCGGGACCGGGTGCACGCGGTGATCTGGGCCTACGAGCACGGCGCCGTCCGATGACCGGGGATGGCGGCCGGGCGCCGTGCTCGGCGGCCTCGACTCCGACGTCTCGGGGGTTCAGAGCACCGCGTCGGACTTCCCCGACATCTGGCGGAGCAGGTCCGTCTGTCCGACGTGATACGTCTCGTGGAAGTAGTGGAAGTGGACTCGCCGGAGGAGGGACATCTCGGCGTCGCCCCAGACGTGTGGTGCGGCGAGCTCGTCGGGGGTGAGCGGTGCCAGCGACTCGTCCAGCCGTCGCTGCTGTGTCTGCACGACGGCGAGGAGTTCGTCGAGGCGGACGACGTCGGGACCGTCGCCCGTCACGGGATCGGACTCCCGGGCGTAGCGGTCGCGCCGGCGTTCGGAGAGGACCTCGTCGACACCCAGGACACCGAGCACGACGTCGCGGTTCTGGGCGACGTGCCCGAGCACCCAGTTGAGGCAGTTGACGTTGTAGGGATGCTGCGTCAGCGAGTCCTCGTGGGTCAGGCCGTCGGTCTGCATCTCCACGACCCGCAGGTTGCGTTCGAACGCCCGCGCCAGCGTGGCTCCGTCCATGGGATCACCTCCGACCGCAACGGTATCCGTCCACGCCGGCACTCGCACGCCACCCCTCGGCGAGCGGCGAGCACGGGAGCGCGCCGGCCGAGCCGATGCGTGTGGACGGGCGGAACGCGCCGGGTCGGATTCCCACCGGGATCAGCCGACCGAGCCCTCCATCTGGAGCTCGATCAGCCGGTTCAGTTCGACCGCGTACTCCATGGGGAGCTCCTTCACGATCGGCTCGATGAACCCGGCGACGATCATGGCCGTCGCCTCCTCCTCGGAGAGGCCCCGGCTCATGAGGTAGAAGAGCTGGTCGTCACCCACCTTGGAGACCGTGGCCTCGTGCCCGATCTGGGCGTCGGCCTCCTCGATCTCCATGTAGGGGTAGGTGTCGGAGCGACTGTCCTCGTCGAGGATGAGCGCGTCGCAGCGGACGAAGGACTTCACCCGTTCGGCGCCGTCCTCCACCCGGATGAGCCCGCGGTACCCGCCGCGGCCGCCGTCCTTCGAGATCGACTTCGAGGTGATGAGCGACGTCGTGTTCGGCGCGGCGTGGACGATCTTCGCCCCGGCGTCCTGGTGCTGGCCCTCGCCGGCGAAGGCGATCGAGAGCACCTCGCCGTGGGCACCCTCCTCCATGAGCCACACGGCCGGGTACTTCATCGTGAGCTTCGAGCCCAGGTTCCCGTCGATCCACTCCATCGTGGCGTTGCGGTAGGCGACCGCCCGCTTCGTGACGAGGTTGAAGACGTTGTTCGACCAGTTCTGGATGGTCGTGTAGCGGCAACGACCGCCCTCCTTCACGACGATCTCGACGACCGCCGAATGGAGCGAGTCGCTCGTGTAGATCGGCGCCGAGCAGCCCTCGACGTAGTGGCAGTAGGCCCCCTCGTCGACGATGATCAGCGTCCGCTCGAACTGACCCATGTTCTCGGCGTTGATCCGGAAGTAGGCCTGGAGCGGCTGGTCGACGTGGACGCCCGGCGGCACGTAGATGAACGACCCACCCGACCAGACGGCCGAGTTCAGGGCGGCGAACTTGTTGTCGTTGGGGGGGATGATCGTCCCGAAGTACTCCTGGACCAGCTCGGGGTACTCCCGCACCGCGGTGTCCATGTCGCAGAACAGGACGCCGAGCTCCTCGAGGTCCTCGCGGTTGCGGTGGTAGACGACCTCGGACTCGTACTGGGCGGTGACGCCGGCGAGGTACTTCCGCTCGGCCTCGGGGATGCCGAGCTTCTCGTAGGTCTGCTTGATGGACTCGGGCACCATGTCCCAGTCCTTCGCCTGACCCTCCGTCGGCTTGATGTAGTAGTAGATGTCGTCGAAGTCGATGGTCTCCAGCAGGCCGCCGCCGCCCCACGTCGGGATCGGCTTGCGCTGGAACCGCTTGTAGGCCTTCAGGCGGAAGTCGAGCATCCACTCGGGTTCGTTCTTCATGGCCGACATCTCACGGATCACGTCCTCGTTCAGGCCCTTCTTGGGCTTGAAGACGTAGTCCTCCTCGGTGTCGGCCCAGCCGAGCGAGTACTTGCCGAGATCGATGTCAACGGTCGCCATGGGGCGCCTCACTCCTTGGAATTTGCACTATCGCCGTAGTGCTATTGTGCCACGCGCCGGCGGCCCACTCAATCGACGGTGGATGACACGAGTGGCGCCGGGAAGGCTGGGGGGAGTGGGGGGAAGACCGAGCCGTGCCCGGCGCCGCTCCCGTGTCTGCCCTCAGTACACCACGGTCCCGCGGCTATCGGACGCTCAGGCGCCGGCGACCTCGGCCAGCGTGACCCGCCGGGTCGCCTCCTCCGTGGAGGCCCGCAACACCCAGAAATCACGGGCGGCGTCGCCGAACCGCTCGAGGATGCCGGCGCCGCGCTCGCTGCCGGTGGCCCGGACGTGCTGCTCGAGGAGGCTCCGCAGCTCGTCGAGATCGCCGACGCCCGGACGCGTCGCCGCGGGAGCCGTCTCGGCGAAATGCCGCCGGGCGACGCCGTCGGGATCCCAGACGAAGAGCACGCCCCCCGTCATGCCGGCCGCCACGTTGCGGCCGGTGCGGCCGAGGACGGCGAGGGCGCCGCCGGTCATGTACTCGCCGAAGTGGTCGCTGCAGCCCTCCACGACGGCCACGGCGCCGCTGTTGCGGACGCCGAACCGCTGGCCGACCGAGCCGGCCACGAAGAGTCCACCCCCGGTCGCGCCGTACAGGCAGGCGTTGCCGGCGCCGTGGGGCACGGGCCCCGGCTCGGCGAGCCGGGGGACGACGGCGATGCGGCCGCCGCCCATTCCCTTGCCGACGTAGTCGTTGGCGGTGCCGTCGAGGTGGATGTCGACCCCCCGGGACAGGAAGGCGCCGAGGCTCTGGCCGGCCGTGCCCGAGAGCCGGATGCGGACACTGCCGTCCGGGAGACCCTCGGGGTGCCGGTCGGCGATGGTGCCCGACAGCCGGGTTCCCACAGCGCGGTCGAGGTTCGTGATCGGATACGCCATCTCGACGGGGTCGCCACCGACGAGGGCCGATCGCGCCGTCGAGGCCACCGCCTCGCCGAGGGGCGACCGGTCGATCGACTGGAAGCGCTTGGCCGCGAACCGGGCCTGGAAGGGCACGAGCAGGTCGTCGAGGGCCCGGGCCACCGGGTGGTCGGGATCGGCGGGGCGCAGGAGGTCGGTCCGCCCGATGATCTCGTCGAGGCTGCGGACACCGAGCCGGGCGAGGTGGCCGCGGATCTCCTCGGCCACGAGGCGGAACAGCGTGACCACCTGTTCGGGGGCCCCGGTGTACTTCGCCCGCAGGTCCTCGCGCTGGGTGGCGATCCCCACCGGGCAGGTGTTCTCGTGGCACTGCCGCACCATCTTGCAGCCGAGGGCGAGGAGGGGGAGCGTGCCGAAGCCGAACCGCTCGGCACCCAGCAGCGCGGCGACCACCACGTCGCGCCCGGTGCGCATGCCGCCGTCCGTCTCGAGGATCACCCGCTCCCGAAGACCGTTGGCGGCCAGGGCCTGGTGTGCCTCGGCGACGCCGATCTCCCACGGCGAGCCGGCGTGCTTGATGGAGGTGAGGGGCGAGGCCCCCGTGCCGCCGTCGGAGCCCGAGACGACGACCACGTCGGCCTGGGCCTTCGCGACGCCCACGGCGATCACGCCGACGCCGGGCTCGGACACGAGCTTCACCGACACCCGGGCGATGGGCTTGAAGGTCTTGAGGTCGAAGATGAGCTGCGCGAGGTCCTCGATCGAGTAGATGTCGTGGTGCGGCGGCGGGGAGATGAGCGTCACCCCCGGCTCGGTGTGGCGCAGCCGGGCGATCTCGGCCGAGACCTTGTGCCCGGGCAGCTGCCCGCCCTCGCCCGGCTTCGACCCCTGCGCCATCTTGATCTGGTACTCCTCGGCGGAGGCGAGGTAGGCCGGCGTCACGCCGAAGCGACCGCTGGCCACCTGTTTGATCCGGCTGTTGCGGGGCGACCCGAAGCGGTCGGGGTCCTCGCCGCCCTCCCCCGAGTTGGAGAGGCCGCCGATGAAGGCCATGGCTTCGGCGAGGGCCTCGTGGGCCTCCTTCGACAGCGCCCCGAGCGACATCGCCGCCGTCGTGAACCGCCGCATGATCCGCTCGGCCGACTCGACCTCCTCGACGGGGACCGGATCCCGCTCGACGAAGGTCATGAGGTCCCGCAGCGTCGAGAGCGGCCGATCACGCTGGACCTCGTCGAGATACGTCTCCCAGGCCTCCGACTCGCCGGACCGGACCGCCTTCTGGACGTAGAGCACGGCCTTGGGCGACGTCACGTGGGGCACGCCCCCGCGGCGGTGCTTGTAGTACCCGCCGGGGTGCTCCTCGCCCTCGGTGAGCAGGGCGTGGTTGGCGAGCACGTGGTGGGCGATGTGCTCGAACCCGCGGCCCCCGACCCGCTTGGGGGTGAAGCGGAAGGCGAGCTCGGTGATCTCGTCGTCGAGTCCGACCACCTCGAACAGCTCGCTCCCGCGGTAGGCGGAGATCGTGCAGATGCCCATCTTGGAGAGGATCTTCAGGAGACCCTTCTCGATCTGGTCCCGGTAGTTCTCCTGGGCCTCCACCGGGTCGACGTCGATCTGGCCGTCTTCGGCCATCGCCCGCACCTGCTCGATGGCGAGGTAGGGGTTGACGGCCGAGGCCCCGTAGGCCACGAGCGTGGCGATGTCGTGGTCGTCGCGGGGCTCGCCCGACACGGCGACGATCGAGGCGCGCAGCCGCAGTCCGGCATCGATGAGATGGTGGTGGACGGCGCCGACGGCGAGGAGGATCGGGATCGGCGCGTGCTCGATGCCGATCGAGCGATCCGACAGGATGACGACGCTCACCCCGTCGCGCACCGCGTCGGCCACCTCGGCACAGAGCGCCCGCACCGCCGGCTCGAGCCCGGCGGCCCCCTCGGCGACCGGGAACACGGCGTCGAACGTCCTGGACCGGAAGGCCGGGTCGGTGTTCGTCCGGATCCGCTCCAGTTCTGCGGTGGAGAGGATCGGCGACGAGAGCTCCATCAACCGGGCCTGCTGCTGCGTCTCCTCGAGGAGCGAGCCGCGCGTTCCCAGGTACGTGCGCAGCGACATCACCATCCGCTCGCGAATGGGGTCCATCGGCGGGTTCGTCACCTGGGCGAACATCTGCTGGAAGTACCGGGTCAGCCGCTGGGGATCCTCGCCGAGCGCGGCGAGGGGCGTGTCGTTGCCCATGGAGCCGGTGGCGGCGTGGCCGGACCCGAGTTCGCCGAGGTACATGCGGCGCTCCTCGGGCGTGTACCCGAAGACCCGGGCGAACCCCTCGGCGTCGATCTCGTCCTCGGGCGTCTCGTCGAAGGGATGGCTCACGTAGAAGGTCTCGGTGGCGATCCACTCGCCGTAGGGACGCCGCGACGCCAGGTCCTGTTTCACCTCGTCGGCGAACCGCACCGACCCGTCTGCGAGGTCGACGGCGATGACGTCGCCGGGTCCGAGCTGTCCGGTGGCGACCGCCTCCGCCTCCACCTCGGGGGCCACGCCGGCCTCGGAGGCGACCACGACGGTGTCGGGGGCCAGCGCCCACCGCGCGGGCCGCAGCCCGTTGCGGTCCATCGCCGCCACGAGCACCTTCCCGTCGGAGGCGGCGATGCCGGCCGGTCCGTCCCACGGTTCGGTGAGGAAGGCGTGGTACTCGTAGAAGGCCCGCAGGGCGTCGTCCATGTCGGTGACGTTCTCCCAGGCCGCCGGGATCAGCATCTCCTTGGCGTGCTGCACCGAGCGTCCGCTCCGTACCAGCAGCTCGAGGGCGTTGTCGAGCGAGCCGGAGTCGCTCTTGCCGGATCGCATGAAGGGCCGCAGGTCCTCGGTGCGGTCACCCCAGACCGGCGCCTCGAAGTCGACCTCCCGCGCCGCCATCCAGGCTCGGTTCGAGAAGATGGTGTTGATCTCGCCGTTGTGGGCGAGCATCCGGAAGGGCTGGGCGAGGGCCCAGGCCGGGAACGTGTTCGTCGAGAATCGCTGGTGGAAGATGGCGAAGTCCGTCTCGAAGGCGGGGTCCTTCAGGTCCCAGTAGAACTCCTCGACGTCGGCCGCCGTGAACAGGCCCTTGTACACGATGGTCCGACACGACGACGAGGCGACGTAGAACTCTTCGACCCCCGCCGCGTCGAGACGCCGGTCCACGGCCTTGCGGGCGAGGAAGAGGCGTCGCTCGAACTCGTCCTCGTCCTCGATGGAGTCCCCCGCCCGCAGGATCGCCTGTTCGATCCGGGGCATGAGCTCCTCGGCGCGCTCGCCGAGCGCCAGCGTGGAGATGGGCACCGGCCGCCACGCCAGGACCTGGACGTCCTCCGCCGCCAGCGCCTGCTCGGTCTCCACCCGGCAGAGGTCGGCCCGCGCCGGGGGCAGGAACGTCATGAACACGCCGAGGCGCCCCTCCCGGGGCACGGCGATGCGGCGCGCCTCCAGCTCGCGGGCCAGCAGCTTGAAGGGCAGACGGGTCATGAGGCCGGCGCCGTCGCCGGTGCCGTCCGCCGATTTGGCACCGCGGTGGTCGAGGTTGTGGAGGCACTCGACGGCGAGGCGCGTCATGCGGTGCGTTCGTCGGCCGTGCCGATCGGCGATGAATCCGACGCCGCAGGCGTCGTGGTGTCGTTCGGCGGACGAGAAGGAGAGCGGGATCGACATGGGGGATCGGCCTCGGGCCGACCGCCCTAGGCCCCCTCCTCTCGCATCGTGACGCTCGTGCGCATGGCGCGCTCCCGGCTCGACTGGACCCGCGAGTGTATCCGCCGGCAGGGGCTTGCCATCCGGCGCAGCCCTATCCTCCCGGCCATGCCCGTCATCGTGGTCGGCGCCGACACCCCGCTGGGAGACGCCGTCGTCGACGCGCTCGGGGCCCGGGACGGCGAGATCCGCGTGTTCGTGAGCGACGTCGACCGGGGGCTGGCCCTCAAGGACGCCGGCCTCAAGGTGGCGATCGGCGACGTGAGCGACCCCTCGCACGTGGGCGGCGCCGCCCTCCGATGCTTCTCGGCCGTGCTGCTCCCCGAGGCCGCCCACGACGATCGGGAGCGGTCCTTCGCCGCCACCCCCGACGCCGTGCTCACCGGCTGGGCCGAGGCGCTGCGTGACGCCGGCGTCCGGCGTGCCATCGTGGTCGACGACCCCCGCATCGACGACCTGGGATCGATGTTCGCCGACGCCGCCCCGGAGGTGGCCGTCGTCCCCCTCGGCGACGCCGCCCGCGTCGCCGCCGAGGTCGCCCGCCTCGACGACCTGGCGTCCCTGGACGGCTAGGGCGGCCGCCGCCCGCGCCCCTCCTCAGACCTCGCGGAAGAGGTAGGGGCGGACGGTGTCCATGCGGTCGTCGAAGCCGTCGGGGTGGAGATACCACAGGGTGGCGGCCAGGGAGGAGAGCAGCGCGTTGCCGTCCTGGGGGGTGAAGCAGAAGCCCACCACCTCCCGCCCGTTCCGCACGGCGATGGTGTCGAGCGGCACGACGGTCTGGCTGAGGATCCGGCCGTAGTACCCGTGGTCGCGCCCGAAGGAGAAGATCTGGTTGGCCGATCGCTTGTGGGTGACGGCGACGCGGGTGTTCGCCATGAGCCGCTCCTTCACCTCCTCCACGGTGACCTCCTCATCGAGCGTGAGCGAGAAGTGGAGGGCGTGCATGTACTGGGTGTTGAGCTTGACGGCCGAGGAGAACAGCGGCAGGTCGTGGCCGAGGGTCTCGAACAGGTGATGGGCGTCCCGGGCGTGATGGGTGCCGTACTGCTCGTCGTCGTGGCGGCCGACCGTGGGGCTCGGGATGAACGATCCGTCCTGGCTGATGTCGTTCGCCCGCCGCATGCAGAGGAACCGGCCGTCGACCAGGTGCGAGGTCCCGTCGAGGTCCATGGCGATGGACTTCACGAGCACCGAGATGTTGTGGGTGTTGCACGACACGACGTGCACGAAGCGGTCCTCGCCGCGCACGAGGGCCTCGTCGTTGATGCCGCGGGCGTACATCTTCCCGAACCCGAACTCCGAGCCCTGGGCGAGGAAGCCCACCGGCCCCGCCGCGCGGGTGTACAGGCGCTCCTTGTTCTCGTTGCCCGCCGGCGTGCAGTCGATGACGACGGAGGCGCGTTCGATCGCTTCCTCCGCGACGTACTTGGGCGCGTGGCCGAGCTCCTCGAACGACGCCCGGCGATCCTCGTCGACGGCGAGGAACGCCCCGCGACGGACGAGGTCGTTCACCTTGGCGCGTTCCTCGAGCAGCGGCGTCCGCTTGTGGAACGTGACCTCGTCGATGCCGAACTCGGCCCGATGGTCCTCGAGCAGACCGATGAGCGGCTCGCCGATGGTGCCCGTCCCGATGACGTGGACGATGTTGGGCATGGGCTGGTGTCCCCCGGTGTGGCGTGCACCGATGGTACGCCTCTTCCGGCCGGCCCGCCCGTCTTCCGGGGGCCGCTCAGAGGACGCCGGTGTAGTGCACCCGGTCGGAGGCGTCGAGTCGCGGCCCGTTGTTGCTGTAGGCGACCGCCGTCACCAGGTTCGACCACGAACCCCGCTCGACGGTGATCGTGGCGGTGCACACGACCGACATGTAGTGGCCGAGCCGACCGAGATCGCCGGAGCAGTCGATCCGGTCCTCGGGGACCCGGGGGTCGTGGATGGAGGCGCTCCACATCGTGGCGACGTTGGCGTTGTTCGTGATGACGTAGCGGATGGTCACCGTGCGGCCCGCCTCGAGGGAGGGGCCGGGTGCCTCGTCGGCGTCGCGTCCGTCCACCGACACTTCGAGGAGCAACTCGTCCTCGCGACCGAAGGGCTTGACATGGAAGTACAGCCGCTCACTGTCCTCGACGGGCTCCCCC
>JAWVYO010000077.1:0-11324 GCA_033722675.1 Acidimicrobiia bacterium | reverse complement strand
CGCCGCCGAGCGCCTCGGCGTGCCCCATCCGTCCATCGACGCCGTGGCCGCCACCCGGGACAAGCTCGTCATGCGGACCCGGCTCGCCGAGCACGGCGTCCCCCAGCCGGCGTTCGCACCGGCGGCGAGTGTCGAGTCGGCGCTCCGGGTGGCCGACGACCTGGGATATCCCGTCGTCGTGAAGCCCCGGTCGCTGTCTGCCAGCCGGGGCGTCATCCGCGCCGACGATCCCGACGACCTGGCGGCGGCATGGATGCGGTCCCACGCCATCGACGTCGCCGCGGGCACGGCCACGGCCGGGGACCTGCTGGTGGAGGCCTTCGTGCCGGGCGTCGAGGTCGCCGTCGAGGCGATCGTCGGCCCCGCCGGGCCGGAGATCCTCGCCGTGTTCGACAAGCCCGACCCCCTGGACGGCCCCTTCTTCGAAGAGACCATCTACGTGACACCGTCGCAGCACGGCGACGGTATCGGCGACCTGGTCGCCGCCGGGATCGACGCCCTCGGCATCGACCGCGGCCCCGTCCATGCCGAGGTGCGACACGGTCCCGACGGCCCGGTGCTGATCGAGATCGCCGCCCGGTCGATCGGCGGCCTCTGCTCCCGGGCCCTGACGTTCGGGATGCTCGACGGATCGCTGGAGGAGCAGATCATCCGTGCGGCACTCGGCATGACCCGCCGGGGCATGGATCGCTCCGGCCGGGCGGCCGGTGTGATGATGCTGCCGACGCCCGCGGAGGGGGTCCTCGAGGGGATCCGGCGGACCGAGGCCGTCGCCGAGGTGGAGGGCGTGACGGGCTTCGAGATCACCGTCACCGAGGGCCGGTGGGTGCGGCCCCTCCCGGAGGGGGACCGGTACCTCGGATTCCTCTTCGCCGAGGGTGCGACGCCCGCCGACGTCGAGGCGTCGCTGCGGGAGGCACACGGCCTGCTCGACGTGCGCATCGACCCCGACGGGACCCCCACCGCCGACGCCGACGCCGCCTGCTGATCAGCCGTCGTCGTCCTGGGCATCCATGGCCTCGGGCGGGAGCGGCTCCCCGAAGCGCTGCGCCCGCTTGCGCAGGAACTCGATGCCGTTGCGGACGGCCTGGACGGGCCCGCCTTCGAGGGGGGCGGCGAGCAGGTCGGGCATCTGGCGGAACCATCCGGCCGCCTGGAGGGTGCCGTAGAGCACCGCCCCCGTGATGGCGATGATCCCGATGCCGGCGAGGATGAACACGAGCCGGGGCATGGCGAGCTCGAAGAACTCCCGCCATCCGGGGCTCAGCATGACGATGCCGAAGACCGCCGCCATGGCGCCGATGAGGAAGCGGCGGCCGGGCGTCATGGGACGGCTGTTGATCTGGAGGGCGAACAGCCCGATCGAGGCGAGGACGAGGGTGGCCATCGTGCGCGCCTCCAGCAGTGGGAGGTCCTCGGCGATCGCCATCTGATAGGCCAGGTAGGTGGCGACGGCCGCCAGCGCCCCCACCGGTGCGGCGAAGCGGAGGACCCGCCAGACGAAGCCGGGCCTGGCGCGACTGGCGTTCGGGGCGAGGGCCAGGAAGAAGGCGGGAGCCCCGATGGTCAGGGTCCCGACCAACGTGAGGTGCCTGGGCACGAAGGGGAAGGGCTGGGCGAAGGCGCCGACGAGGATGGCGAGCAGGAAGGCGTAGACGGTCTTCACCACGAACAGGTTGGCGACCCGCTCGATGTTGGCGATGACCCGCCGGCCCTCGCCGACGACGGACGGCAGGGTGTCGAAGGAGCCGTCGAGCAGCACGAGCTGGGCGACCGACCGCGTCGCCGAGGACCCCGACCCCATGGCGATCCCGATGTCGGCGTCCTTGAGCGCCAGCACGTCGTTGACACCGTCGCCCGTCATGGCGACGACGTGGCCCGCCGACTGGAGCGCCCCCACCATCGCCCGTTTCTGGTGCGGGGTCACCCGCCCGAACACGGTGTTGTGCTCGACGGCCCGGGCGAACTCCTCGCCGTCCGCCGGGAGGCTGCGGGCGTCGACCACCCGGTCGGCGTCGGGGACCCCGACCGAGGCGGCGATCGCGCCGACGGTGGAGGGGTGGTCGCCCGAGATGACCTTTGCCCGGACCCCCTGTGCGGCGAAGTAGGCCAGCGTCTCTGCGGCATCCTGGCGGATCCGGTCGCTGAGGCCGAGCACCGCGACGGGCTCGAGTCCCGCGGGGAGCGTCTCGCCCGACAACTCCCGATCGGAGCGGGCGAGGAGGATCACTCGCCGCCCGGCGCCGGCGGCCTCGGTGACCGCCGCCGTCACGAGCGGGTGGTCCGGCAGCACCATCTCGGGGGCCCCGATCACCCAGGTGCCGAGCGACCCGAACGACGCGCCGCTCCACTTGCGCGCCGACGAGAAGGGCACGGTCGACGTCGGGTACCACCCGCTGGGGGCGGGGAAGGCCGCTCCGATGGCCTGGAGGGTGGCGTTGGGATTCTCGTCGCTCGCCGCGAGCGCCCCGAGGGCGGCCTGGGCGTCGGTCCGGTCGGACAACAGGTCGAGCGTCTCCACGACGAGCCGTCCCTCGGTCAGCGTCCCCGTCTTGTCGAAGCACACGACGTCGACCCGGGCGAGACCCTCCACGGCCGGCAGCTCCTGGACCAGGACGTTCCTCCGTCCGAGCCGGACGACGCCGACGGCGAAGGCCACCGAGGTCAGGAGGACGAGCCCCTGGGGGATCATCGCGACCATCCCGGCTGCCGAGGTCCGGATCGCCTCGTTGATGTCGTTGTTCGTCTCGAACTGGCTCCAGATCAACAACGCGGAGGTCGGCACCATCACCCATCCGATGGCCACGAGGATCCAGTCGATGCCCTTCCGGAGCTCGGAGCGCACGAGGCTGAACTGCTTCGCCTCGTCGGCCAGGCGGGCGGCGAAGGCGTCCGTGCCGACGCGCTCGGCACGGAACACGCCGGACCCGGAACTCACGAAGGATCCGGAGAGCACCTCGTCACCGATCTCCTTGAGGATCGGGTCGGATTCACCGGTGAGGAGCGACTCGTCGACCTCGAGGCTGTCGGTCCGCACGACCGGTCCGTCGACCACCACCTGGTCGCCGGGCCGCAGGACCACGAGGTCGTCGACCACGACGTCGGACACCTCGATCTGCTGTGTCCGCCCATCCCGGATGACGACCGCCTTCGGGGCGCTCAGGAGGGCGAGCCGGTCGAGCGTCCGCTTCGCCCGGACCTCCTGGATGATCCCGATCGCCGAGTTGCCGATGAGCACGAGGCCGAAGAGCGCGTCCTGGGGCGGGGCGACGACGAGGACCACCACGAGGAGGACGCCGAGGATGAGGTTGAAGGGGGTGACGACGTTCGCCCGGACGATGTCGCCCACCGTCCGGCTCGGCCCTTCTGGCACCACGTTGACGGCGCCGGCGGCCACCCGCTCGGCCACCTCGGCCGGGCGCAGGCCCCGGAGCGCCGCTCGTGTGTCTCCCCCGGTCGCCATCGGAGGGCGATCCTAGGTTCCGGGCCCGAAGACCTCGATGTCCCCGTCGCGCCGCCGCGAGCCCCGGGCCTCGAGGACGAGGGACAGGCCGATGGCGATGATCACGACCGGCCACACCGAGGAGTCCCCGGGGATGACGTCGAGGTCCCGCAGCAGCATGAAGACGCCGATCGCCAGCAGGGTCAACGGCCAGAACCAGCCCTTCCTGCGGCGTCCTGCGAGCGTCCCGACGAACAGCCAGCCCCCGATGCCGAGCCACAGCAGCGTCCAGAACGAGATGTCGGGCACGGCGCCGACCTCCCGGAGGAGGAAGAGCACGCCCACCGTGATGAGCGCCAGCCCGAAGAAGACGGGGCGTGGCCGGGGACCGATCTCGTAGGTCACGAGGGCAGGTTACCGGTCCTAGGCTTGGGCCCATGCGTGAGATTCAACGGGTCGGTGTCGTGGGTGCGGGTCAGATGGGGGGCGGGATCGCGGAGGTCGCCATCCGGGCGGGCCTCGACGTGACGATGGTGGACGTGACGGACGAGGCGGTGGCGGAGGGCGTGCGCCGGCTGGACGCCTCCATGTCGAAGGCGGTCGACCGGGGCAAGCTGGCGGAGGACGACCGGCGGTCGGCGCGGGAGCGACTCGCCACGGCGACGGAGTTGGAGGCGCTCGAGGGGAGCGACGTGGTCGTCGAGGCCGTGGTGGAGGACCGCGAGGTGAAGGCCCGGCTGTTCGGCCGGCTGGACGAGCTGCTCGGCGCCGAGGCGATCCTCGCCTCGAACACGTCATCGATCCCGATCGTGACGCTCTCGGGTGCCACCCGGAGGCCCGACCGCTTCGTCGGCCTCCACTTCTTCAACCCCGTGCCGGTGATGAAGCTGGTCGAGATCATCCCGGCGCTCACCACGTCGGAGGAGACCGTTGCGGCCATGCGCTCGTTCTCCGAGCGGCTGGGCAAGTCGCCGATCATCGCACCGGACCGGGGCGGATTCGTCGTGAACGCGCTGCTCGTGCCCTACAAGCTCGATGCCATCCGGTTCTACGAGGCCGGCTACGCCTCGAAGGAGGACATCGACACGGGGATGCGCCTCGGCGCCGCCCATCCGATGGGTCCCCTGGAGCTGTGCGACCTGGTCGGCAACGACGTGACACTCATGGTCGCCGAGTCGCTCTTCGAGGAGTTCCGCGAGCCCCGGATGGCTCCGCCGCCGCTCCTGCGCCGGATGGTGTCGGCCGGGCTGCTGGGACGGAAGACCGGCGAGGGCTTCTACACCTACTGAGCGGGCGAGGCGCCGTTGGATTCGAGGACCCGCCGGAGCTGATCCTTTCGCACGAGCCCGCTGGCGCGCCAGCGGGGGGTGAGTCGGGTGGGTGTCGCAGAGCTGTCCGCCGCGGTCCGGCGTCGCCTCCGCTTCGTCGTGGCCCCGCGACCGAGCAGGACGAAGGTCGGGGTCGATCGGACCCCGAAGGCCTGCGCGGCGCCGGCGACCCTCGTGACGTCGACCTTGACCACCTCCGCCGAGCCGGCGTACTCCTCGGCGAGTTCGTTCACGATGCCATCCATCACCTTGCAGGGCCCGCACCCCACCTGGAAGAAGTCCACGAGCACCGGCCGGTCGCCCTCGAGCATCGCCTGGAGTTGGCCGAGATCCGTGACGGTCCGGGGCTTCTCGCGTGTGCGGAAGATCGCCATGCCCGGTGCAACGCGGACCGGGGCCGTTCGATTCCTACCAGGCGCGCACGCGGGTGGGCGTGATGCGCAGCGCCACCGGGTATCCGGCGGAGAACTCCTCGGGGGTCCACCCGTTGCGGCGCATCATCCAGCGGTACTTCTCGACATAGTCGGGGTGGTCGTGGGCCGGGGGTGCGTCGGCATCGACGCGGGCGCGGCCCTCGATCACCACGATGTCGCCGCCCAGGCCGTCGCCGTCGAGGTTGAAGGCGACCCGATCGTTGTCCTCGAGGTTGGCCGTTCGGGCGGTCCCGGCCTTGCTGTAGACGAGGATCTCGTCGCCCTCCCACAGGAACCACACGGGCGAGGGCTGTGGCCGGCCCTCGGGTCGGACGGTCGTCATCCAGCCGATGGGGGCACCGGCCAGCCGGCGGAGTGCCCGGGCGTGTCGGGGATCGTCTCGGTCGAACACGACGCGGATCGTACCCCCGGTAGGGTCGCGGCGATGGCGCCGAACCTCCTGTTCGTCATGTCCGACGACCACGCCTCCCACGCGATCTCCGCGTACGGCTCGCGGATCAACCGGACACCGAACATCGATCGCATCGCCCGCGAGGGCATGCGGTTCGACGCGTGCTTCTGCACGAACTCGATCTGCACCCCGAGCCGGGCCGCCGTGCTGACGGGGACGTACAACCACGTCAACGGGGTCACCACCCTCGACACGCCCATCGACGCTTCCCTGCCCACGTACGTCTCGGCCCTGGGCGAGGCCGGCTACCAGACGGCGATCTTCGGCAAGTGGCATCTCGGACACGGGCGTGGCCACGACCCGGTCATGTTCGACGAGTGGGCGGTGCTCCCCGATCAGGGCGAGTACCACGATCCGGTCTTCCTGACGGCCGCCGGCGAGGTCCGCGTCGACGGGTACGCGACCGACGTCATCACCGACATGGCCCTGGAATGGCTCGACCGGCGTGATCCCGACCGCCCGTTCGCACTCATGGTCCACCACAAGGCGCCGCACCGACCGTGGGAGCCCGACGCCGCCCACGCCGATCTCTACGAGGACGAGGAGATCCCCGAGCCCCATACCTTCTGGGACGACCACGCCACCCGGTCGGCGGCGGCCGCGGCCGTGAGGATGCAGATGATGGACCTCACCGCCGAGGACCTGAAGCAGCCGGTGCCCGAGGGGCTGTCCGCCGACGACGAGATCCGGTGGCGGTACCAGCGCTACATCAAGGACTATCTCCGGGTGGTGGCCTCGATCGACGACAACGTCGGCCGCCTGCTCGACCGACTCGATCGCGACGGACTCGCCGACGACACGGTCGTGGTGTACACGTCCGACCAGGGATTCTTCCTGGGCGACCACGGCTGGTTCGACAAGCGGTTCATCTACGAGGAGTCGCTGGCGATGCCCCTGCTGGTGCGGTACCCACGGGAGGTGGTCCCGGGGACGGCCACCGACGCGATGGTCCTCAACGTCGACTTCGCACCGACGTTCGTCGACCTGGCCGGCCTCGACGTCCCCGCCGCGATGCAGGGGGTGTCGATCCGATCGGTGCTCCGGGGGGCGGTGCCCGACGACTGGCGGACCTCGATGTACTACCGGTACTGGATGCACCGCGACGACGCCCACCTCGTCCCGGCCCACTACGGGGTGCGCACCCATCGCCACAAGCTGATCTACTTCTACAACGATCCGATGGAGCAGCCCGGTGCCCGACCTCCGGCCGATCCCCCCGAGTGGGAGCTCTACGACCTCGTGGAGGATCCCTTCGAGATCCACAACGTGATCGACGATCCGACCTACGCCGCCGTCCGGGACGACCTGCGGCGCGAACTCCGTCGGCTCCAGCAGGCCGTGGGCGACGAGCCCCATCCCTCGGAAGGTCCCCTCCCGTGAGGGGAGCGTCGCCGAATTCGCACCCGGCACCGACTTTCGGCCCTGTTTGGTCGACGGGACCGCTGCGACCGTGAGGGACGAACGAGACGGGAGCGGGAAACCCGTCGGAGCGATCGAGTCCCACAGCGCCCCCTCCTGTGAGCGTCCGGTCCCCGGGGTACCGCTCCCGTCTCGCGCGTCCGCGAGCACCGACGGCGCCGGCCCGATATCCTCCGCTCCCGGTTCGAGGCAGGAGCACCATGGACAAGGCCGAGTTTCTCAAGCGGACCCCGCTGTTCTCGTCGTGCAACGACGACGAGATCGCGTCGATCCTCGCCACCGCCAAGGAGCGGTCGTTCTCCGAGGGGGACCCGATCATCCGCGAGGGACGGGAGGGCGGACGCGCCTTCTTCCTCCTCCTGTCCGGCACGGCCGAGGTCTACAAGGGCTCGACGCACCTGGCCACGTACGAGCCGGGCGACTACTTCGGGGAGATGGCGCTGCTCCTCGAGGACCAGCCGCGGACCGCGAGCGTCGTCGCCACCTCGGACGCCACCGCCCTCGCCGTCACCGCCTGGGACCTCAAGGCGCTCCTGACCCAGCACCCCGAGATCGGGGTCAAGATGATGGGCGAGTTGGCGCGCCGCCTCGCCGACACCGACGCCAAGCTCGGCTGAGCGGCCGGCGCCGGCCGGGGGAACGATCGTGACCGATCGGGCGCTGACGGTGTGGGGGGCGCGCGGCTCGATGGCCGTGAGCGGCAAGCGCTTCCAGCGGTACGGCGGCAACACGACCTGCTACTCGGTCGAGGTGGCGCCGCGTCATCTCCTCGTCGTCGACGCCGGCACGGGGTTGCGCAGCCTCGAGCGGACCCTCGACCTCGATGAGCCCCACGAGTTCGACATCGTGTTCTCCCACGTCCACCTCGACCACGTCATCGGCCTGCCCCTGTTCGGTGCCCTGTACGACGGACGTCACCGGCTCACCTTCCACGGGGCACCTCGCGAGGGGCTCCGGATGACCGATCTCCTCCACGGCGCCTATCGGCCGCCGTGGTGGCCGATCACCATCCACGACGCTCCGGCGACGACGCTGTTCCGCGACGTCGACGGTCCGTTCGCCGTGGGTCCCCTCACCCTCACCCCGATCGACCTGCACCATCCCCAGGGCTCGACGGGGTATCGGATCGACGGTGCCCGGCGGTCGATCGTGATCGCCACCGACCACGAGGCGGGGGAGCGCCGGATCGATCGGCGGCTCGCCGAGGCGTCCCGCGGTGCGGCGGTGCTCGTCCACGACGCCCAGTACACCCCCGACGAGTACCGGGATCGGCGCGGCTACGGGCACTCCACGTGGGAGACGGCGGCCGAGGCCGCCGTCGGCGCCGGGGTGAAGCGACTCGTGCTCACGAGCCACGACCCGAACCGCTCGGACGAGGCGGTCGACGAGATCGTGCAGTCGGCCCGGAGGATCTTCCCCATGACCGCCGGCGCCCACGAAGGGATGACGATCCCCCTCTAGCGACCCGGCACGCCTACGACCTCGTCGACGTCGTAGGGGACGACGCCGTTTCGGGAGATCTCGCCCAGCCGCAGCCAGGGCCCGTCACGCCGGTACCGCGCCTCCCACACGGCCGTGACCTCGATGTCGTATCGATCGAGGCGGGGGTGGCAGAGCGCACCGGCGGGGTGCTCCTCCCGGTACGCCTGCGAGCAGGTCTTCATCCCGTAGGCGTGCCGGATCCCCGACGACGCGGCGGCGGGATCGTGGACGAGCGCGGGGCTGTCGTCGCCCCAGTGGACGATCACGGCGCCGACGTGCGCCCGGACGGCGAGACCCGACCCGTCGGGCAGGGTCTCGTCGTGGGAGAAACGGGGGCCCGTCGACACGACGAGTGTCGACGGATGGTTCGCGAACCCCGACGGCCACGGGACGACGCGGGGGTCGGGCGGGGGCAGCGGGAACGACCGGAAGACCTCCCACGCCCGTCGCGAGACGAACGTCTCGTCGACGACCGGCGTGCGGCGCACCGGCGGACACGCCGGCTCCAGCGTCCTCGTCATGATGATGGCGTGCTCGTCACCCGGGCGCCACGAGTCCAGGCCGGGCCCCGAGCGTGACCAGTACCAGCAGGTGCCGACCCGGGCGTCGACCGCCACCACGAGGTACCGGACCGGGGGCAGGGTGGGGCCCGGTCCCCCGGGTCGGACGATCGTCTCCGTCGTGCCGCCCGAGGCCGTGCATTCGATGCCGATCGGGGTGGTGACGCAGGCGGGGGCGGCGTCCGCGCGCGGCGCGGGCCCGAAGGCCGCCGCGACGGCGGCGACGGCGAGACCTGCTCTCGTGACCCCCCTCACGGCGGCACCGTACGCGACCCGGGGTCGCCGGGGAACCCCGTCGTCCCCACCCCGGTAGCCTCCTCGTGAGGAGGCGGAGATGGCGGCGGAGATCAGGGGCCTGGAGTCGGCCGAGGTCCGGGAGTGGCTGACGACGATGGTCGGCGTCTTCGGCGAGGACGCCAAGGACGAGGACCTCGACCTGTTCGCCCCTCGTGTCGAGGTGGAGCGGTCGCACGTGGCCGTCGAGGACGGCCACATGGTCGGTACCGCCGGGATCTGGACCTACGAGACGGCGGTGCCGGGCGGGTCCTTCGTCACGCAGGCCGGCGTCACGGGGGTGACCGTCCTCCCCACGCACCGCCGTCGGATGATCCTCACGCGGCTCATGGAACGGCAGCTCGACCACGTCGCCGAGCGCGGCGAGCCCTTCGCGACGCTCTGGGCGTCGGAGAGCGCCATCTACGGACGGTTCGGCTACGGACTCGCCATCGAGGGAGCCGACATCGAACTCGAGCGCCACCGTGTGACGCTGCGCACCGACGGGCCGGCAGAGGGGCGGGTCCGTCTCGTCGACGTCGACGAGGCGAGGGGCGTCGTGCCGGGGATCTACGACGCCGCCACCGAGGGGATTCCGGGGACCTTCCGGCGCACCGAGGCCGACTGGACGATCTACTTCGCCGATCCCGAGCACTGGCGCAACGGACGGTCGGAGCGCCGCTGGGCCGTCTACGAACGGGATGGCCGGGCGCTCGGCTACGCCGCGTACCGGCAGAAGGCGACCTGGCGTGACGGGCTCCCGGCGCACGAACTGAGCGTCGGCGATGCCCAGGCGGTCGACGGCGAGGCCTATGCCGCGCTCTACCGGTTCGTCATCGGGATCGACCTCGTGGAGAAGATCTCGGTCGCCACCCGCCGGGTCGACGAACCGCTCCTCGACCTGCTCGTCGACCGCCGTCGCGCCACCCGGCGGCTCTCCGACAAGATCTGGCTGCGCATCGTCGACGTGCCGGCGGCCCTGGAGGCGCGTCGGTACGGCGTGGAGGGCTCCATCGTGCTGCGCGTCGCGGACGACTTCGGCCCCTGGGCCGACGGGACGTACCGGCTGGAGGGCGGACCGGACGGGGCGCGCTGCACCGCCACCGACGACGATCCGGACCTCGTCGTGCCGGTCGCCGACCTCGGGTCCGCCTACCTCGGATCCAGCCGCCTCGCGCAGGGCCGGTGGCTCGGCCGGATCGACGGCGACCCCGACGCGGCCGTGCTGGCGGACCGCATGTTCGGCTGGCACGTCGAGCCCTGGTGCACCGTCCACTTCTGAGATGACGCAGGCGGTCCGCGAAGGCGGCCGGCGATTCGGTTACCCTCGGGGCATCGTTCGACCGAAGGGGAGTCGCCATGGAAAAGATCACGGGAAGCCGTTCGACCATCGTCGTACTGGTCGGTGCGCTGATCACCGTGCTGGGTTCGTTCCTGACCTGGGCCTCGGTGTCGGCCGCCGGGGTCTCGGTGAGTGTCTCGGGCACGGGTGAGGGCGGTGACGGTCTGCTGACCCTCATCCTGGCCCTGGCCACGGGCGCCGTGGCCATCTTCCTCAGCGGACGGCCGGGGCGGGCGCGCATGATCTCGATCGTCATCGGTGCGGCCCTGATCGTCCTTATCGCCGTCATCAACATCGCCGACGTCAACTCGGTCGCCGGGGATCTCGGCGGCGGAGTGGACGTGTCGATCGGCATCGGGCTCTGGCTCGTGCTGCTCGGCGGCATCGTCGCCGCCGTCGGTGCGTTCCTGCCGGACGCCGAGCCGACGGTTCCCCCCACGGTCTGAGCCACCCGGACCTCGATCGACGGGGCGCCCAGGACCCGGGCCGGCCCGTCGCCTTTCCAACCCCGAAAACGGCCACAGATGCGAATACCACCCCGGAGAAGGCCAAGGGGGCCGGGCCGCCGCGGGGGGGGGGCCCGACCAAAACGG
>JAWVYO010000076.1:0-11376 GCA_033722675.1 Acidimicrobiia bacterium | reverse complement strand
GACCACGACATTCCCCACGCCGCCGGCGGACCCACCTCGCTGTCCAACAGCCGCCTCCGCTGCGAAGACACCTGCCACCCCGCCAAGACCCGCCGCGACCACCAGGCCGGCCGACTCCGCCGCCGAGCACCCCCACCCCACTCCGCCGCCTGAGGAGGGACGCATCGCCACGATCCTCGATCTGCTCCGCGATCGGGCCGTCGTGCCCTGGCGCGCTCACCACGGGGACCCGAATCTCGAATCATGGATGCGCGAGAACTCATCAGATGGACGGTCGTCGGCCTGGCCGGCGTGACCGCACTCTTGTACGCCCTCATCGGCACGAACGTCGTCTCGCTCGGCCGAATCACCCCCGAAGAGCAGCGGGCGTTCGGCATCGCAGCCACGGTGGTGTTCGCCGTCGGCGCGGTCGTCGGCGTGCTCTGGGACGAGCGGTGGATCTGGATCGTGGGGGCGGGCGGCCTCGCCCTCATCATCGTGATGTACTTCAGCCTCGCTTCGCGGCGAGACCCGCGTTTCGAGATCTGGGGAATCCTCATCCGCGTGGCCCAGGTTCCGCTGCTCGTCGGCCTCGCCTCCCTCGCCTTCACCGCCGAGTGAACCTCCGTCGCCGGCGAGTTCTTCGTCGGGGAGGGCGTCGCCGAACGCCGAACCGGCCGATCGACGGCGGTGCCCTCAGTCGGAGACGAGTTCGTCCATCGCAGCGAGTGACGCGTCCAGTCCGGCCGCCGACTGTTCCATGAACGTGTCGGGATCCACGGCCTCGGGCATGTCGACCCGCATCGTCATGACGGTGAGGCCGGTGGGCATCGGCTCGAAGGTGAGTGTCTGCGAGGCCGGCGGACCGACGGGATCGCCATCTCCCATCACGAACCACTCCTCGGCGTCGATACGGACCGGCCGGTCCACGCGGGTGTACCTGCCGTGCCAGGCCATCTCCCCGTGCTCGGGGATCAGCATCACGTAGTGGTATCGGCCGCCGACCACCGGGTCCGACTCACACACGGTCATCTCGGAGCCGGGTGGTGCTCCCGCCGGGAACCACGCCCGGACGTCCTCGGGTTCCGTGAAGGCGCGGAAGACGCGGTCGGGCTCCGCGCCGAAGATGCGGACGCACCGATAGGACGATCCGTCCTCGCTCAGGTCGAACGACAGTGACCCCCTCCGGGCGCCCAGCGTCGACAGGTCATCGGGATGGACGGTCATGGCTGGTGCTCCTCATGGTTGGTCGACACGAGCTCGTCGAGGGCGTCGAAGCGGGATCGCCACACGTCCTCGAACGACGAGAACCAGGCGTGTGCGGTCTCCAGCCCGCGGCCGTCGAGTCGGTAGTAACGATGCCGACCCTCGGGTCGGACGGCGACGAGGGACGCCTCACGGAGGACCTTCAGGTGCTTCGAGACCTGCGGTTGTCGCATCTCCGAGGCGCCGACGAGCTCCGACACGGTCGACTCGCCGCGCTCATGCAAGAGCTCCAGGAGATGACGCCGGGAGGCCTCGCCGAGGGCGTCGAGCACGAACGTTGCATCGGCCACGTCCACCACCCTACATATTCTTTGTGAGGAATACGAATCGGAGTGCTGCCGAACCCCCCGTTGCCGGCCCACGCACCGAGGCGGTCGATCAGACGGCGACCGCTGCTCCCTCCCGCCACGCCGCCTCGTCCACCCCTTTGACGAGGAGCCAGACGGCGAAGACGAGCTCGCCGGGGATCGCCAGGATCAGCACGAGGGTCGCCAGGACGTCGGCGGACCCCGGAGCGAGGATCGCCCCGAAGCCCTCGGCGAGGTAGCCCACCGACGCGGCGCCCAGCAGCCACCCGATCCGGGGCGGCAGGAAGCCCGAACGGTGGACCAGCCAGGCGAGCAACGCGAGGTGGAGGCCGAAGAGGATGCCCCAGACGTGGATCATGAATCCGTTCGTGTCCATGAACAGCTGCGTGAGGGCGTCGAGCTGCCCCTGGTCGAACGCCGCCAGATAGCCGGCGCCGCCCACCAGGCCGAGGGCGAGGGCCCCCCAGAGGAGGTTGATCGCCTGGACGACCGCCTGCCCGAAGCGGGCGAGCATGGCTGCCATGGACAGATGCCGGCTCACCGCCCGGAACAGGACGTACAGCATCGCCGAGGCGACGACCTCGATGACGACGACGAGGGCTTCGGCCGTCATTCCGATGCGGACGGTCGACTCGCTGTCGACGACGTACGAGAACGTCGCCGACGCGTCGGTGCTGTCGAACAGCCCCGACTTCCCCACGAGGAAGGCCATCGGCCCGAGCACGAACAGGATCAGATAGAGGACGCCGATCGATCGGGCCAACCGGGCGGGGTTCGTTGCGGTGGTCATGGGAGTGCTCCTCTCGGACGGATCGCGATTCAGACGGTGACGACGGTCTTGCCGCGACTGCGCCCGGTACCGACGAGATCGACGGCGGCGGGAGCGTCGACGAGGGCGAAGCGCTGCCCGACGGCCGCAGCGACCGATCCCGACGACATGAGTCCGGCAAGGACGCCGAGGTCCTCGGCATTGGGCTTCGAGATGAGCGTGCGAAGACGCTGACGCACGAAGGGCGAGGTGACGACCGCCCGGATCGTGCGGCCATAGCCCATGGTCCAGCGGCCGCCGGAGCCCCCGACGATCACCAGGGTGCCGCCGGGCTCCAGGATCCGCCGCAGCGACCGGATCGACCGATTGCCGGCGATGTCGACGATCACGTCGAAGCGCCGGTCGCCCTCGGTCACCTCCTCGACCGTGTAGTCGACCACGTGGTCGGCTCCGAGCGACCGAACGAAGCCAACGTTGGGGGTGCTCGCCACACCGGTCACCTCGGCGCCGAGGCCGTTGGCGATCTGGATGGCGAAGGAACCGACGCCACCGGAGGCTCCGATGACGAGGACGCGCTGGCCCTGCTGGAGGCCCGCCACGTCACGCAGCGCCTGGAGGGCGGTGAAGCCCGAGACCGGCACGGCCGCCGCCTCGTCGAACCCGACGCCCTCGGGCTTCGGGGCGACCTGGTCGGCCGGTACGACGACGAACTCAGCGAAGGCGCCGCTCCCCCACCCGAAGACCTCGGTTCCCGGTTCCACGTCGTGTACGCCCTCACCGACGACGTCGACGACACCGGCGAACTCGAGGCCCGCGACCGGCTCCTTGGGACGCCGGATCCCGTACATCGGGCGGGCGAGGTAGGGGACCCCCGTGGCGACGAGCCAATCCCCCTTGCCGACCGCTGCGGCCCGAACGGCGATGCGCACCTCGCCGGCACCCGGTGGCGGGATCTCGATGTCGACGAGCCGGAGGGCGCGATCGGGGGTGCTGAACTCGGTGTGTGCCACGGCGTGCATGTCGGTCCTCTCTGGCGGGTACTTACGCTGTAAGTCTTGCGTGATCGGCATCCTATACTTACGCTGTAAGTAGTGTCAAGACGGGGAGCACACATGTCGGCCGACGATCGCGCACCGCTCAGCCGAGAGCGGATCCTCACCGCCGCGATCGCCGTCGCGGACGCCGACGGGATCGCAGCCCTCAGCATGCGCCGCCTCGGCGGCGAACTGGGGGTGGAAGCGATGTCCCTCTACAACCACGTGACGAACAAGGACGCCCTCCTCGACGGCCTCGTCGAGCACGTGATCGAGGAGATGGACCTCCCCCGCCCGGGCGACGACTGGGACGAGGCGATCCTCAGACGGGCCGCCTCGGCCCGTGACGTGTTCCGTCGCCACCCCTGGGCGATGGGGCTCCTCGAACAGCGCTCGGCGAACTCGAGCCCGAACCGGCTCGCCTACTACGACGCGGTGCTCGGCAGCATGCTCGAAGCCGGCTTCGACATCGAGGCCGCCGTCCGCGCCTTCTCGATCGTGGACGCCTACATCTTCGGCTTCATCCTCCAGGAGCTCGCCCTCCCCTTCGACGACGCCGACTCCCTCGACGAGGTGGGGACCGACCTGCTGGAGCAGATGGCCGAGGCGTTCCCGCACCTCACGGAGGCGACGAGGCACGCCATGGAGAACGGCTGGGACTACGCGATCGAGTTCCGCTTCGGCCTCGACCTCATCATCGACGGGATCCGCCGGCTCCGAGACGGATAGGCCGGGTCAGTCCTCGGCGCTCCCCGTGCACGCGTCCGGATCGGCCCCGACGTCCCCGAGCCCGTCGGGCAGGAGCGTCGTGGCGTCGAAGCACGCCTCGGCCAGCCTCGCGGCGGACAGGCCGCGCACCTCGCGGAGATCGGCACCACGGAGGTCTGCGTGGTCCAGGAGTGCCCGCCCGAGCTCGGCGTCCTCGAAACTCGCCCCCGAGAGGACGGCGTCCTTGAGGTCGGCTCCGGAGAGATTGGCCCCCTCGAAGTCGGCACCGGCGAGGTTCGCGCCCTCGAGGTCGGCGCCGGCGAGGTCGGCGTCCTCGAACTCGGCGCCGGCGAGGTCGACGTCCTTCAGCTCCGCGCTGCGGAGATCGAGCCCCTCGTAGCTCACGTCGTAGCGGGCCAGCAGGTCCATCTCGTCGAGGAACAGGAGGATCCGGCCGGCCCGCTCGCCGGAGACGGTCCGGAGGACGGCGGCCGTCTGGGCGCTCCCGATGGCGTCGGTCGCCGTCGTGTCCCCGTCGGACAGCACGAGGACGCTGATCCGGCCGAAGTACGCCTGGACCGCGGACTCCTCGGCACGGGCGTCCGCCAGCCGGTTCTGCCCGAGGTTGATGAGCCCGGCACCCGCGGCCAGGAGCACCGGGACGGCGAGCAGCGACATCCAGTCCCACAGCGTCTTGCCCTCGAAGCCCGTCCACCGGCGCCGGCGAACCGCCCACGCCAGCACCACGACGGCCGCCGCGACACCGATGACCAACGGACCCATGTGCCCCTCCCCGGCCCGAGGCTAGTGGTGGGACCCCGCGAGGGGGGCGCCGTCGGCTCGCGACCCCGCCCTCGGTCATCGGCGTGTCACTCCGGCACGCTCGTCGCCGTCGCCGGGCCCCGATGCGGTCAGTCGCCCTCGTCGCGCATGGCGATCTCGTAGGTCTCCTGGACGGTGGAGTGCGGATGGTGCGGGGGCGCGTACAACGAGTACAGCTTGAGGTCCTCGTCGCCGGCATTCACGACGTTGTGCCAGGTTCCTGCGGGCACCAGGATGGCGTCGTCCTCCCGTGCGGGCTCATCGAAGCCGAGGTCGTCCTCCGCCGGGCCCATGAGGACCCGTGCGCGACCCTGTTCGATTCTCAGGAACTGGTCGGTCTCGGGATGGACCTCCAATCCGACCTCACCACCCACCGGGATGCTCATCACGGTCATCTGGAGGAACGAGCCGGTCCACTTCGTCGTCCGGTAGTTGTGGTTCTTCAACGTGATGGTCTCGACGTCCGTCACGTACGGTTCCGGTCCGCGGTCACGGGTGTCCATGAGGGCCTCCTGGTCTGCCTCCTCACGTCGGCTGTCGATGCACGCATACCCGTCGTGGCGCCGGGCAAACCAACAGTCGCCGGAGCACCGACGCGTCGCCGACGACCCGCCGGAGCTCAGCCGGCGACGCCGCCCTCGGTCATCGGGTACAGGTCGAGCGCCCGGTCGAGCTCGTCCTCGGGGAGGACCTCCATCTCGAGGGCCACCTCGCGGACACCCCGATTCGAGGCGAAGGCCTCCTTCGCGACCTTCGCCGCCTCGTCGTATCCGATGATCGGGGCGAGGGCGGTGATGATGATGATGTTGCGCGACAGGAGGTCGGCGGCCCGCTCCTCGTTCGCCTCGATGCCCTCGACGCACTTCTCCCGGAAGGCGTCGGACACGGTGGCGACCAGCTCCGCCGACTCGATGAGGTTGTGGGCCAGCACCGGCATCATCACGTTGAGCTCGAAGTTGCCGTTGGCGCCCGACCAGGCCACGGCGGCGTCGTTGCCGATCACCTGGGCGACCACCTGCATGACGGCCTCGGCCATCACCGGGTTCACCTTTCCGGGCATGATCGACGACCCGGGCTGTGTCGCGGGCAGGCCGATCTCGCCGATCGCCGTCCGGGGACCGGAACCCAGCCATCGGATGTCGTTGGCGATCTTGAACAGCGACGTCGCCACCGTCTTCAGCGCCCCCGAGGCGAACACGGCGGCGTCCTTGGCGCCCTGTGCCTCGAAGTGGTCGTCGGCCTCCCGGAACGGGTAGCCGGTGCGCTCGGCGATGCGGGCGATGACGGCCGCCGCGAACCCCTCCGGCGCGTTGATGCCCGTGCCCACGGCCGTGCCGCCCAGGGCCAGCTCCTCCAGCCCGGGCAGCGACGCCTCGAGCCGTTCGACGCCCTTGCGTACCTGGGCGGCGTAGCCGCCGAACTCCTGGCCGAGCCGCACCGGCGTGGCGTCCATCAGGTGGGTCCGGCCCGACTTCACGACCGGGTCGAACTCCTCGGCCTTGGCCTCCAGCGCCTCGGCGAGACGGACGAGGGCGGGGATCGTGTCCTCCCGAAGCGTCGCCACCGCGGCGACGTGGATCGCGGTGGGGATCACGTCGTTCGAGGACTGGCCTGCGTTGACGTGGTCGTTCGGGTGCACGAGCTTGGAGCCCCGCTCCCCGCCCAGCAGCTCGGTGGCACGGTTGGCGACGACCTCGTTGGCGTTCATGTTCGACGAGGTCCCCGACCCGGTCTGGAAGATGTCGACGACGAACTGCCCGTCGTGGACACCCTCGATCACCTCCTCGGCGGCTCGCGCGATCGCGTCGGCCTTCTCGGCGTCGACGATGCCCATCTCCTCGTTGACGTGCGCCGCCGCGCCCTTGATCAGGCCGAGCGCCCAGACGAGCCGGCGTCCGAACCGGAGGTCCGAGATCGGGAAGTTGTCCACCGCCCGCTGTGTCGAGGCCCCGTAATAGGCGTCGTCGGGAACGCGCACCTCACCCATCGAGTCTCGTTCGGTCCTCATCGGTCCTCCTTGTCGTCGAGCGCCTGCAGGAGCGCCTCGAAGTATCGGTCGTAGTTCGTCGTCTCGCGGTGGACGGAGTGTCCTGCTCCCGCGAGCACACGGAAGCGGACGTTCGGGTTCTCCGACGCCAGCCACTCCCCGATGGTGATCGGGACGATCCCGCCGTGCCCAGGGTCGGAAGCCAGTACGACCGTGTCGATCGGCAGGCGGGAGGCCTCCTCCAGCACGTTCCATGGCTGCAGGTCTCGCGTCGTCCGTTCGACGATCTCGGGCGTGGTCTGGCGCAGGGCGAGGGCCTTCAGGCGGGCGTCCTCGGGGTGATACCCGGGAAGCTGCTCGCGCACCCATGCCGCCGTCATCGGTCCGTCGAAGTCGGCGAGGAGCCACTCCAACTGTTCATCGAGGTCGACACCCACCACCAGCGCAGGATCCTGCAGGACGAGCCTCCTGGTCCACCCGGGATCGCGGTCTGCGGCGACCACGGCGATCGCCCCGCCCATCGAGTGGCCGAGCACGGCGTCCCAGCCGTCGTCCAGGCCGAGCACGTCACCGGCGTGGTCGCCGAAGCCGTACGAGTCCGCCATCGGGCTCTCACCGTGGCCGCGGAGGTCGGGGGCGACCACCGTCCATCCCCGCTCGGCGAGATCGGCGCCCACCCGCCACCAGCCCGATCCCGCGGACGAGATCCCGTGGAGCAGGAGGATCCGGCGACCACCGTCGCCCCACCGGTGCACGTGCAACTTCACCGGCCGCATCCTGCCACGAGATCAGGCGCGCAGGAGCGCCACGAGGTTGAGGACGATCGCCACCGCTCCGACCGCCTCCCAGAGTCCCACCCAGGCATGGCCCTCGATCCCGACGTACTGCAGCGCCGCTCGCAGCACACCCGCCCCGGTCCCCGGGGCCCACGTGGCCTGGGTCGTCCGCATCCGGATCACGAGGACCACGTTGAGGAGGATCGCGACGGCGAAGCCGGCGACGGCCACCACGGCGAACACCTCGAAGGAACCGCGCAGGGCCACGAGGCCTGCGACGAGGAACAGCAGATCCAGGAGCGAGAGGGCCGCGATGCGAAACCAGGCGTCGCGCCGCGATCGGATTCGGGCGTCCAGGTCGCCTCCTCGGCCGGCCCGACGGAGGCTAGAGACCCGCCAGCGGGTCGGGGGTGCTCGAGGTCTCCTCTGCCAGCACCTCGGCCGACAGACCGAGTTCCTTGCGGAGGGTGTCGTAGCCCTTCGCCTCGAGTTCCTCGGCGAGTTCGGGACCGCCGCTCTTCACGATGCGGCCGCCCATCATGATGTGGACCCGGTCCACGTCCATGTAGCGGAGGATCCGGCTGTAGTGGGTGATGACGAGGACACCGCGGTCGGGGCTGCGCAACGCCTCCACCCCGGCGGCGACCTCCCGCACCGCGTCGATGTCCAGGCCCGAGTCGATCTCGTCGAGGATCGCGACCCGGGGCGCGAGCGCCAGCAGCTGGAGCATCTCCGATCGCTTCTTCTCGCCGCCCGACAGGCCCTCGTTCACCGGGCGCTCCAGGAATCGCTCCATGCCGAGACGGTCGACCGCCTCGGCGAGACGTTCGCGGAGGGCGTCGGGCTCACCGGTGGCGTCGGCGATCTCGCCGAGCAGCTCGCGGAGGGTCACACCGGGGATCTCGACGGGGTACTGGAACCCCTCGAAGAGCCCAAGCCTCGCCCGCTCGTGGACGGGGAGCCCGATGACGTCGGCGTCACCCACGAGGGCGGTGCCGTCGGCCTCGTACCCGGGCTTGCCCATGATGGCGTGGCAGAGCGTCGACTTGCCCGACCCGTTCGGCCCCATGAGCGCGTGGACCTCGCCGTAAGGCACCTCGAGGTCGACACCCTTGAGGATGTGGAGGTCGCCGAGCCGGGCGTCCAGGTCGCGAACGGCCAGTGCGGCGGTCATGCCGGATCTCCTTCGAGCGTGAGGTAGACGTCGCCGTCGACGACCGACGTGTCGTACACGCGGACGGGCCGGGTGGCGGGCAGGGTCCCGGTGCCGGTGGTCAGGTCGAACTCGGCGCCGTGACGGGGGCACTCCACCGCCGTGTCGAAGACCTCGCCCTCGGCGAGGGACGCCTCGGCATGGGTGCACCGGTCACCGACGGCGTAGACGTCGTCGCCGAGACGGAACACGGCGATGCGGGAGCCCTCCAGGTCGACACGGACGCCCCGGCCGTCGGGCAGCTCGTCGAGGGTGGCGATACGCACGGGATCGCTCATGCGTCCCGCTCCACGATCCCGGCGTAGGTGCTCGTGACGATCTTCCGGAGTGCGGGGTCCAGCACGTCGTGGCTGAACCGGCCCAGCACGTCCTCGAAGAATCCGATGACCTGGAGCCGGTCGGCGGCGACGCGGTCGAGGCCGCGGCTCATCAGGTAGTACCGCTGCTCCTGGTCGAGCGGGCCCACCGCCGATCCGTGGCCGCAGCGCACGTCGTTGGCGAGGATCTCCAGGTTCGGCACCGAATGGGCCTCGGCGCCGTCGGTGAGGACGAGGTTGCGGTTGTTCTGGTGGGCGTTCGTCCGCTGGCCGTCGGGCTCGATGCGGATGAGCCCGGTGAAGACGGCCTTGGCGGCGTCGCCCACGGCACCCTTCAGCGTCATCTCCGACGTGGTGTTCGGAGCGATGTGGTTCATGAAGTAGCGGTAGTCGAGCGTCTGATCGTGATCGCCGAAGTAGACGCCCAGGATCTTGGCGTCGGCGCCGCGGCCGGCCAGGTCGACCGTGAGGTGGAGGCGGGCGTTCGACGCCCCGAAGCCGGCCTCCTCGAAGACGAGACCCGTGTCGCGTCCGGCGATCATGCGCTGGAGGGTGATCGACCTCGTCGCGGGATCGAGGGTCTGGAGCGTGGTGACCGTCGGCCGGGCATTGGCGCCGGCGATCACGTCGACGATCGGGATGACGGTGGTGGCTGCGCCCTCGGGCGAACGGAGCCGGATGAGCACCCGGCCCTCGGATCCGTCCCCCGCCACGACGGCGATTCGGGGAAAGGAGACCGCGTCGGTGGCGGTGGCGTGGACGTCCACGACGTAGGGCCGGTCGTCGTGGGACCCGGCCGGCAGGTGCACGAGCAGGCCGTCGGCCGAGAAGGCCTGGGCGGCGGCCGCGAACCGGTCGAGGTCGGCCGGCACGCCCCGCTCGAGCACGTCGACCACGGTGTCGTCGTCCCAGTGGTCGGCCACCCGCAGGACCCGGGCGGCGCCGTCGGAGCCGGACTCGGTGACGGACCCGTCCACGATCGTGCCCCCGCCGGCGACGTCGCCGAGGAGGCCGACGAGGTGGTCGTCGCCCATCGGGGCGCCCGGCTCGGCGAGCGTCAGCGTGTCGGGATCGGTGTCGACCGTGACGTACCGCCAGTCCTCCTCACGCGGATCGGGCGTCGGGAGCTTCTCGAAGGCGTCCATCGCCCGGCGGGCGGCGTCCGCGGCCCGTTCGGGACGGCCCGCGACGAGACGATCGAAGGTGGTGCGGTCGAGCGAGGACATGCGAAGCGATGGTACGGGTGGCGGGGTCCCTACTCAAAGGTCCGCCAGGGCCAGGGCACGGGAGAACACCGCGTCGAGCATCTCCTCGGTCAGCCGCCCCGTGAACGTGTTCTGCTGGCTCGGGTGATAGGAGGCGACCAGGACGCGATCGCCGAGGACGACCTCGGCGCCGTGGCCGAACCGCGGGCGGGGGCTCGGCACGTCGACGCCGCGATCGCGGAGGAGCCGGACCACCAGGTCGAAGGCGAAGCCTCCGAGCGGCACGATCACGGCGACGTCGGAGAGGAGATCCAGCTCCTCCTCCAGGTAGGGACGGCACGTGTCCCGCTCGGCCGCCGTGGGCTTGTTCGCAGGCGGGGCGCATCGCACCCCTGCCGTCACGAAGGCCCCGGTGAGGGAGAGCCCGTCGCCCCGGTGCTCCGACGCCGGCTGCGACGCGAGGCCGGCGCGGTGCATCGCCCGGTACAGCCAGTCGCCGGAGCGGTCGCCGGTGAACATGCGGCCGGTGCGGTTCGCGCCATGGGCGGCGGGGGCGAGGCCCACGACCAGGATCCGGGCCCGGGGGTCGCCGAAGCCCGGGACCGGCCGCCCCCAGTAGTCGTCGTCGCGATAGGCGGCCCGCTTCTCCTCGGCGACGCGTTCGCGCCACTCGACGAGCCGGGGACAGGCGCGACACGACGTCACACGGGATTCGAGGTCGGCGAGGGCGTCGACGCGGGACACGGAGCGGACCCTACCCGTCACCGACCGTGGTTCTCCCCACCCCTGGGGACGCACCTGGGGACAACCCTGTGGACAACCTGCGCCCCTCCGCCTGCGAGCAGGGATTTCGCGTTCCGGGGGCCTGTGGATCGAGGAGCCGATTGTCCGTTGCGCGGCCACGGACTGTCGTGATAGCGTTCGCCGGCAGCCGTCGACGGGAGTTGGCATCGTGGCGCAGCGGGTTCGGGAGGTCGCCGGGCTCGCCGACG
>JAWVYO010000075.1:0-11605 GCA_033722675.1 Acidimicrobiia bacterium | reverse complement strand
GTGGCCCCGAGCGCCCCGAGCGGAGCGGGCGGTAGCACCCCAGGGACCGAGCACTCGCGTCAGACCGGAGTGATTCGGCCTGCGTGGCCTGGAACGCCCCGAGCGGAGCGGGCAGTAGCACCCCACGGACCGAGCACTCGCGTCAGACCGGAGTGACTCGGCCTGCGTGGCCTGGAACGCCCCGAGCGGAGCGGGCAGCATGGCCACGGCCGCCGTGGGGTTGGGGCCCCTCGCTGCGGACGAGGCCGGACCGGCGTCTGTTCGCCGCAGGAGGCGGCGAAGTCCGGCCGGGAATGTGAAGGGAACGCCCCGAGCGGGGCGGGGTGGACGGGTGTCAGGCGGTGCGGCCGAGGGTGCCGAGATACAGCTCGATGACCTTCGGGTCGTGGAGGAGCTCGTCGCCGGTGCCCTCGTAGGCGTTGCCGCCCTGATCGAGCACGTAGGCGCGGTCGCAGATGAGGAGGCATCGTCGGGCGTTCTGTTCGACCATGACCGTCGAGACGCCGGTGTCGGCGATGTCGCGGACCCGGTCGAAGACCATGTCCTGGTTGGCGGGAGAGAGGCCGGCCGAGGGTTCGTCGAGGAGGAGGACGCGGGGATCCATCATGAGGGCCCGGCCCATGGCGAGCATCTGGCGCTCGCCCCCCGAGAGGTTTCCGGCGCGCTGGTCGCGACGCTCGGCGAGGAGGGGAAAGAGGTCGCTGACGAATCCGAACCGCTCGTCCCACTGCTTGGGTCGCAGGTAGAGCCCCATGCGGAGGTTCTCCTCCACCGTCAGCGAGGGGAAGACGTTGGCGCGCTGGGGCACGTAGCCGACGCCCGCGGCGACCAGGGCGTGGGCCGGCTCCGAGGTGATGTCCTCTCCCGCCAACTCGACCGTTCCGTCGCGGACCTCGACGAGGCCGAAGAGCGCTTTGACGAGGGTGGACTTGCCCGCTCCGTTGGGGCCGATGATCCCCACCAGCTCGCCGTCGCCGAGCGTGAGCGACACGCCCCGGAGGATGTCGACGCCCGGCAGGTAGCCGGCGACGAGATCCCGGGCGGTGAGGATCGGCGTCATTCGTCGATCTCCCCGTGGTGGCCGCCGAGGTAGGCGTCGATCACCTTCGGGTTCCGGGCGACGGCGCCCGGGGGCCCTTCGGCGATGACCCGGCCCTCGGCGAGGCACACCACCCAGTCGGAGATCTCCTGGACGACGTCCATGTCGTGCTCGATGAACACGACGCTGAGGCCGTCGTCGCGAAGACCTTGGATGTGGCCGAGGAGGGACTGGGTGAGGGCCGGGTTCACTCCGGCCGTGGGCTCGTCGAGCATCACGAGTTCCGGTTCGACGAGCAGGGCCCTCGCCATCTCGAGCAGCTTGCGCTGGCCGCCCGAGAGGCTGCCGGCGTACTCGCCGGCCATGTGGGCCATCCCGAAGCGTTCGAGCGTGTCCATCGCCCGTTCCCGGTTGCGCTCCTCGATCTCCTTCCAGCGCCCGAAGAGCGACCCCCAGAACGACTCGCCCACCTGATCGCGTGCTGCGACGAGCATGTTCTCGAGCACGGTGAGGCGGGCGAGCGACTTCGTGAGCTGGAAGGTGCGCACCATCCCCTTGCGGGCCACGCGGAAGGCGGGGATGCCCACGAGGGCGCCGCCGTTGAGATGCCAGTGGCCCTCCTGAGGCCGGTCGAAGCCGGTCAGCAGGTTGAACAGTGTCGTCTTGCCGGCCCCGTTGGGGCCGATCATCGAGGTGATCGTGCCACGCTGGATCTCGAGGTGGTCGACGTCGACCGCCTTCAGGCCGCCGAAGGAGCGTTGCAGCCCGTCGACCACGAGGATCGGGTCGGGCTTGGGGGAGCCGGGCTCGGCGGCGACGGCCGACAGGTCGCGGGACTCAGCCGGCATCGATGATCATCTCCTCGCGCGATCCGAAGATGCCCTGGGGTCGGAAGATCATGAGCGCCATCAACCCGGCGCCGAGCAGGGCGAAGCGGATCGGGCCGATGTCGGCGCTGTTCAGTACCGAGCCGAACCACCCCTGGTCGAGGGCGCCGGTCATGAAGGCGTTCATGAACTCGAACAGGAACCAGAAGATCACCGATCCGATGATCGGCCCCCACAGGGTCCCCGCCCCGCCGAGGATCACGATCGTGAAGGCGTAGAAGGTCAGGAGCGGCTGATACGTGTCCGGTGTGACGTTCTGCTGGTCGATGGCGAGGACCATGCCGGCGAGTGCCCCGATGGCGCCGCCGACCATGAGGGATTGGAGCTTGTAGCCGAACACGTTCTTGCCGAGGGATCGGGCGGCGTCCTCGTCCTCACGGATGGCCTTGATCACCCGCCCCCAGGGGCTGGTCGTGAGCCTCCACACGAGGAAGGTCGACAGCAGCACGAGGCCCCAGGCGACGGTCATCACCCAGAACCGGTCGTCGGTGAAGCGGAAACTGCCGATCCCGAACGCGCCGTCGGGGTAGGGGTTGAGGTCGTAGAAGGAGTCGGCGAAGTTCTGGATCCCGAACACGGACTTCGTCAGCGGGTTCGCCCAGGAGGACCGGACGAGGAGCCGGAGGATCTCTGCGGCGGCGATGGTGACGATGGCGAGGTAGTCGGCGCGCAGCCGGAGGGTGGGGACCCCGAGGAGGAGGGCGAGCACGAGGGACAGGAGGATGCCGACGAGCACCCCCAGCCACAGCGAGCCTCCGAGGTCGACCGTGATCGCCACGCCGTAGGCGCCCACCAGCATCGAGGCCACGTGGCCGAAGTTGAGGAGGCCGGTGTAGCCGAACTGGAGGTTGAGCCCTATCGCCGACAGGGCGTAGGTGGCGGCGGGCACGCCGAGGGCTGCCCGGCCGGCGTCGATGAGCATCTTGCCGAGGTCCATCAGCCCACCCGCTCCTTCCTGCCCAGCAACCCCTGGGGACGCACGAGGAGCATCACCACGAGGATCGCCAGGGCGACGGCCGTCTTCAGTTCGTTCGGCACCACGAGTGTGCTCATCTCGACCGAGATCCCGATGGCGAAGCCTCCGATCATCGCCCCGAAGGCGGTCCCCAGCCCGCCGAGGATGACCGCCGAGAAGATGAGCAACAGCAGCTTGAATCCCATGTCCCACTGCACCTGCTCGGAGATGCCGAGCATGATGCCGCCCATCGCCGCCAGTCCGGCGCCCGTGACCCAGGTGAACATGATCACCCGGTCGACGTCGATGCCCGACGACTCGGCGAGGTCGGAGTTGTCGGACACCGCCCGCATCGCGGTGCCGAGTTTCGTGCGCTGGAGGAACAGGCCGACGCCCGCGAGTACGACGGCGGACACGAGGATGATCCAGATGTTCTTGGGGACCGTCTCGAGGCCGATGAACGAGACCTCGTCCTGCACGACGTAGTCGAGGTAGGGGCGGGGCTGGCCGGTCAGCATCACGAGGATGATGTAGCGGATGGCGAAGGACAGGCCGATCGACACGACGATGAGGGCGATGACCCCGGTGCTGCGTCGTCGCAGCGGTTTCCAGAGCCACTGCTCCTGTGCCGCGCCGAATCCGGCGACGATGAGGATCGCTGGGATCGATGCGAGGAGGATCTGCATGCCGGGGCCGCCGTCGACGGCGTTGAACCAGAAGGCGACCGCGGCGCCCATCGTCACGAGGTCGCCGTGGGCGAAGTTCACGAGGCCGGTGACGCCGAAGATGAGCGAGAGGCCGATCGCCGACAGGGCGATGATGGCACCGAGCTTGAGCCCGAGGACGAAGAGGTCGCCGACTCGGTCGAGCGTGGAGGAGCGGGCGACGAGTCCTGGTCCGAGCCCGAAGTTGACGAACTTGCTCTGACCGTCGCGCACGGTCACCTCGGGCAGGACCTGGCGCTCGGGGTCGGTGAGGGCGACGCCCTCGGGGAGCGTCGACGTGTCGAGTTCCACCTCGTACACCCCGCCGCCCGGCAGGGGGACGGTCCATTCCCCTCCGGCGTCGGACACGGCGTCGCCGACGATCTCGCCATCGAGGCGGACCTCGATCCGGACGCCTTCGACGGGGGTCCGCTCGTCCCCGTCGATCTGCTGGAGACGCCCGTTCATCGTCGTCTCGTCGGGCTGGGCCACGGCGGCGAGCGGCGATGCGATCACCGTCAGGGCGGCGATCGCCAGCAGGGTCAGGAGGCGTCGTCGGGTTCGCACCGGGGCCGGAGTCTACGACCCGGCCGCGCCGGGGGTCCTAGGAGGGTTCGTTCCCCGGCTTCCACTTGATGCCGCAGCCCATCGACGGGTACTGGGGATCGCCGGGATCGTCTCCCGCCAGCACGGCGTCGATGGCGGCGCGAAGGTCGGCGCCCGTCACCGGCGTGTCCGAGTTCGGGCGGCTCTCGTCGAACCGGCCCCGGTAGACGAGCGCACGGTCGGCGTCGAAGAGGAAGAAGTCGGGGGTGCAGGCCGCCGTGTAGGCCTTCGCGACCTGCTGGCTCTCGTCGTAGAGGTAGGGGAAGACGAAGCCGTCGGCCCGGGCACCCTCGGCCATCTTCTCCGGCGCGTCGTCGGGGTACTGGTCGACGTCGTTCGAGGAGATCGCGACGATGCCGATGTCCTCGTCGTCGTAGTCCTCGCCCAGGTCCACGAGTCCCTGCCGGATGTGCTTCACGTAGGGGCAGTGCTCGCAGATGAACATGACGAGCAGCGCGCCGACGCCCTCGAAGTCCGACAGCGAGATCGTCCGTCCCGAGATCGTGTCGGGCAGCGAGAAGTCGGGTGCCTTCGTGCCCAGGGGCAGCATCGTCGAGGTCTCGGCCATGGGTCCTCCGCGGGTCGCTCTCGGTCGAGCGTAGGGATGGGCGTGGATCTATCAGACGTGGCTGCGGACGAACCCCACGATCTCCTCGAACACCTCCGGCCGGGTTCGGAGCAGGGTCGTTCCGTGGCCGCCGGACTCGTAGATCACGATGGTGTCCTCGCCCGGGGTGGTCTCGGCGAAGGCGCGGGCGGCGGTCACCGCCGTGGGGTCGTCCTCGGCCGCGACGAACAGACCGGGCTCGTCGACGTCGTCGGCTGCGCCGAGCCCGTCGGTGCCGGCGAAGGCGGGCACCCCCGACAACGTCACGATGGCGGCGAGGTCCTCGGCCGCCGCCAGATCGAGCGCGGCGGCGCCGTTCATCGAAGCGCCGGCGTAGACGACGATCTCGGCCCCCTGGTCCCGCGCGAAGGCGAGCGCGGCGCGAGCGTCGAGAGCGATGTCCAGTTCACCGGGATCGGACGCGCCGTAGCCGCGGTTGTTGTACGCGAGGACGGTCAGGTCGTGGCGCTGGAGCTCCTCTGCGAGGGGGAACCAGTCGGCCATGTCGGCGGGGAACATGTGCCCGAGGATCACCCAGGCGTTCGACCCCGGGTAGACGCGTCCTTCCAGCGACAGGCCGTCGGACGTCTCGAACCGGACGGCTTCGGGGTCGGTCGGAGCGACGGTGGTCTCCGTCGCCGCCGTGGTCCCCGGATCGTCCGCCGTCGTCGTGGTGGCGGCGGTCGTGGTGGTCGTCGGTGCGGCGGTGGAGGTCGGGGCCACGGCGGTCGTCGTGGTGGGGTCGTCGGCGTGGGTCGTCGGCGTGGCCGCATCGTCGTCGCCGCAGGCGGCGGTCACGAGTCCCAGGAGCAGCAGAGCGGTCACGAGGCGGCGCATCGTTCCTCCCGGTCGAGTGCCTCCACGCTACCGGTGGGCGACCCGCTGGTAGCTTCCCGGGGCATGATCGACCACGCCACCGTCGAGAGCTCCGGCGTCCGTCTCCACGTCGCCACCGCCGGCGACCCGGCGAACCCGACGGTCGTGCTCATCCATGGCTGGCCCGACTCGTGGCGGTGCTGGGGCGGTGTCATCGGCCATCTCGTGCAGCGGTTCCACGTCGTTGCCTACGACCAGCGGGGCTTCGGGTGGTCCGGGATGCCGAAGGGCACCGACGCCTACGGCATGGAGCGGGCGGTCGGCGACCTGGCCGCCGTGATGGACCACGTCGGCGTGGGCCGGGCGTCGGTCGTGGGTCACGACTTCGGTGGCGCCGTCGTGTGGAACGCGGGGTCCTTCGTCCCCGATCTCGTCGAGCGGGGCGTCGTCGTCGCCGCACCGCATCCCCTGCGGCTGCGCCAGGTGGCCGCCGAGGGCCCCGACCAGCTGCGACGCGCCTTCTACGTGTGGCTCCTCCATGCCGGAGAGGCGGGCGAGCGGCTCCTGGCGGCCCAGGGGTTCGAACCCTTCGCCCGCTGGGTGTTCGCCGGGTCGAAGATCGCCCCCGAGATCGTCGCCGAGCACGTCGCCACCTGGTCGGAGCCGGGCCGCTTCACGGCCATGGCCGAGTGGTACCGCGCGGCCTACCGCCCCGACCTGCTCAATCCGGACGTGCCCCTCGACCTGCCGCCCGTCACGGTGCCGATCCGGTATCTCCACGGCGAGTACGACTTCGGCTTCGCGCCCGAGGCGGCCACGGGGTCGGGGGCGTTCGTCGACGCCCCCTACGAGGAGTCCGTGGTCCCCGGCGCCACCCACTGGCTGCCGTACGACGCCCCGGCCGAGGTCGCCCGCGTGATCACCGACTGGCTGCTCCCCGACGGCTGAGCCTCCTGGTCTGCGCCGCCCCGGCGCCTACCATCGCCCGCCTATGGATCACGCCCTCACCACGCTGCCCAACGGGCTGCGGGTCATCACCGAGCTCATGCCCTCCGTCCGATCCGTGTCGGTGGGCTGCTGGGTCGACACCGGCAGCCGCGACGAGACCGACACCGAGGCGGGATGCTCCCACTTCCTCGAGCACCTGCTCTTCAAGGGCTCGGAGCGCCTCTCGGCGAAGGACATCGCCGAGGCCTTCGACGCCGTCGGTGCCCGGAGCAACGCCTTCACGTCGAAGGAGTACACCTGTTACTGGGCCCAGATGCGGGACGAGAACCTCCCGATGGGCCTCGAACTCCTGGGGGAGATGCTGCAGCGCCCGGCGTTCCGAACCGCCGAGATCGCCTCGGAGAGCCATGTCGTGCTCGAGGAGATCAACATGAACGAGGACGACCCCTCCGACGTCGCCCACGACCGCTTCGCCCGGGCCCTGTGGGGAGACCACCGGCTCGCGAAGCCCGTCCTGGGGACGAGGGAGTCGATCTCGGCGATGACCCGTGACGTGATCGACGGTTACTGGCGTCGTCGGTACCACCCGACCACCACGGTGATCGCCGTCGCCGGCCACATCGACCACGACGACGCCGTCGAGATGGTGTCCGACCACTTCGGCGACTGGGAGGGCGAGACGGACGGCCACGAGCTCACCACCCCCGAGGTGAAGCCGTCGGTGGGGGTGGTCCGCCGCGACACCGAGCAGGCCCACCTCGTCATCGGTGGCGAGGCCCTCACGCGCTCCGACGACCGTCGGTTCGCCTTCGGCCTCCTCAACCACGTGCTCGGGAGCGGCATGTCGTCGCGCCTGTTTCGCTCGATCCGCGAGGAGCGGGGCCTCGCCTACGCGGTGTACAGCTTCCGGATCCCCTACGCGGACTCCGGCGCGTACGGCGTGTACGTGGGGACGACGCCCCACCAGACGTCGCAGGTGCTCGACCTGGTCCGCACCGAGATCGCCTCCGTCGTCGCCGACGGGCTGGACGAGGAGGAGCTGGAGCGAGCCAAGGGCAACCTGAAGGGCTCGCTCGCCCTGTCGATGGAGGACACGAACAGCCGGATGGTCCGCCTCGGCCGCCACGAGCTCACCGGCGTGGAGCACCTGTCCCTCGACGAGACCGTCGCCCGCATCGAATCGGTTAGCCTCGGTGACGTGCGGGACGTCGCCACCGAGGTGTTCTCCGGCCCCACCGTCATCGGGGCCGTGGGTCCCTTCGACTCCATCGACCTCGAACGGTTCGTCGAGTGATCCGCGTCGCCGTCTCCGGTGCCGGTGGCCGCATGGGCGGCCTCGTCGCCGAAACGGTCGCGGATCAGGCCGATTTCGACTTCGTCGCCGGCTACGACCCGCACGCCCCCGGCGTCGACGTGGCCGGTGTCACCGTCTCCGACGATCCCGCCGTGGTGGGGGCCGCCGACGTGGTGGTCGAGTTCACCACCCCCGACGTCGTGATGGACAACCTGGCGCGTTGGCACGACCTGGGCACCCATGCGGTGGTCGGAACGAGCGGCTTCGACGACGCCCGCATCGCCGCGCTCCGGACCCGCTGGTCCGAGGGACCGCCCAGGTGTCTCATCGTCCCCAACTTCTCGATCGGCGCGGTCCTCATGATGCGCTTCGCCGAGATGGCGGCCCCCCACTTCGCGGCCTCCGAGATCATCGAGCTGCACCACGACCACAAGGCCGACGCCCCGTCGGGCACCGCGCTGTCGACGGCGGCCCGCATGAACGCGGCGCAGGGACGCCAGGAGCGGGAGGTCCGGTCCGAGGAGCTCCTTCCCGGGGCCCGGGGCGCCGACGCCGCATCGGTCCCGGTCCACTCGGTGCGTCTCCCGGGCCTGCTCGCCCACCAGGAGGTGCTGTTCGGCTCGGCCGGCGAGACCCTCGTGATCCGCCACGACACCTCCGACCGGGTCTCGTTCATGCCCGGGGTCCTGCTCGCCGTGCGCGAGGTGGGGGATCTGCCCGAGCCCGTGACCGTCGGACTCGAGGGTCTGCTCGGGATCTGACCGTGCAGAACCGGGCCGACCGGATCGTCGAGGGCCGCCTCGACGAGTTCGTCGCCCGCTGGTCCACCAGGTCGTGCCCCTTCGCCGCGAGGCGGGATTCGAGGTGCTCGGTGGGTGGGCGTGCCGACGGCGCACCGGTTCCGGGTGCCGGCGTGGACGGGAGCGGCACCTTCGCCGACGCCGACGAGGCCTACGACTCGTCGTCGGTCCGACGTGCGATGGATCCGGACCCGGTCGACCTCATCGTCGAGGCATTCGAGTACGACGCCCGCCGCGTCGTCTGGCCTCGCCCGACCGGGGCGCGTCGACGAACCCGATGCGCCGTTCCCGGCGGCGGTCCGGGAGGTCGGCCATCACCCGGGTGCGCGCCTCGTCGCCCATCGTGGTCCAGTGTGCGATCTCGTCGGCGGTGCGCTCGCAGCCGATGCAGCGATCCTCGGCGTCGAGGAAGCACACGTCGATGCAGGGGCTGCGCACGTCGGGTCGATCAGAACAGTGCGTTGGCGAGGGCGCGGCGGTAGGACGCGGTGAGGGGGTGCTCGGCACCGAGGATCCCGAAGACGTCGACCATCGCCTGACGGGCCGGTTCCCGCAGCTCGTCGCCGGCGCGGACGACCTCGAGGAGGAGGTCGAGGGCCGGTTCGTACTCGCCGCCGGCGGCGAGGGCGCGTCCGAGTTCGAGGCGGGCCTGCATGTCGTCGGGATCGGCGGCGACCCGCTCGCGGAGGGGGGTCAGGTCGGTGGTGCCGTCGTTTTGCACGCGGGCGGCGGCTTCGAGGCGCTCCACCTCGGGCGTACGGGCGAGCTTGCCGAGGACGATGAGGGCTTCCTCGTGGTCGCCGTCGGCGATGAGCAGCGACGCGAGCCCGGTGCCCGCCTCCTGATGGTCCGGGGCCTCGGCCAGCACCTCGCGGAAGATCCGCGCCGCGCCTTCGGGATCGCCGTCGAGCGCGGCGTCACGGGCCCGCTCGACGGCCCGGTCGAGTTCGGTGGGGAGGATCGCGTCGACGAACTGGCGGATCTGGGACTCGGGGACCGCGCCCATGAACTGCGAGACGGGGTTCCCGTCGCGGAAGGCGATGACCGTCGGGATGGACTGGATGCCGAACTGGCGGGCCAGCTCCTGGTTGGCGTCCACGTCGACCTTCACGAGTTCGAAGGCGCCGCCGTACTCGTCGGCCACCCGTTCGAGGGCGGGGCCCAGCGTCTTGCACGGGCCGCACCATTCCGCCCAGAAGTCCACGACGACGGGCACCTCGTGGCTGCGCTGCAGGACGTCCTGGCCGAAGGTCTGCTGGTCGATGTCCTTCACGTGGTCCATGGTCGTTCCCTCTCGCGGGGGCCCTCAGCGTACCGGTGCGGGCGCGTCAGGCCCCGCCTCGACGGGCTCGACGAGCCACGACCCGGGGTCGTCGTCCTGCTACCGTCCGTGGTGACAGCGTCGCGCCGCGCTCGGGACCCGCCGGCCGGGAAGTGGAGCAGAGCCATGACCGCACCCTTCGGACACGTACTGACGGCGATGATCACGCCGTTCGCCGACGACGGGGCCGTCGATCACGCCACGGTCTGGGACCTCGTCCACCACCTCCTCGCCACCGGCTCCGACGGGATCGTCGTCGCCGGGACCACCGGGGAGTCACCCACGCTGAGCGACGACGAGAAGCTGGCCCTCTTCCGTGCTGTGAAGGACGCCGCCGGCGAACGGGGGACGGTGGTCGCCGGCACGGGCACCTACGACACCGCGCACTCGGTCCACCTCACCGAGGCGGCGGCCGAGATCGGATGCGACGGCGTCATGGCCGTCACCCCCTACTACAGCCGCCCCTCCCAGGAAGGGCTCTACCGCCACTTCGTGGCCATCGCGGACGCCAGCGACCTGCCCGTCCTGCTGTACAACATCCCGAGCCGCACGGGACGCCGGATCGAGGTGGAGACCATCGCCCGGCTGTCCGAGCACCCGAACATCGTGGCCGTGAAGGACGCCGTCGGTTCCGTGGCGTTCACGTCGGAGACCCGCGTCGCCGTCGGCGACGAGTTCGGCATCTATTCGGGTGACGACGTCCTCACGCTGCCGATGATCGCCGCCGGTGGCGAGGGGGTCGTGTCGGTGGCCGCCCATCTCGCAGGCGTGCAGATCCAGCGCATGGTGACGGCGGCGCTGGAAGGTGACTGGGCCCTGGCCCGGCGGCTCCATCTCGCCCTCTTCCCCCTCAACAAGGCGCTCTTCCTCGAGCCCAACCCCATGCCGCTCAAGGCTGCCCTCAACGCCCTGTGGGAGCCGGTCGGCGAGCCGCGACTGCCGCTCGTCACGGCCTCGGACGAGACGGTGCAGGCGGTCAAGGAGGCGCTGGGCACCGCCCAGGCCGGCTGAGCGCCCGGCGACGGCTCGGGGGGTTCGCCGCCGCCGTAGGATGGTCCGATGCCTGTTTCCATCGCCTTTCTCGGCGGTCTCGGCGAGGTCGGACGCAACTGCGCCTCGATCGAGATCGACGGCAAGCTCGCGCTCATCGACTGCGGCCTCATGTTCCCGGAGGAGGACATGCTCGGCGTCGATCTCGTCCTCCCCGACTTCACGTCCGTGTTCGAGCGGCGCGACGACGTCGAGTGCGTCGTCCTGACCCATGGCCACGAGGACCACATCGGGGCGCTGTCGTGGTTCCTCGCCGAGGTGAACGTGCCCGTCTACGGCACGCCCCTCGCGGTCGAGTTGGCCCGGTCCCGCATCGACGAGGCCGGCATCGACGCCGACCTCCGCGCCGTGGAGGTGGGGGAGTGGATCACCCATGGCGCCTTCACGTTCCAGATGATCCCCGTCTCCCACTCCATCCCCCAGGGGGCCGGCATCGCGTTCGACACCCCCGAGGGCGTCATCATCCACAGCGGCGACTTCAAACTGGATCCCACGCCCATCGACGGGGTGCCCACCGACCTCCCGAGGTTCGCCGAACTGGGGCGCAAGGGTGTCCGGCTGCTCCTGTCCGACAGCAC
>JAWVYO010000074.1:0-12124 GCA_033722675.1 Acidimicrobiia bacterium | reverse complement strand
GACGCGGGTGATCTTCGCGTCGCAGGCGAGGCGGCGGGCCTCCTCGGCGGTGATGTGTCGGTCGCCGATTGCGCCGCGACCCCTGGACCGCCGCTCCAGAGTCTCGAGGTCCACGGTGACGAGCACCTGCACGGGCTCCCCGCCACGGGTGGCGGAGGTGGCGTGGCGGAGGAACGAGCGGCAGATGTCGACGAGCCCGTCGACCCGGGCCTGCGCCGGGGTCCGGTCGTCGCCGGGGTCGCGGGTTGCCCGATCCACGTACACCCCCAACGCGGCGTCGACGACGGCATGGGACTCGGGGTCGAGCCAGCCGTCCACCCGTGCCCGGCCCTCCCAGGTGAGCGACACGTGGAGGCCCCGCTCGGCGACCATCGTCTCGCGTCGGGCGGCGAAGCGGTCGGGGTCGACGGCGTCCTTCCAGTACTCCACCACCCGGCGGAACTCGGAGGGTCCCAGGTCCCGGGCGGCGTCGAGCAGCGTCTCCTCGCCGTCGGCGTAGGCGCCGGGGCTGTGGGTGCGTGCCTCGACGAGGGGACGAAGCCGGTCCTCGGCGAGGTCCCCGGCCATGAACGCAGTCCGCGCACCGGGCATGTGCCGCAGGGCGCGTCCCAGCGTCACCCACCAGCGGGCGACCCCATGCCGGACCCCGAGCAGCGACCGCAACCACGCCATCGCCGAACCGAACCCCAGCACCTCGAAGAACCGGCGGCGATCGGCGACGGCCACCAGCGCCACCCGCCGGGCCGCCAGGCGCTGCTCGGCACGGACCACCTCCACGAGCTCGGCCGTCACCTCGTCGTCGGCCAGATCGCCGGCAGGGGTGGCGTGGAGCTCGTCGACGACCGACATGAGATTGCTCATCGGCGCCACCTCCTCTCGACGCGGGGCTCCGACCCTCCCAACCTGCCACCCCCCTGTGACACGAACCGGTCGGGGTAGGACCGGCGGCCGTGGAAGGATGCGCCCGTGAGCGATCGACTCGAGCGCATCAAGGCGCTGCGGCGCGAGCCACCCCCCTTCCGGCGGGTGGACGTGGCACGGGTCGAGGATCTGACCCCCCACCTGCGGCGGCTCACCTTCGCCGGGGACGATTTGGAGGGGCTCGAGATCGACGAGCCGGCCGCCAGCGTCCGGCTGCTCCTGCCCTCGACGGGGACCACCGAGCTCGTCGTGCCCGAGTGGAGCGGCAACGAGTTCCTCCTCCCCTCGGGCGACCGGCCACTCATCCGGACCTTCACCCCCCGGTACCTCCGCGACGATCCACCGGAGCTCGACCTCGACATCGTCCTCCACGGCGCCGAGGGCGCCTCGGGGTGGGCGCGCTCGGCGGAGCCGGGCGATCCGGCGGCGGTCTCCGGTCCGGGACGCGGGTACACGGTCGATCCGGGATCGGATCCGCTCGTCCTCGTGGGCGACGAGACGGCCCTCCCCGCCATCGCCCAGCTCCTCGAGCAGGTCCCGGACGCCGTCCCGGTGGTCGTGCACGTCGAGATCCGTCATCCCGACGCGCGCCTCGACCTGCCCGACCACCCCGAGGCGGCGGTCACCTGGCACGACCTGGCCGACGGCGACCCGCCCGGTACCGCCATGCTTGCCGCGCTGGAGGGTCAGGACCTGGGTGAGAACGCCCGCGTGTGGGCTGCGGGCGAGGCGGCCGGCATGCAGCAGATCCGCACCCACCTGAAGGAACGAGGCGTCGACCGGTCGCGCACCACGGTGCGCGGCTACTGGAAGCACGGCCGCCCCGGCCCGGGCTGAGCGCCGTAGGCTGCGCTCCATGCTCTGGAAGACGGCCGTCGGCGGCGCCACGCTCTACGCGATCGAGGACGGCTACTCGATGCGCGACCCCCACGAGTTCTTCCTGGGTTCCACGCCCGACGCGTGGATCGGCCACGAAGACGAGCTGCACGACGGTCGCATCCGCACGAGTTTCGGGTGCTTCCTCGTCGACGACGGTGACCGGCTCACGATGGTGGACGCCGGCTTCGGCGTGAACGCCCCCGATGACGTCCCCCACGGCGAAGGCGGGTGGATGCCCGCCGCCCTGGAGTCCCTGGGCGTCGACCCCGCGGACGTCACCGACGTCGTCTTCACCCACCTCCATCCCGATCACATCCTCGGCGCCCTCGATGCGGATCGAAGCTCGCCGTTCTTCCCGAACGCCGCCTTCCGGACCCTGCGACGCGAACTGGACCACTGGCGCTCGGACGACGGACCGCTCGGCTCGACGATCGCACCGGTCGTCGACACCCTCGACGACGCCGGGACGCTCGCCGTGGTCGAGGAGCCCGGCACGGTGCTGCCGGGCATCTCGATGGTCGAGACCTTCGGCCACACGCCGGGCCACACCTCGATCCTCGTGGCCTTCGGCGAGGACGCCGTCATGATCTCGGGCGACGTCCTCCACAGCCCGATGCAGATCGTCCACACCGACTGGAACATCCCCTTCGACGTCGACAAGCCGAAGGCCGCCGCCAGCCGGAAGCGACTCTTCGAGGACCTCGCCGCATCGGGGACCCCCCTGGCGGGCGGCCATCTCGACCGCCCCGGATTCGGGCGGATCGTCTCCCGCGACGACGTCCTCGCCTTCCAACCGCTCGCACCCACCATCATCGACTGAGGCGGCGACCGGGACCTGTCACACCCCGGTGGCACCGTCGGGGCATGGAACGACACCGGTCCTTGCAGGCGAACACATGTTCGATCTAGTCTCGGGCGGCGTGACCCTCGCCCGCCAGCGCACGTTCGACGACCTCGGGGCCCCGCTGATCGACGTCCCCTTCTGCGTCGTCGACCTCGAGACCACCGGCGGCTCGGCGGCGTCGTGCGAGATCACCGAGATCGGCGCCGTCCGCTACCGCGGCGGAGCACTGGAGGGGAGCTTCCAGACCCTCGTGAACCCCGGCGCCCCCATCCCGCCCTTCATCACGGTGCTGACGGGCATCACCCAGGCGATGGTCGTCGAGGCCCCCCGCATCGAGGAGGCCCTCCCCGCCTTTCTCGAGTTCTGCGGCGACGCGGTGATCGTCGGCCACAACATCCGCTTCGACATGTCGTTCCTGAACGCCGCGGCCGAGCGTCTGGGGTACGGGCGGCTGCCCAACCGCACCGTCGACACGGTGGGCCTCGCCCGTCGGCTCGTCCGATCGGAGACCCGCAACATGAAGCTCTCCACCCTCGCCGCCCACTTCCGCTCGCCGGTGAGCCCGACCCATCGGGCCCTCGACGACGCCAAGGCCACCGCCCACGTGTTCTGGGCGCTCCTGGAACGCGCCGGGACGATCGGCGCCACGCACCTCGACGATCTCCTCACCCTCCCCACGGCGCGCGGCAAGCCCACCTACGGGAAGATCCGCCTCACCGAGGGCCTCCCCCGCCGTCCTGGCGTCTACTTCTTCAAGGACCGCGACGGCGAGGTGATCTACGTCGGCAAGGCGAAGGACCTGCGGTCCAGGGTCCGCGCCTACTTCTACGGCGACACCCGCCGGACGATCGACACGATGCTGCGGGAGCTCCACACCATCGACCACCGGGTCTGCGCCACCGAGCTCGAGGCGTCGGTCGCCGAGCTCAGGCTCATCCGGGCCCACTCCCCCCGCCACAACCGCCGGTCGAAGCGGGCGCGGTCCCCACATTGGGTGCGCCTCACCGACGAACGGTTCCCGCGCCTGTCGATGGCCCGCTCGCCCAAGGACCCGGGGCTGCTGCTCCTCGGACCCTTCCGGGGCCGGAACGGGGCCCGTACGGTCGTCGAGGCCCTCTGGGACGCCACCCGACTCCGGCGGTGCACCGGTGGCCCGGGGCGCCGTTCGGCCCCCTGTGCGCCTGCGCAGATGGGGCGGGCGCTCTGCCCCTGCGACGGCACCCTCGACGAACACGCCTACCGAGGCGAGGTGGAGACGGTGATCGGGGCCGTTCGCGACGATCCCGATCCGCTCCTCGACGCGCTCGCCGATCGGGTCGCCGCCCACGCCCGGGCCGGGCGCTTCGAGGAGGCGGCCTGGGTCCGGGACCGCCACCGGGCCCTCGCCCGCGCCCTCGAACGCCGCCGGGCCTGGAACGCGATGCAGGCGGCGGGGCGCATCCACGCAGTGGCCGACGACGGCTCGGAGGCGATCGTCGACCACGGACGGCTCATTGCGGCCTGGAGGACGGGCGACGGCCAGCCCCTCGTGCCGCCCGCCGTGGCCCTCGACGAGCCTCCGCCCGCTCCGGTGACCGTGGCCGACGCCGAGGAGGCACACCTCGTATGGACGTGGCTCATGCAGCCGGGCGTCCGCCTCGTCGACGCCTCCGGAGGGGTGGCGCTTCCCGCCCGGCCGATCCGCAGGCTGGAACGCATCGCGGTGTGAGTCCGACCTGACGCAGCGTCACCGGCGTGGCACCATGGGGTGGTCCGGGGACCGGCCGGACCACGTCCGCAGAGCGACCCCTCGAAAGATCACCGTGTCCCACTGGCCCCGGATCGCCATCGTCATCCTCCTCGTCGCAGCCGTCACCGCCGTCGACACCTCCACCGCGCCGGTCGCCGACGGCCGGGTTCCCCTCACCTGTGCCGGCGAGCGGGTGACGATCCAGGGCACGGACGGCGACGACCTGATCATCGGCACCCCCGCCCGCGACGTCATCCACGCCGGTGACGGGGACGACCGGGTGTTCGCCGGCTACGGCGACGACGTCGTCTGCGGCGGCAACGGCTCCGACACGCTCCTCGGCGGCTGGGACGACGACCACCTGATCGGCGGCACCGACACGACCGCCCTCGCCATCTCGTGGGGGGACACGTCGGCACTCCAGGCGAGCGCCGGCGGCCCGTCCCGCGACGTCGTGATCGGCGGGAGCGGCACGGACACCTGCGAGGGCGCCTACGACCGTCCCGGCTGCGAGATCCGTGGTCCGATGCTCCGACCCCACGACTCGCCGGTGACGTGGGTCTTCGAGCTGCGCCTCCACCCGGTGCTCTTCGAGTACCGATGGCACAACGGATGGGACTTCGGCGGGGAGTGCGGCGACCCCCTGCGCGCCCCCGAGGACGGGATCGTCACCCTCGCCGGGTGGAAGGACGACCTCGCCGGGAACGCGGTGCGCATCGACCACGGCGAGGGCGTCCGGTCGGCCCACGCCCACCTGCTGGAGGTCTGGGTCGAGCCCGGCGACTTCGTGGAGATGGGCCAGGTGTTCGGCCTCGTCGGGGAGACGGGGACCGCCACCGAGTGCCACCTCCACACCGAGATCCACGTGGACGACGAGCGGATCGATCCCGTCCCCTTCTGGTGCCCGGCCCGATACTTCCGGCCCGGCCTGTCCGCCGGCGAGGAGTGCCCCGAGGCCTGAACGGGCGAGCACTACGCTCGGCGCCGATGCGTCTGACCGTCCGGCCGGGATCGGATCCCGTCGCCCGCACCGACCCCACCATCCTCGCCGCCATGGGGCTCCCCGGCGGCGGGATCGTCCGACTCGGGCGCACCCACGTCCTCGTCCGTCCCGGCGACGTCCCCGGCGCCGCCGTCATCGCCGTCGGCCCCCGGACCCGACAGAACGCCGGCGTCGACGTCGGTGAGATCGCCGACGTGATCCGCGTCAACCCGCCGAAGGCCAACCGGGTGGTGCTCGGCGAGGAGGGCGGGGACATCGACGCCCGCCACGCCGCCCGCGCCCTCCAGGGCATGCCGGTGACCACCGGCGACCGCGTCGCCCTGGATCCGGCGTACGGATCGGACGGTGACGCCGACGCAGGCCTCGTCGAGGTGCTGGAGGTGGTGCCCGGGGGGTTCGGACTCGTGGGCGGGGCCACCGTCGTCGGACCGATCGGCGAGGGCGTGGTCCCCGCCACCGTGGCCCACACCGACGGACGCATCACGGGCGACTCCCCCACCACGGCCGAAGCACTCCTGGCCGGGCTGGACGCGGAGCTCGGCGTGCTGGCCGGATGGCTCGCCCTCCTGACGTCGGAGGGGAACCTGCCCGAGGCGTGGGGGCTGCCCCGCGTGGCCGGGGTGCTCCTCACCGGTCCGGCGGGCTGTGGCAAGTCGGAGCTGGTGGCCGCCGCGGCGGCCCGCACCGACGCGTCGGTCCACGAGGTCTCCCTGGAACTCGTCTTCAAGCCCGAGCGACTGGTCGACGTCCTCGAGAAGGCACTGCGAACGGCGATCGCCCCCTCGGTGCTCTTCATCGACCGCCTCGACGCCGTCGTCGGCGAGGACGGGATGTTCCGGACCCAGACGGCGGCGGTCATGCGGTGGTTCCTCGACGCCGTGGCCGAGCGGCCCCGAGTCGCCTGTGTGATCGGGGCCTCGTCGGCGGGCGCCCTCGACCGCACGGTGTCGGCCTCTCCGCTCCTCCCCCGCAGCCTGTCGATCCCCCCGCCCGACCTGGCCCGTCGTCGCCTGTTGTTCGAGGCCTCGCTCGCCCGGGTCCCGACCGGAGACGTCGACCTCGACACGCTCGCGGCACGGTCGGCGGGCTTCAGCGGCGCCGACGTCGTGGCCGCCGTCGTGCACGCCTCGGCCATGGCGGCGGGATCGGGGGGCCGTGTCACCACGGCGACGCTCGTCGATGCGATCGCCGACACCACGCCGTCGCTGGGATCGGTGCCCACCGGTGAGATGCCCTCCTACGGGTTCGACCGGGTGGCGAACCTGGACACGGTGAAGGAGCGGCTCACCGAGGCCGTGATCTGGCCGATGACGGACCCGGACCGCTTCTCCCGGCTCGGTATCGACCCGCCGCGCGGGCTCCTGCTCCACGGTCCGCCGGGCACCGGCAAGACCTACGTCGTGCGCGCCCTGGCGCACGAGTCGGGCGCCGCCTTCTTCGCCATCAAGGGCGCCGAGCTGCTCGACAAGTACGTCGGGGAGTCGGAACGCGGCGTCCGGGAGGTCTTCGCCCGGGCCCGGGCGGCGGCGCCGGCCATCCTCTTCTTCGACGAGCTCGACGCGCTCGCCCCCGTCCGGGGACGCTCGACGACGTCGGTCACCGACACGGTCGTCGCCGCCCTGCTCACCGAGCTGGACGGGGTATCGGAGCGGGGCGACGTCGTGGTCGTCGGCGCCACCAATCGCAAGGACCTCATCGATCCCGCCCTCCTGCGGGCCGGACGGTTCGAAACCCACCTCCACCTCGGCCTCCCCGAGTCGTCGGCTCGGCGGGCGCTGTTCGGCGTGGTCGACATCCCCTTCGCCGACGACGTCGACCTCGACGAGCTCGCAGAGGAGACCGACGGTCTCTCCTTCGCCGACCTCACCGGCATGCTCCGCGAGGCTGCGCTCGGCGCCCTCCGGAGGGATCCGACCGCGATCACCGTGGCACGCGAGGACATCGCCTCGGCGCTGGCGAGCTACCGGGGTCGGTGAGCCTTCAGCCCGGGCCGTCGTCGGCGACCCGGGACCCGGCGTCGGACCCGGCCTCGATCGCCTCGGCGAGCCCGAAGACGCCCTCGTAGAGCGCCCGGCCGACGACGACCGCCTCGGCACCGGTCGGGACGAGGATGCGAACGTGGTCGAGGGTCCCCACGCCCCCGGAGGCGATGACCGGGACCGCGACCCGGCCCGCCACGCGGCGCTGCAGATCCAGGTCGGGTCCCTCCATCGTGCCGTCGCGGCTGATCCCGGTGACCATGAGCCGACCGACGCCCCCCGTCACGAGATCGTCGACGACGTCGTCCACCGGGCGGCCGTCGTCCTCCCAACCGGCGCCCCGAGCGCGCCCGCCACGGACGTCGACGGCCCCGACCACCCGCGCCCCCCCGACGGCCGCGACGATCTCGGCGACCAGGGCCGGGTCGCGGACCGCGGCCGTCCCGACGATCACCCGGCTCGCCCCGGCGGCCACCGCGTCGGCTGCCGTCTCCGGTGTCCGAATGCCGCCGGCGGCCTGGAAGGGCGCCCCCGCCGCGCCGACCCGTTCCCAGAGTCCCGGTGACGACGCCCCCGTGCGGGCCGCCCCCAGGTCGACGACGTGGACCAGGGTGGCACCGGCGTCAACCCAGCCTGCGACCGCCGACGCCGGATCGTCGCCGTAGACGGTGACGTCGTCGTAGTCGCCGCGGCGAAGCCGGACGACGGAGCCGTCGAGGACGTCGACGGCGGGAATGATCTGCATGGAACTCCTGACTTGTGTCGGTGCGGCCGACGCCTACACTTCCGTGTCAACGTTTTAGCACGCTAAAACACTGAACCGGTCGCCCGAAGCGGCCGAAGCGTACCGATCCCCCGACCCGAGCCCCCATGACGACCAACGCCGACTGGACCAGCGACGACTCGACCGCCCTCTTCGAGGCGGTGCTGTCGCTGCGTGACGTCGGCGAGGCCGAGCGGTTCTTCCGCGACCTGTGCACGATGCGCGAGATCGAGGAGATGACCCAGCGCTGGGCGATCGCCCGTCTCCTCGCCGAGGGACGCCCGTACCGCGAGATCGCCGAAGCCACCGCCTCGTCGACGGCCACCGTGACCCGGATCGCCCAGTGGCTCCGGCACGGCGAGGGCGGCTACCGCCTGGTCCTCGACCGGCTCGGGTTCCCCACCGACCAGGAGACCACGTGAGACGCCTTCGCCTCGCCGTGCCCAACAAGGGCCGGCTCATGGAGCCCACCGCCGACCTGCTGCGCGACGCCGGACTCGCCTTCGAGCGAACCGACCGCAGCCTCACGGTGCCGGTCCGCAACGTGCCCATCGACCTGCTGTTCGTCCGCACGGAGGACGTCGTCGAGATGGTCGACGACGGCGTCGCCGAGATGGGCATCGCCGGGCTCGACCTCCTCGTCGAGTCCGGGACCGGCCTGCGGGTCGCCGCCGAACTCGCATACGGACGGTGTCGCCTCTCGGCCGCCGTCCCGAAGGCCTCCGACATCGAGAAGCTCGAGGACCTGGACGGCCTGCGCGTCGCCACCGCCCACCCGCGCGCCACGAGGAGCCTGCTCGCCGAACGCACCATCGAGGTCGACATCGTGCCCCTCCGAGGGTCGGTCGAGGTGGCGCCGAAGCTCGGTGTCGCCGACGCCGTCGTCGACCTCGTCTCCTCGGGCTCGACGATGCTCGTGAACGGGTTGCGGCCCATCGCCACGCTGCTCACCAGCCAGGCGGTGCTCATCGCCGGAGCCGACGTCAACGGCGACATCGACCAGGTGGCGACGATGCTCGGCGCCGTCGTGGCGGGCCGCCGCCGCCGCTACGTGATGATGAACGCCCCTGCGGACGCGGCGCGCCGGATCGGCGACCTCATCCCCGGGCTCGACGCCCCCACCGTGATCCCGCTCGCCGACACCGGCCTCGTCGCCATCCACTCCGTCGTCGACACCGACGAACTGTGGAACCTGCTGCCGGAACTCGAATCGGCCGGCGCGTCCGGGATCCTCGTGCTCCCGATCGAGCAGCTGATCCCATGATTCGCCGGATCACGCTCGGCGACCTCTCCCCGTCCGAACGCGCCCGCCTCCTCCGCCGCTCGGCGGTGGCCAGCGAGGACGTCCGGCGGGTCGCGGCCGACGCCGTCGACGCCGTTCGGAGGGGCGGTGACGCCGCCCTCGCCGAGTACGGCCGACGGTTCGGCGGCTCCCGGCCCGGCGGGGCCCGGGTGCCCGCCGCCGACATCGCCGCCGCGGTACGCGGTGCGACGGACGACTTCGAGCGGGCCGTGCGCACCGCAGCCACCAACGTCCGGCGGGTCCACGAGAGCCAGCGGCCCCGGGACTCCACGGTCGACGTGGCCCCGGGGGTGACCGTCGCCCGCCGGTGGGCACCGCTGCGGCGAGTCGGGTGTTACGTCCCCGGGGGCAGCGCTCCCCTTCCCTCCACCCTCGTCATGACGGTGGTGCCCGCCCAGGTGGCGGGCGTCGGCTCGATCGCCGTCGCCACCCCCGCCGGTCCCGACGGGACCGTGCATCCGGCGACGCTGGCGACGGCGGGCCTCCTCGGCGTCGACGAGGTCCTGGCCATGGGCGGCGCCCAGGCCATCGCGGCGCTCGCCCACGGCACCGAGACGATCGACCCGGTCGACAAGATCGTCGGACCCGGCAACGCCTATGTCACCGCCGCCAAACTGGCCGTCGCCGGCGAATGCGCCATCGACATGCCCGCCGGACCGTCGGAGGCCCTCGTCCTCGCCGACGCCACCGCCGACCCGCGCCATGTCGCGGCCGACCTGCTCGCCCAGGCGGAGCACGGCCCCGACTCGCCGGTCGTGCTCGTCGGCACCGACCCCGGCGTCCTCGACGCCGTCGTGGCGGCCGCAGGCGAGCTCCTCGAGCGCCTCGGGCGTCGCGAGATCGCGGAGAAGGCCCTCGCCGATCACGGCCTGGTGGTCCTGGCGGCCGATCGGGACGACGCCATCGCCTTCGCCGACGCCTACGCCCCCGAGCACCTGTCCCTCCACCTCGACGACGCCGCGGACGCCGTCGACCGGATCACCGGTGCCGGTTCGGTGTTCGTGGGTGCCTGGGCGCCCGAACCCGTGGGCGACTACGCCAGCGGCGCCAACCACGTGCTCCCCACCGGCGGACTCGCCTGTGCCGTCTCCCCGCTCGGCACCGACGACTTCGGGTCGTGGCGACAGGTGCAGGTGCTCACGCGCGAGGGGCTGGCCGGCCTCCGCGACACCGTGACGACCCTGGCCGATGCCGAGGGCCTCGACGCCCACCGGCTCGCCGTCGACATCAGGTTCGAACCATGACGGCCCCCGTCTACCGCTGGCAGCCCTCCACCGCCGAGATCGCAGCCCGCGCCGGGATCGCCGTCGAGGACGTGATCCGGTTCGACCACAACACGTCGCCCGCCGCGCCCCCCTGGGCCGCCCCGGCCGCCGCCGACGCCTCGGATCGCCTCAACGAGTATCCCGCCGCCGACTACTCGCCCCTCCGGGAGGCCGTGGCCGCCCACCACGGGGTCGACCCGGACCAGGTGGTGCCCGGCGCCGGCGCCGACGAGCTCATCCTGCTCGCAGCGAAGGCGTTCCTCGAACCCGGTGACCGCGCCGTCGCCGACGTGCCCGCCTACCCCCTGTACCGCATCGCCACGCTCCAGCACGGCGGCGACTTCGTCGGCGTGGCTCGCGGCGACGACCTCGCGTTCCCGACCTCCGCCCTCGCCGACGCTGCGGCGTGCAGCGCCGTCACCTGGCTCTGCGTACCCCACAACCCCGTCGGCGACCGGCCCTCCGACCAGGACCTGGACCGCGTCCGCAACGCCGCCTCGGGCGTCGTCGTGGTGGACGCCGCCTACGCGGAGTTCACCGGCGACCGCTGGTCCGACCGCATCGCCGACGATCCCGACCTCGTCGTGCTCGGGACGCTGTCGAAGGCCTTCGGGCTCGCCGGCATCCGCGTCGGGTACGCCCTCACCTCTCCCCGGCACGCCGCCGCACTCCACGCCGTCCGTCCGCCGGGGAGCATCTCGACCGTCTCCGCCGCCATCGCCGTCCGGGCACTCCAGGACCCGTCGTGGATGTATGCCAACGTCGCCGTCCTGCGGGCCGCCCGCGCCGACCTGGCCGACCGCCTGACCCGCATCGGGCTGGACGTGCGGCCCTCCACCACCAACTTCCTGCTCGCGCCCGTCCCCGACGCCTCCGACGTCGCGACGCGGCTGATGGACCGGGGGATCGTCGTGCGCGCCTATGCCGCCGATCATCCCCTCGCCGACCACCTTCGCTTCACCGTCCGCTCCCCCGGCGAGCACGACCGGCTCGTCGCCGAACTCGAGGAGGCCCTCGGATGAGCCGCTCAGCCACACGCACCAGGACGACCCGGGAGACCGACGTGGCCGTCACCGTCGACCTCGACGGCACCGGCACGGCGACCGTGGACACGGGGGTCGGCTTCTTCGACCACCTCCTCACGTCCTTCGCCCACCACGGGATGCTGGACCTCGAGATCACGACGAAGGGCGACCTCGAGATCGACGACCACCACACCGTCGAGGACACCGCCCTGGTGCTCGGCGAAGCCGTCGCCGAGGCCCTCGGCGACCGGGCCGGCATCGTCCGGTTCGGCGAGGCCTCCGTACCGATGGACGAGGCCCTCGCCCGAGCGGTGGTCGACGCCGGAGGGCGGCCGTATGGGGTCATCGATCTTTCCCTCCGCACCGACCGGATCGGGACCCTCACCACGCAGAACATCCCCCACGCCTTGGAG
>JAWVYO010000073.1:0-12194 GCA_033722675.1 Acidimicrobiia bacterium | reverse complement strand
AGGCGGTCCGACCGGATCCCGTTGGGCTCGATGCGAAGCCGACCGCCCGTCGGAAGGTCGATGGCGTCTCGGAGGCCCCCGTGGCGGGAGGCGCCGTGGTCCTCGAGGAGCCGGATGGCCCGGCGGGCGTTCGCCCCGACCTCGTCCATCCGGGTCTTCTTGCGGTCGAGTTCCTCGACGACGACGAGGGGGACGACCACCTCGTGCTCCTCGAAGCGGAGGACGGCCGAGGGGTCGGCGAGCAGCACGCAGGTGTCGAGGACGTAGGTGCGGGGCCGCAGGTCGGTGGAGTCCACCACGCCACCGAGGCTCGCCGCCCCGAACGCGAATTGCAAGGACCCCGGCTACGTTTCGGGATGGCGAGGAGGTGCGATGCGAGTCGCGGTGATCGGTGCGGGATCCTGGGGGACGGCGGTGGCGGCGCTCGCCGCCCACGACGCGGACGTGTGGCTGTGGGCGCGGCGGGACGAACTCGCCGAGGCGATCCGGGAGACGGGCACGAACCCCGACTACCTCGAGGGTTTCGACCTCCCCGATCGGCTCACCGCGACCTCGGATCTCGAGGAGGCGGTGTCGGATGCCGAGGCCATCGTGCTCGGCGTGCCCTCGCACGGGCTGCGGTCGGTCGTCCGCGAGGCTGCGCCCCACGTGCCCTCGGGCGTCCCGATCGCGAGCCTCACGAAGGGCATCGAACAGGACTCGAACCGCCGCATGACCGAGGTGATCCTCGAGGAGCTGGACCACCCGCCGCTGCGGGTCGGCGTCCTCACCGGGCCGAACCTCGCCCGCGAGGTCATGGCCGGCCAGCCCGCCGCCTCGGTGGTCGCCGTCCGGGACGAGTGGGAGGCGGAACGCCTGCAGCGGCTGTTCATGACGCCGACCTTCCGCGTCTACACGAACCCCGACGTGACGGGGGCCGAGTCCGCAGGCGCCCTCAAGAACGTCATGGCCATCGCGGCGGGCATGGCCCGCGGGCTCGGGTACGGCGACAACTCGATCGCAGCGCTCGTGACGCGGGCGCTCGCGGAACTCACCCGCCTCGGCGTCGCCCTGGGCGGCGAGCCACTCACCTTCGCCGGGCTGGCCGGGATGGGCGACCTGGTCGCCACCTGCACGAGCCCCCTGAGCCGCAACCGGACGGTGGGCGTGGGCCTCGGGGAGGGACGGTCCCTCGACGAGATCACCGACGAGATGCGCATGGTCGCCGAGGGCGTGAAGACGACGAAAGCGGTCCTCGAGATCGCCGACGATCTGGACGTCGAGATGCCCATCGCCCGGATGGTGGGACGGGTGCTCTACGAGGGGATGGAGCCCACCGAGATGGTGCAGGGGCTCATGGGCCGGGCACCGAAGCCGGAGCTCCACGGGATCGCGTGACCCGGGGCAGTCCGCCCTGGTCATAACCCGGATACGCCACTAGCGTTCGCCCCGTCGCCCGGGGGCACCGGTGAGCGCCGAGCGCGCGAACCGGCGGGCAGGCGGCCGCAACCGACCGACGGAGTGACCGACCGTGCGACGCATCGACAGGCGACTCGTCGTCGCCACGATCCTGGGACTCGTGCTCGGCTCGACCGCGCCCGCCATGGCCAACCACAAGCCGTCCTTCCCCGACGGGCCGACCCACGCCTTCGGCGAGATGGTCGACTACCCCCTCGCCTTTCCCGTGGGACCCGGCCACACGTTCGCCGCCGCCCGTGACGGGTTCTGGTCGAACCGGTACGGGAAGTATGTCGGTCCCCACCACGCCGCCGACATCATGGCCCCGAAGATGACCCCGGTCTACGCCGCCGCGGATGGCGTGGTCGAACGGGTGAACTGGAGCCGGAACCCCAGCGACCTGAACCGGCGCTCCTGCTGCTCGATGATCATCGAGCACGACGACGGCTGGGAGTCCTGGTACATCCACCTCAACAACGACACGCCCGGCACCGACGACCGCCAGGGCTGGGGCATCGCCGACGGCGTCGTCCCCGGGGCCCGGGTCACCGCCGGACAGCTCGTCGGCTGGGTCGGCGACAGCGGCAACGCCGAGGGCACGGCGCCCCACCTCCACTTCGAGCTGCGCGATCCCGACGGGGTCTGGGTGAACCCCCACGACTCGCTGAAGGCGGCCCTGAACGGGACACCCGTCCGCTCCAGCCCGCCGCCGCCGGCATCGTCGGATCCCGGCCCGGTGCTCCGCCCCGGCGACCGCGGCGACGCCGTGGCCGACCTGCAGGAGCTCCTCGTCGACCTCGGCTACGACCCCGGACCGGCCGACGGCGTGTTCGGGTCGAAGGTCGCCTCGGCCGTGCGGACGTTCCAGTCCGACCGGGGCCTCGCCGCCGACGGCGCCGTGGGCCCCCGCACCCGTGCCGCCCTCGACGCCGAGCAGGACCGGCTGGGGTCGGTCGGCTCCACCGCACCCGACGATCCGACGCTGCGGCCCGGCGACCGGGGCGATGGCGTCCGCCGACTCCAGCAGGACCTCACGGCCGCCGGGCACGACCCGGGACCGATCGACGGCGTCTACGGCCCGGGGACGATCGCAGCGGTTCGGGGATTCCAGCGCGCCGCCGGCCTGGTCGTCGACGGCAAGGCGGGGCGGAACACCCTCGCCCGGCTGGCCGAGGCGGTCGACGAAGCCGACGATCCGCTCCCGGTGGATCGACCGATGCTGCGGCGCGGCGATCGGGGTGACGCCGTGGGTGTCGTCCAGACGCTCCTCAACGAGGCCGGCTTCCCCGCCGGCTCGGTGGACGGTGTCTTCGGGTGGCGCACGCACGCCGCCCTCGTCGCCTTCCAGCGGTCCAACGGGCTCGTCGGCGACGGCATCGCCGGACCGAACACCTGGGGAGCCCTGGGCGGCTAGTCGCCCTCCACGACGAGCCGCTGCGTCGCCCGAGACTGCTCGAGGATCGACTCGAAGATCCCGGTGATCCACGCGCCGTCGATGCCGAACTCCTCGGCCTCGGCACGGACGTCGGCGAGCAGTTCTGCCTCCCGGCCCGGCGACCGCAACGAGATGCCCCGCTCGTGCTTGATGCGGCCGATCTCGACGGCGGCGCGCATCCGGTTGGCGAGGAGACGCACGATCTCACGGTCGATCCGATCGATCTGGTCCCGCAGGCGGGGCACGCCGAGGGCCTCCATGAGGGCGAGGTAGCCGTCCCGGTCGAGGTGCTGGCCGCCGTCGGCGAGGGCCTCGGCAGGACGGGGGTGCACCTCCACGACCATCCCGTCGGCGCCCACGGCCCGCCCGGCGAGGGCCAGGGGGACGACGAGGTCGCTCGCCCCCGACGCGTGGGAGGGGTCGATGATGACCGGCAGATGGCTGATCCGCTGGACGACGGGCACCGACGAGATGTCGAGGGTGCGCCGGGTCCGCGTCTCGAAGGTGCGGATGCCGCGCTCGCAGAGCACGACCGCCTCGTTGCCGTCGGCGAGCACGTACTCGGCGGCCATGAGCCACTCGTCGATCGTGGCCGAGGGGCCGCGCTTGAGGAGCACCGGCTTGCCGGTGGCGCCGACGGACCGCAGCAGCGAGAAGTCCTGCATCTGGTCGCTCCCCACCTGGAGCATGTCCACCTGCTCGGCCACCCGCTCGACGTGCCCGGTGTCGGTCACCTCGGCGACGACGGGCAGCCCGACCTCCTTCCCCACCGCGGCGAGCACCTCGATGCCCTCGTCGCCGAGCCCGCCGAAGCCGTAGGGGTCGGAGCGCGCGTAGGCGCCGCCCCGCAGCATCGACGCCCCGCCCTCGCGCACGAGCCGGGCGGTCTCACGCAGCTGATCCTCGGACTCGATCGCTCCGGGACCGGCGATCACCGGGTACGAGCCGTCGCCGAAGCTGACGCCGCCGACCTCGACGACGGTCGTCGTCCGGTCGGGTGATCGATGTGCCTTGAGGGTGGGTGCCATGGCCGTCTCCTTCGCCGCCCGGGCCCGGGAACGAAAGAACCCGGAGCCTCGGGCTCCGGGTCGTGGTGGTCGCTGATGCTGGTGGTGCTAGCGCGTCGCCTCGGCCCGGCCCGTGGTGCCGGTAAAGAAGAAGCCGTAGGCGTAGAAGCGCGTCATGCGGTGCCGACGGTACCCGCCCCCGGGGGATCCGGCAAGCGCTCAGCCGAGATCGAGGGCCACCTCGGCGATCGGCGGGACCATGGCGCCGAGGGGGGCGAAGCGGTCGTCGGAGGTCTCCCCCCGCCGCCAGCGGGCGTGGAGTTGCTGCACGATGACGGCGATGCGGAACATGGCGAACGCGCGGTAGTAGGCGATGTGCTCGACGGTGAAGCCGGTCCGCTCCGCGTACCGCTCGACGACCTCCGACGCCGGCATGTCCGGCGCCAGGGTGTGCCCCTGATCGCCGAAGAGGGGGTAGAGGACGTCACCGGGCCCCGCCCAGTACGCCACCGCGGTCCCCAGGTCGACGAGGGGATCGCCGAGGGTGGCCATGTCCCAGTCGAACACCGCAACGACGGTGGCGTCCGCGTCCACCATCACGTTGTCGAGCTTGTAGTCGTTGTGGAGGAGCACCGCCGCCTGGGGCTCCGGCACGTCGTCGGCCAGCCGATCCGCGAGGGTCTCCATGGCCGGGACGTCCTCGGTCATCGCCCGCCGCCACCGGTCCGTCCACCCTCGCACCTGTCTCGCCACGAAGCCGTCGGGCCGGCCCAGGTCGGCGAGGCCGAGCTCCTCGTAGTCGACGAGGTGCAGATCGGCGAGGGCGTCGACGACGGAGCCGGCGAGTTCCCTTCGCCACCCGGGGGTGTCGGGGAGGTCGTCGGGCCACTCCTCCCGGATGACGTGGCCGGTGCGCCGCTCCATCACGAAGAAGGGCTTGCCCATCACCGAGGGGTCCTCGCAGTACAGGTAGGCCCGGGGCGCCTCGGGGTACGCCCGGTGGAGGACCGACAGCACGGTGTGCTCCCGGTGCATGTCGTGGGCGCCGGGCGCGGTCTCCCCGAGGGGCGGTCGGCGGAGGACGAGCTCGGTGTCGCCGGCGCGGGCGAGATAGGTGAGATTGGCCTTGCCGCCGGGGAACTGGCGGAACTCGATCTCGGCCCCGCCGACGACGTCGGGGAGGTGCTCGTGGAGATATGCGGCGACCCGGTCCTCGTCGAACCGCTCCTCCTCGCGGATCGGGGCGGTGTCCTCTGCGGTCACTCGACGGCCTCGCCGGCGGGCTGGAGACCGGGCGGATCCGCCCCCCGCTCGCGGTCGTTGGAGGGCGTGACGACGTCGGTGGGTTTCGCCCGCGCGAGCCACACGAGGACCCCGGTGGCGAGGAGCCCCAGCGCCAGGCCGGACCACTGGCTCCAGGTGAAGGGGCCGAGGGTGGCGTCGGCCCCGCCGGCGCCGATGCCCGTCGGCAACGACGCGAAGAAGTCCTCGGTGTTGCGGGTGAAGTCGATGAGGAAGCGCTGGAACCCGTACCAGGCCACCCAGAGGGTGAAGAGCATCCCGTACCGGAGGCGCCCCGCCCACCGGGACTGCACGAGGTAGAGCACCCCGAGGAGCACGGCGGCGCCCAGGAGGTCGTAGAGGGCGGCGTGGTGGTAGGGACCGCACTGGCCGGTCGTCTCGCACAGCGTCTCGAGGGCGTCGTGCTGCGGCGCGACGTCGTACCCGGGCTTCAGCTCGTACCCGAGGAAGAACGAGGTCGGGCCACCGAGGTGCTCGACGATGAAGATGTCCCCGATCCGGCCCACCACCGTCCCGATGGCCAGCCCGAAGGCGGCCATGTCGAGGTGCGGCAGCGAGGCCATCCCGATCATCCGGATCCGGGCCAGCCCGACGAGGATGCCGCCGGCGAACCCGCCCATGATCGAGTAGAAGCCGGCCGGGTTCACCACGTCGTCGAACCCGTAGCCCGGGTCGCCGAGGTGGGCGGGAACGGTGAACAGCCGCGCCCCGAGGATGGCTCCGACGAGCGCCCAGGTGAGGACCGACGTGATGGCGTCCTCGTCGTACCCCCGCCGCCGGGCCTCGCGCAGCATGAGGAGGGCGCCCACGACGAAGCCCACTCCGGCGAAGAGACCGTGGAGCGACATCTGGAGGGGGCCGATCTCGAAGATCGGGACCGGCGGATAGGAGAGCGAGGCGAGCATCCGGGCAGGGTACCGAACCACCACCCCGGCGAGGCCGGACCGTCGGTCAGTCGACGCTGAGCCAGGCCGCCACGAGGAGGGCGACCGCGCCCACCGCGGGGAGCACGAGCCACAGCACCTCGAGCGCCGAGCGAGGCCTCGGGCGGGCGGTGGCGATCACGAGCACCTGTCCGATGCCGACGAGGACGCTCGCCGCGAGCAGGACGACGGTGTCCACCTCAGACGAGGACGTCGACGGCGACGGCGGCGAACAGCAGCGTCAGGTACACGTTGGACGCCCGGAAGACGAGGAGCGCCCTCCCGGGTGCGGCCGAGAGCCGGCCGACCTCGACGAGGAACCAGGCCCCCAGCAGCGAGGCGGCGCCGAGGTAGACGAGGCCGAGATCGGCCACGGGCTGCAGCAGCAGGCTGACGCCGGTCAGCAGCACGACGTACACGCCGATCTGGCGGATCGTGGCGCGCTCGCCTGCGACCACCGGCAGCATCGGGACGCCGGCGCGCTCGTAGTCGTCGCGGAACCGCAGCGACAGCGCCCAGAAGTGCGGGGGCGTCCAGAAGAAGATCACGGCGAAGAGGATCCAGGCGGGCAGCGCCACGCCGCCGGTCACCGCGGCCCATCCGACGAGGACGGGCACGGCGCCGGCAGCCCCGCCGATCACGATGTTCTGCGCCGTGGTGCGTTTCAGCAGCAGCGTGTAGACGAGCACGTAGAAGGCCAGGGCCCCGGTGGCGAGCAGCGCCGCGGCCAGGTTCACGGCCGCGGCGAGGACCACGAACCCCGCCGTCCCGGCGACGGCGCCGACGACGAGGGCCTCGGTGGCACTCACCCGGTGGGCGGGGAGCGGGCGGTGGGCGGTGCGTCGCATTCGGGCGTCGATGTCACGGTCGGCCACGTTGTTGATCGCGTTGGCGCCGCCGGCGCTCAGCGCCCCGCCGATCACCGTCGCGGCCACGAGCCACGTGTCCGGCCAGCCGCCCTCCGCCAACACCATCGCCGGCACGGTGGTGATGAGCAGCAGCTCGATGATCCGTGGCTTCATGAGGGCCACCCAGGCCCGCACCCGTTCGGCGGGACCGACCGAGGCCACGGTGGCGACCCGGGCGCTCACGCCGGTGCCTTCGCTCGTTCGACCGTACGGCTGGCGGCGAGCGCCTCGACGCCGAAGAGCACGAACACGATCCACAGCGTGTCTGCCAGCAGGAGGTGGACGACCTGCATCCACAGGGGTGCGAGGAGCAGCACGTTGACGACGCCCGCGCCGATCTGCACGACGACGAGGACCGTGAGGGCGGTCCCGAGGGTGCGCGCCGGCGTCGAGGCCGTCATCCGCCGCGACCGCGCCAGGTGGAGGAGGTACCAGGCGGTCCCCACCGCCAGGATCGGGTGGATCCAGCGGAGACGGACGAGGAAGCTCTCGGCGGCGGAGAAGTCGTCGCGGATCCCGTCGATGAGGGAATCGGCGGGGAAGAGCGTGTCGCCGAGGGCGGTGACCGCTCCCATGGCGCCGACGAGCAGCAGCAGCCCGGCGCCGATCCCCAGGGCCCGGCGCGTCCGGGGGTCGGGCCGTTCGGGGGGCACCGAGCCGCCCTGCAGCCACCAGGCGGTGAGGGCCAGAGCCGCCACCAGCAGGAAGGTGTTGACGAGGTGGATGCCCACCGTGATCGCACGCGACACCGACGTGTCCTCGGCGACCCACTCGAAGAGGACGAGCCCCGCCCCGATCGCCGCCTCGACGAGGATGAAGACGAGCCCGAAGAACGCCGCCCGGCGAGCGAGATCGCCCGCAGGCCGCACCCTCCGGATCCAGAGGTACAGCCCGGCGACGGCCACGAGCGCCCGGCCGCTCGTGGCCCGGTGGGTGAACTCGATGGCCTCCTCGGCCGTACCCGACAGCGGGAGGAGCCCGCCGTTGCACGTCGGCCAGTTGGCGCCGCAGCCGGCGCCGGACCCCGTCGCGCGCACCACGGCGCCGAGGAGGATCACGAGGACGGTGAATCCGAGGGTGGTCCAGGCGGCGGCGACGAGCCTGCGGGGGGCGGCCATGGCGGGATGGTACCCGCGGCCGCTCGGCGGCCCGAGCCGGAAATCCACCGGTCCGGCATCCCGGGGCACCACGATGGGCCCATGATCCGTGCCTTCGTGAAGGGGCCGTCCGGCACCCTCGAACCCGCAGCCGGCAACCCGCTCGATCTGGTCGACGCGGACTGGGCCTGGCTGGACCTGACGGCGCCGTCCGACGACGAGGTCTTCGAGGTCGCCGTCCGCTTCGGCATCGACCAGATCGCCGTCGAGGACATCGTCGAGGAGACCAAGTTCCCGAAGGTGGACGACTTCGGAGACCACCTCCTCCTCGTCCTGCACGGGCTGCGACTCGACGAGTCGAACGGGGTCACCACCCACGAGATCGACGCGATCGTGACCACCTCGGCACTCATCACCTTCCACCGCGACGAGGTGCCCGGCATCGACTGGCTCATCGAGCAGGCGTCGGAGAGCGACGCCATGACGGCGGGTGGCCCCGACCGCATGCTCACGCGCGTCGCCGAGATCACCGCCCGCCGCTTCCTCCCCGTCATCGACGAGTTCGACGCCCGCATCGACGTCCTGGAGGACCTCGCCATCTCCGGCCACCCCTCGGTCGTGGCGTCGACCCAGGCGCTCCGCCACGACGCCCTCCGCCTGCGACGTGTCCTCGCGCCCCAGCGCGAGGTCGTGCTGTCGCTCACCCGGGAGGGACGGGACGTGATCGACGAACGGAGCCGGCTGCGGTTCGGCGACGTCTACGACCATCTGTTCCGCCTCGTCGAGTCGCTGGACACGGCACGGGCGCTCCTCGCCGCCGTCGTCGACACCTATCGCAGCACCGTCGCCGAGAACATGAACGACGTGATGAAGGTGCTCACGGTGTTCTCGGCCATCCTCCTCCCCCTCTCGCTCATGGCGGGCATCTACGGGATGAACTTCGCGCACATGCCCGAGCTCTCCTGGCGGTGGGCGTACTTCGTCCTCCTGGGGATCATGGCGGCGACCGGTCTCGGGCTCTGGATCTACTTCAGCAGGCGGGGCTTCATCGGCGGCCCCCGGCTGTCGAGCCTGACGCGGGGTCTCGAGCGCGGCATCGGCTACGGGATCAAGGGCATCGAGTACGGCGCGAAGGGGGTCGGGGCCGGGCTCAAGGGCATCGTGGGCGTCGGCACGGCACCCATCCGGCTCGTGTCGGCCGGGCTCAAGCGCGTGATCGAGGGTGAGGACGGGGACGATCCACCGCCCACCGCCAGCGGCGGCGTAGACTTCGGGTGAGCACAAGGGGGTGCACACATGAAGAAACTCCTCGTCCTGCTGGCCCTCCTCGCCATCGGCGTCCTGGTGGCGAAGCAGGTGTCCGGCGAGAGCTGACGAACCCTACGACCGATGCGACGGGGCCCGCCGGGCCCCGTCCTCGCGTCTAGGCACGGACGAATCCGTCGATGGCGTCCGCCAGGCGCTCGGGATGGGTGAGCACCGCCTCGTGGCGGGCACCCGGGATCTCCACGACCCGGGCGTCGGGGAGCAGTGCGGCCGTCTCGTACTGCTGGACGGCGGGGACGAGCTGGTCGTCGGTGGGGATCACGACGAGGGCGGGCACCGCGAGACGGCCCACCCAGGGTCGGGCGTCGAAGCGGTTGATGGCGAAGGCGGCCTCGTAATAGAGGGTCACATCGCGATCGAGGAGCTCCTCCCAGAGCCATGCGCCGTGCTCGGGAGGGAAGATCCCGCGCCGCATGAAGTAGTGCCACGCCGCACGCGGCCACGAGATCTGGTCGAGGCGGGCGAGCCCGCGCCCCACGAAGAAGGCGGCGGCGACGAGCGACGACGGCCGATCGATCGGGTTGGCGGCCGTCGCCGCCAGCACGAGGCGGTCGACCCGGGCGGGATGCCGCCGGGCGAAGGCCTGCGCCGTCATGCCCCCCATCGAGTAGCCGACGATCGTGGCGGTCCCCACCCCGAACCCGTCGAGCACCGCGGCGACGTCGTCGGCGAGGTCCTCGATGTCGAACCGGCCGCGGATGCGGGTGGACCGCCCGTGGTTCCGCAGGTCGACGGCGATGACGCGGTGCCGCTCCGCCAGCAGCGGGATGACCCGGTGCCAGGTGGCGGTGGCGCCGTACACCCAGCCGTGCAGCAGGACGACCGGCGGAGCGTCCGCAGGGCCCGTCTCCCGCACGAGGAACTCGTGGCGGCCCACCACCACCCCGCGTGAGGGGGTTCGCGACGGCCGCGTCTGGGGGCCCTGGAACCGGGGCGGGATCTCGGGCCCGAAGAGACGCCACGCCACCCACGCCCCCAGCGCCCAGCGGAGGAGGGAGGACCGGCTCACGGCGCCCTCACGGCCCCTCCAGCTGGTCGACGGCGAACACCAGGTCCTCCACGACATGCCCGCCGACGAGATGCTCGTCCACGATGCGGTCGACCGCCTCCTCGTCGACCGAGTGGTACCAGACGCCCTCGGGATACACGACCGCGATCGGACCCCGCTCGCAGACCCGCAGACAGTCGACCTTGGACCGCAGGACCGACCCCTCACCCGATTCCGTCGGAGGCACCTCGTCGCCGCCGTCGCCGCGCCACGCGGCCGGGGCCGAGGCGAGGTCGAGGTCCTTCAGGCGGGCCTTCAGGCGGCGCCAGGCGCGGGAGCTCTCCTCGTACCCCGAGCAGCGCGGGTTCGTCTGCTGGGCGCACAGGAACACGTGGCGGCGGAGCCTCCCGATCGACAGCGAATCGGCGATGGCTTCGAGTCGGTCCATGGGCGGATGATGCCACGGACGGCGGGCCACGCCGCCGGCCTCACGGTTCGACCGGGGCCTCCCCCAGCGGACGGCCCTCCCGTGTCTCGGGGATGAACGCAGCGATCACGGCGGCGACGACGAGCAGGACGCCCACGAGCACGAAGCCCGTCGTGAAGGCGTCGGCGTCGGCGGCGGCGCCCACGACGAGCGGGCCGACGATGAGCCCGACGTCGCCGGCGGAGCGGTACACGCCGACGGCCACACCCACCGCGCCCTCGGGCGCCAGGTCGCCGGCGAGCGTCGGCGGCGGGATCGAGGCGAGGGCGGCGGCCACCCCGGACGCGGAGAAGAGCACGACGAGCGAGGCGAAGGTGTCGAGGAACCCCGTCGCCGCGGTGGCCGCCGCCGTGAGGACCAGGCCGGTCACGAGCACCGGACGCCGGCCGATGCGGTCCACCAGCCAGCCCCCGGGGTTCACGACGAGCACGTTGACGATGGCGGCGGACGCCAGGATCACCCCGATGTCGCTCTCGTCGAGACCCAGTTCCTCGCCGGCATAGAGGGGGAGCAGGGTGAGCCGTGCCCCCGCACGGAAGATGAAGATGCAGAAGGTCACGACCATGAGGGCCACGAAGGCGGGTCGCCGCACGACCACCCGCGCCGTCGAGAACACCTGCCGGAGGGTCCTCCCCTGCGGCTCACCCGACTCGACGAAGCGGCCGACGAGCAGGACCACGAGCACCCCGAGGCCGGCGTAGATCCAGAAGGGCGTCGTGAAGTCGCCCAGTTCGGCCGCCTGGCCGCCCACGATCGGACCGATGGAGATGCCCGAGAGGATCCCGGTCTGGTACACCGCGATCGTCCGGCCGAGGAGCGCCCCCGGCGTCGTGATCACGAGCAGCTGGTTCGCGGAGGTGGCGAAGGCGGCCGAGCCCACGCCCTCGAGCACCCGGGTGACGAGGAGCACTGCGTAGTTCGGCGCCAGTGCCGCCCCCACGCTCGACAGCACGAGGACCCAGGCCCCCACGAGCATCACGCGCCGTGCCCCGAAGCGGTCGGCGAGGACCCCGCCGGCGAGGTCGAAGGCGAGCCGGGCCACGGCGAAGCTGGAGACGAGCGCCCCCGCCGCGGTCCGGCTGACCCCGAACTCGCGGGCGTACAGCGGCAGGATCGGCACGACGAGCGAGAGCCCGAGCATCACGATGAACGCCCCCACCGACAGGACGACCGTCTGACGCGTGAGCACCCGGGCGGGCCGGGCGTCGGACGCCATTCAGCGGACCCGGATGCGGCCCGGGTCGGCGGTGAAGGCCCCGATCCGCACGGCGCCCGGCACGGCGT
>JAWVYO010000072.1:0-12446 GCA_033722675.1 Acidimicrobiia bacterium | reverse complement strand
TTCTTTCGTGGTTTGCCTTCCTCCCCTCGTCCCCCATCAACCCTACATCCACTCCCCCCCCACCCCCCCCCACCCCTCCTTTTTGGATTTATCTCCCCGCCCCCCCCCCCCCCCCCCCCCCCCCCGGCCGGCGGCGCCCCCCCCCCCCCCCCCCCGCCCGCGGGGGCGCGGGGCGCGGGGCGCCCGGCCCCCCCGGGGGGGGCGCCCGGCCCCCCCCCCCGACCCGGGGAGCGATCCACGTGCCTCCGCAGGCCGCCACCGCGGGAATCGCCAGGTAGTCGGCCAGGTTGTCGGCGTCGATGCCCCCGGTGGGCATGAATCGCACCCCCGGGTACACGCCCGAGAGCGTGGCGAGGGCACGAACGCCACCCGCCGACTCGGCGGGGAAGAACTTCACGAGCCCGGCCCCCGATCGCATCGCCGTGACCACCTCGGTCGGTGTCGCCGCCCCCGGCGCGACCGGTATGCCGCGATCGACGCACCATGCGACCACCTCGGCGTCGAAGTGCGGGGACACGACGAAGCGGGCCCCCGCCGCGGTCGCCGCCTCCGCCTGGGCGACGGTGAGCACGGTGCCCGCACCGACGAGCAGGTCCGGCCGGGCGGCGGACAGCGCGGCAACGGCCTCGATCGCCGCGGGGGTGCGGAACGTGACCTCGGCGCAGGGAAGCCCACCGTCGACGAGGGCGTCGGCCAGCCCGGCGACGTCCACGTCGGTGTCCACCACGAGGACGGGGACGACGCCGATCGCCGCGATCTCGTCGAAGATGCTCACGGCGTCCAGATCGTCCCGTCGGGGAGCCGGCTCTGGGTCCACCGGATGGGTGTCGAGACGTCGATCGGGAACTCCGCCGCCAGCGCCTCGTCGATGTCGATCCCGAGCCCGGGGCCGTCGTTCGGCCACAGGAAGCCGTCCCGAAGCTCGGGTGTGCCGGGGAAGACCTCGCGCAGGCGCTCGCCGAACCCGATCACCTCCTGGATCCCGAAGTTGTGGGAGGCGAGATCGAGGTGGAGGTTCGCGGCGTGACCGACGGGCGACACGTCGCCGGGCCCGTGCCAGGCGGTCCGCACGCCGAAGGTCTCGCAGACGACGGCGAGCTTTCGGGCGGGCGTCAGTCCGCCGAGCTGGGAGATGTGGGTCCGGATGAAGTCGATGAGCCGCTCGACCACGAGGGGCTGCCACTCGAGGGGGTGGTTGTGCAGCTCTCCCATCGCGATCGGCGTCGTCGTCTGCTCACGAAGGCGGCGGAACCATCCGATCTGATCCGGCGGCAGCGGGTCCTCGAGGAAGAAGAGGCGATGGGGCTCGAGGTCCCGGGCGAGTCGGATGGCGTCGATCGGCGCGAGCCGCTCGTGGATGTCGTGCAGCAGGTGCAACTCGTCGCCGACACCCTCGCGGACGTGGTCGAAGAGTTCCACGACCGACCGGGCGTACCGCCCCGGGTCGTAGTAGACGCCCGGGAACACGTCGGACGCCTGGGGCACGACGCCCTCGCCGCCGTACCCGCCCATCTGGCAGCGCACCGCCCGGTGGCCCTCGTCGCGGTACCGCAGCACGGCGTCGAGCACTTCGGCGGGCTCCCGGCCGTCGGCGTGGCGATACACCATCGCCGCCTCCCGGCACTTCCCGCCGAACAGGTCGTACACGGGCATCCCGGCGACTTTGCCCTTGATGTCCCACAGGGCCATGTCGACCCCGCTGATCGCGTTGTTGAGCACCGGGCCGTTGCGCCAATACGCGTTCACGTACATGAGGTGCCAGAGGTCCTCGATGTTCGCCGGGTCGCGGCCCTCCAGCAGCGGAGCCAGGTACTCGTCCACCGTCTGGGCCACGACGGTGGGCCGCTGCGTGTAGGTGGCGCACCCGAGCCCGGAGAGGCCCGGTTCGTCGGTCTCGATCTTCACGACGACCAGGGCGATGCCGTCGGGAGCGGTGAGGATCGATCGGACGTTCGTGATCGCGGTCATGCGGGAGCCTCCACGTCGTGCTTCCAGCCGAGCACCGCTTCGGTCTTGGAGATGTCGAAGAACCCGGCGGTGCCGTCCAGGTCGTGCGTGATCGGGACGTCGGGGTACCAGCGGGCGGCGAGATCCCTCGACGGCTCGTCCACCATCGTGTCCGGCGCGACCACGTAGAAGACCTCGTGGCCCTCGAAGTCGGCCGTCAACGAGAGCAGGCAGGCCCGGGCGGTGGCGTCCCGCCGTACGTACCCCCAGAGGTGCTTCGGGACGACGTCGCCCGGGATGTCGAGCCACGCCCGGGCGTCCTCGCGCCGCTCCACGACCCCGTGGAGCCGCAGGCTGGCGATCGTCGTGCCGTATCGGCGGGTGATGGCATCGGCCTGCTGCTCGGCGATCCATTTCGAGAGGCTGTAGGGGTCCTCGGGATACGCCGGATGCCGCTCGTCGACGGGGAAGGAGTCGTACCGGGGCCGGATGCTGAACCGCCCGCCGATGGCGTTGATGCTGGAGGCCAGGCATACCCGGGCGATGCCTGCCTCCGCCGCCGCCCGCAGGGCGTGATAGCTGGCGACGACGTTGGTGTCGTGCACCACGTGGTCCGGGTGCCGGCCGGGACCGCTGATCGCCGCCAGGTGGACGACGGCGTCACATCCGCCGATCGTCGCGAGCACCGCGTCGTAGTCGGCCATGTCGGCCACGACGAGATCCGGGACCTCGGGATGGGTGGTCCGGTCGATCCCGACCACCTCGTGACCGCCGGCGAGGGCGCGTTCGACGACCGCCCTCCCCACCCATCCGGCAGCACCGGTGATCGCGATCCGCATGGTCGTCCTCCGGTCGCCGACCCTAGCCCCCGCACCGATCATGCTATTCCTGGGTCCGACAGACCGATCCGGGAGGCACGCGACGTGTTCGATGCGGTGACCGTGGGCGAGACCATGGCGTCGTTCGTGTCCTCGGACGATCCCCACCGGTTCACGGCGATGCCCGCCGGTGCCGAGGCGAATGTCGCGGTCGGCATGGCCCGGCTGGGCTGCCGGACGAAGTGGGTCTCCCGCCTTGGCGACGACGCGCTCGGCCGCCTCGTCATGGCGGACCTCGCTGCGTCCGGCATCGAGATCGACGCCCCCGTCGACGCCGAACGGCCCACGGGCATCATGATCAAGCACGTCACGGGTGCCACCGCGCAGGTGGAGTATCGCCGCCGCGGCAGCGCCGCCAGCGCCCTGTCTCCCGACGACGCCGCCCGCATCGGCCCCGCCCGCTGGGTCCACACGACCGGCATCACCGCCGCACTGTCGACGTCCGCCGCCGCGCTCGTCGCCACGCTCCTCGACGGCCCTGCCGCCCGCACCTCCTTCGACGTCAACCTGCGGGCGGCCTTGTGGCCGGACCCCGCCTCGGCGAGGGAGACGCTCCTCCCACTCGCGCGCCAGGCCGACCTCGTCTTCATCGGGGACGACGAGGCGGACCGGCTCGTCGGGGATGCGTCTGAGGACGCGGTGGCCGACGCCCTGCTGCGACGCGACGGCCAGGAGGTCGTCCTGAAGCGAGGCGCGGAGCGGGCGTCGGTGCTCACGACCGACGGGGAGGCGTCCCAGCCGGCACTGCGAGTCGACGTGGTCGACCTGACCGGCGCCGGCGACGCCTTCGCGGCGGGGTACCTCGCAGGCGCCTGCTTCGGGTGGGAGGTCACGGACCGGTTGCGGCTCGGCCACCTCATGGGCTCCCGGGTCGTCGGCGTGATCGACGACACGCCGCCCCCCTTCACCGACCCGGAGCTGGCCGGCCTCTCACCCGGCGCCCTGGCGGAGCGCTGGTCGGCCGATTGAGGATCAGCCCGTCGGCGCCGCCCCCTCGAAGACGACCTCGCCCGACCCGTCGACGAGTTCCAGCCGGACATCGCCCGACACGCCACCGGCCGTGATCCGACTCGCCGACACCCCGCCGGAGAGCCGCTCCTCGTGGACCATCTCCCCCTCCGACACGAGACGGGCGGTCACCTCGACGTCGGGCCGCAGGGCGACCACCTCGGCGACCGCCTCGTCGCCCTCGACGCGCAGGTCCACGAGGAACCCGCCGTCCGCGTGCGTGACGTCCGACAGGCCGATCGTGGGTGCATAGGTCTCGGTGAATTCGATCCGCTCCCCCGCCTCGATCGTGGTCTCGTCGAAGAACCGCCGCGTCAGCCCCGCCCACAGCTCGATGTAGGGCCGCGCCTCGTCGGGACCGGCGAAGGGATCCACGGCGACGGAGTCCCGTCCCCACGTCCACATCTTCAGCCCCTTCGTGACGGTGTTGTCGGCGATCCGGAAAATGCCCTCACCGGTGTCGCCGTCGATCACGCCCCAGAAGTTCGCTCCGCCCATGTCCGGGAAGGCGTAGGCGATCCCCAGATCGGCCCACGCGTCGAAGCGCCGGAGCGAGTCGAAGTGGTAGACGTCGGGGAGGCCCGCCCGGTCCTCCTGGGCGGCGATGGCCTCCCAGAGCGACGGGATCTCGATGCGCTCGATCGGGGCGACGATCTCGGCTTCCTCGGTGACCCGCGGGTCGTCGGGGTCGGATCCGGGTGCCAGCGTCGCGCTCGTCCAGTACTCGAAGTCGACCGGGTCCCCAGTGGGGTTCTCGATCGTCACGTCGACGTCGACGGCGGCGCGGCCCGCCGACAGGGTGACGAGGTACGTGACCTCGAGCCCGGTGGCGTCGCCGTCGTACTGGCGCGGGACGAGCGGGACGTCCTCGTCGTCCACGAACGACATCGCCACCGAGATCCGCTGCGCGCTCTCCTCGACGACCTCGACCTCCCATGGCAGGAACCACGTCTTGCCGTGCTCCGGCTCCGGGAAGGTCGGGAAGATGCCGCCGTACACCATGAGCCAGTCGTAGAAGAACACCCCCGTGTCGATCTGGTACGGCACGCCGACGGGGTTCTGGTACAGGGACTCGTGTCCCGTCTCCTTCGACACGATCGACAGGATCCGCCCGCCGTACTCGGGCACGAGCGTCACGACGAGGTGCTCGTTCTCCAGCACCAGCGTCTCGAAGGTCCGCTCCACCAGCGTCTCGCCGTCGTAGGAGCCGAGGCGGATCGTCCCGAAGTCGGTGAGTTCGTGCGCGTAGGTGGTCCACGTCGTCGTGGACCGCCGGAGCGTGACGGCGGGCGGCGGTGCCGTGGTCGTGGTGGACGCCACGGGGCCCGTCGTCACGGCCGTCGAGGGGGCGGTCGTCGGCGGGGCGTTCGAGCCCCCGCCGGTGCAGGCGGCCGCCACGACGGCGAAGACGACGAGCGCCCCGAGTGGATTGAACCGGTTCATGGAGCGCGACGCTATCGGTTGTCCGGGTCCGTGCGGCGATCCGCGATCATGTGCGGACCCGACGACCAGAGGGGTGACCATGCGAGCAGCCGTGATGCACGGACCCGGCGACGTGCGGATCGAGGAGGTCGACGACCCTCGAATCGAGGTGCCGACCGACGCGGTGCTCACCGTGACCCGGGCGTCCATCTGCGGCAGCGACCTCTGGCCGTACCGGAACGTGGGATTCGGCGACGACGCACGACGCACCGGGCACGAGGCCATCGGCGTGGTCGATTCGGTCGGCGACGACGTCGAGACCCTGCGACCGGGTGACTTCGTGCTCATGCCCTTCGGCTACGCCGACGGAACGTGCGAGTTCTGCCGCGAGGGCCTCCACACGTCCTGCGTCGACGTGGGGTTCTTCGGTGCCACCACCCCGGGTGCCCAGGCGGAGGCGGTCCGGATCCCGCTCGCCGACAGCACTCTGTTCGTGATCCCCGGCGGAGCGGACGAGGAGATGTACGGGTCGCTGCTCACGCTCACCGACGTCATGGGAACGGGCCATCATGCAGCCGTCACCGCCCGGGTGACACGGGGAAGCACCGTCGCCGTCGTGGGAGACGGTGCCGTGGGCCTCTGCGGCGTGATCGCCGCCGACCGCCTCGGAGCCGAACGCATCATCGTCATGGGCCGGCACGCCGATCGTACGGACCTCGCCGTCGAGTTCGGAGCCACCGACGTGGTCGCCGCCCGGGGCGACGAGGCCGTGGAGGAGGTGCTCGATCTCACCGGCGGATCCGGCGTGCACGCCGCCCTCGAGTGCGTCGGGTCCGAGGAGGCGACGAGCACGGCGATCCGGATCTGTCGGCCGGGCGGCGCCGTCGGACGCGTGGGCCTCCCCCACTACCGGGCGATCCCCGACTCGGCGACGGCGTTCAACCGGAACCTGACGATCGGGGGCGGCGGTGCGCCGACGCGCGCCTACATGGCAGACCTGCTCCCGGACGTCCTCGAGGGAGGGATCGAGCCGGGCCGGGTGTTCGATCGGGTGGTCGACCTCGATGGCGTTCCGGACGGATACCGGGCGATGGACACCCGCGAGGCCATCAAGGTGATGGTTCGGCCGTAGCGACGATCACGCGGACCCCACCCGGCGGTACCGTCTGCCTGCATCGACGACGCCGATCCGAGCACCAGGGGCGGCGCCGGCCCCGTCGGGTATGGTCGGCGCACGGTGCTTCGCTTCACGTCCGGTCGCGTCGGTCGCTCGGCTGCGATGATCGCCGTCGCACTCTTCGTCGTCACCCCGGCGACGCCCAGCCCCGCCGGGATGCATGCGTCGTGCGCCGGAGCGGGTGGACCCGAGCAGCCGGTGAGCGGCACCTACGAGGGCGAGTTCGACGGGCTGGTCCTCATCGAGGGAGAACCGCGTCCCGGCGTGGACCTCTCGATCGGCACCGCGGTCCGATCCGACGCCCTTCGTCTCGAGGTCGAGCATCCCGGTGCCCGTGCGGACGCCGTGTTCTCGGGCGAGGCCGGCGCCGAGGTCTCGACGACCCTCGACGTCGTCGACGAGGAGGGGGGACGCGCCGTCCGCACCGGCGAGGCGGTCGAAGCGGACCTGACGGTCGCCGACGCAGGCACCGGGGATGCCTTCGACCTGACCGGGACGGTGCCGGGCGGCACCTTCGACATCTCGGTGATCGCAGGGGGCGAATCGGCAGGGACGACGGGCACCGCCGAGTCGGGCGAGATCACGTTCACCCTCGAGGTCGAGGCCTTCGACTGCACCTCGGTGTCGGGGAGGATCGCCGAAGACGCTGGTGAGGCGCTGGCGGTCTTCGGCCCCCTGGGGTTGTCGGTCGCGGTGGAGGGCAGGTGGCGGGCGACGATGGTCGACGTCGATCCGGCGGTCGAGGAGCGCGTCACCCGGGCCGTCGCCGAAGCGCGGTCAGACGGCGGGGCGGCTGCGATCGACGATCTCGTGTCGCTGGCGGCCGAACTCCAATCCGGCGACCCCTACGGACACGAGGCGTGTCAGGCGGAGCGGCTGCTGCAGGCCGCCCGGGAGCTGATCGTCGAGCGGACCGGGTCGATGGTGGACTTCCTCGAGGCCGAGTGGAGCCGCGATCCCTCCGGTTCGTTCTCGGCCGCTCCGAGTCCGGCGTCGATGCGGGGCGGCAGGACGATGCTGCACGACACCATCGCCCAGGCACAGCTCCATGGCGTCGACTGTGCGCCGGAGGTCGCCTCGGCGTGGGAGCTCGTGGCAGCGGTCTCCGACCACCTCTACGAACAGGCGGACTCACCCGGCGAGATGGCGTCGGAGCTCGGCCATTCGATCGCCTCCGGCGGCTCTGCGGATCCCGACCGGCTCATGGAGGTCGTCTGCCGGGATCCCCGGTACTGCTGAGCCCTCAGGGCACGACCACCGGATCGCTTCCGGCCACGATCTCACCCTCCCCGTCGAGGGCCAGCACGATCAGCGTCAGTCCGGAGGGATCGGGGAGCCCGTCGGCCGCCTCCGGCGATCCATCGTCGAATGCCCCGAATCGCTCCACGAGTTCCGGCGACGCCGCCGCCGGAGCGTCCGGAAGGTCCCCGTAGGCGACGGAGGTCCCGCTGCCCGTCCACACCCACACGGGCGACGAGTCGGCGTCGAGGACGAGCACCGCGTACCCGGAAGCATTCGACCGGGCCTCCCACGAGAACACCGGCACGTCCCCGGAGGCGTCGATGGCGACGACGAAGCCCGGTCCCGACGGCACCGGGTCCGTGGTGGTCGTCGACGAGGACGGCTCCGAGGAACCCGTCGCATTTGCGCCGTCGTCGCCGCAGGCACCCACCATCACGAGGATCGACGTCGCGAGGATCGCGCCGAGGCGAGTCACCCTGCGGCCCGTGCGTCGGTGGCGGTAGCCCGCCACAGGACGGGGACGAGCGCATGGACCCCGTCGATGCCCTTCAGCTCGGCGAGGAAGGGATCGCCGAACCGGTAGGAGGGGTCGGCGCCGACGAGCTCCTGGACCACCGACGAGACCACGATCTGTCCCCCGTCGGCCGCCGACGTCACCCGGGCGGCCTTGTTGACGGCGAAGCCCATCACGTCGGAGTCCGTACGGACCACGTCGCCGGCGTGAACGCCGATCCTGACCGTGTACGGCACGTCGGCCGCCGCGGTGGCCCGCTGGATCTCGACGGCACACCCGACGGCGGCCCTGGCCGAGGGGAACGCCACGAGCGCACCGTCGCCCACGGTCTTGACGACCTGGCCGCCCTTGCGTTCTGCGACCTCGGTGACCAGATCGATGTGTTCCACCATGAGCTCGATGAAGCGATGGTCACCGAGCTCGCGGGCGTGGGCGGTCGAGCCGGCGACATCGGTGAACATGAGCGTGAGCATCCCCTCGCCCGGGATCGAGGCCAGGTCACGCTCCACGTCCAGGTCGTCGAGGATCTCCGAGAGCGTGGTGGTCAGGGTGAACCCGAGCGACTCTTCGTTGGACACGCCCTCGGATGTGTGCCACTGGACGATGCGCCACACGCCTTCGTCGAGCACGAGAACGAACGTGATCCGCAGCTCGGTAGCCGTGTCACCGAGCTCGAAGGCCACCCGGGCCGCTCCCCACGCCACGTCTCCCGCCTCCCACGCCTCCGCGAACAGGACTTCGTGTCGGAGTCCCGCCATCTCCTCGAGTTGGGCCCGGGTGACCGGCAGGAACGTCTCACCGTCCCACCACTCGTCGGGGTCGCTGCCGATGGCCCGGAACTCAGGACTGGGGGCCGCGTACCGGGATATCGTGGCGTAGTCCCCCTCCTCGAACGTCCTGAGGAGTCGCCGGACCACCGCTTCGACTTCCGGGGAGCGGCGGGGACTCGTCATCACGGCAACGGTACCGCCGGGGGCCCGGCGGCGTCGTCCGCAGGCTGCGGGCTGTCTGCCCGCCCTGACGGATGGCCCCCCGGCATCCGCGTGCGGCTCACTCCGACGGTTCGAGCTCCCCGACGGGCGACTCGTCCCTCGCCAGCATCTCGGTGATCGCACGGATCCGATCGTCCATGCCGACGCCGGCCGTGTCCGGCCATCGAGCGGCTTCGGACCGCGCGAACTCGATCCATCGCTCGAAGGCCCGGAACAGTTCGAGCTGGGCGACCGCGAACACGACGGAGAGGTGGGCTCGGTCGGGGAACGGGTGACCTTCGTCCTCGTCCAGATACGAGGCCATGAGGTCGACCACCGACCGATGGAGTTCGCCGACGTCCTCCTCGAGCTCGTCCAGGGCGCGCCCGAGATCCTCGAGCGATCCGGAGTCGGCGAACAGGAACCGCAGCAGGGCTTCGGACTCGAGTTGCGGGGGTGAGGTGCGCGTGCTCGCCCACTCCCCCAGCGCCTCCCGGCCGGCGTCGGTGATCGTGTAGACCTTCCTGCTCCGCCCGCCCACCTCCTCCTTCCGGACGGTGGCATACCCGAGCCGCACGAGCTTCTTCGGTTCGGAGTAGAGCAGGCGCTCCGAACGCGGCCAGGCGTATCGAAGGCTTCGCTTCGCCTGGTGGGTCAACTCGTAGCCGCTCCAGGGCCGCAGGTCGAGGATGGCGAGCACCGCGTACGAGGAGGTGGTCATCTTCGGTGGCATCGACTTTCACTCTACGGCAATCCTCAGTAAGCTCGTCCCTGCAGTTTGCAGTATTACCGGAGAGGACGATGCGGTTCACCGAGCGCAGTGCGGCCAACGAGTTCCTCCGCGCCCAGAATCGGCGCCTCTACGACCTCGGTGCACGCGAGATGCGCAGGCTCATGGAATCGCTGACGGACGAGGAGCGAGCGGCTCGGAACGCCTGCTGCCCGGCGTGGAGCAATCAGGACGTGGTCGCCCATCACATCCATTTCACGGGAGCAGACGACGTCCCCGATTCGATCATGATGGCGCTGCGGGAGACCACCCAGGCGGCGTACGACGCCACGCGTGCCGAGCGAGACGGATGGACCGCTGCGGGCGTCGAGGCTCGCCGCGATCGGAGCCTGCAGGAGCTGTGGGACGAGTGGGACTCGCTCCGGGATCAGAACCCGGACGCGTTCTTCCCCACCGTCGACCTGACCATGCACCTGTTCGACATCGAGGAGTCGCTCGGGCGCACCGACAAGACCCGGACCGAACTCGCCTTCGACGCCCTCCTCGGGTACGTCACCTGGTTCCTGGTCGACAAGGTGGATACCGCCGGACAGGCCCTCAACCTGGAGCCGACCGACGTCGACCACACCCTGGCGTTCTTCGACGACGCCCCGATCGTGACGGGATCGTCCTACGACCTCCTCCGGTGCGTGGGCGGGCGCCGCACCCGGGCACAGGCGGACCACCTCCTCGACTGGGGTGACACACCGACCGAGGCGCGCGATCTCCTGTCCGTCTACACCTGGCCGGCCGACAGCGGGGTGCCGGCGTGACCGCCCACCACGACGTCGTCATCGTGGGAGGCGGGATCGCCGGCGCCTCGATGGCGACGGTCCTCGCCCGCAACGGCGTCGACGTCCTCGTCCTCGAGAAGACCGAACGGTTCAGCGACATCAACCGCGGCGAGATGATGTGGCCCTGGGGCGTCGGCATCACCAGGGACCTCGACCTGTACGACGTCCTCCTCGGCAGCGGAGCGACGGTCGTTCCCACACTCACCCGATGGAACGATGGCGAGGCCACCCACGTCGATCTGGGCGCCTTCGTGCCCGGCGTCGACGGAACCCTCAACCTCGCCCACCCCCGAGCGCGCCAGGCGCTGCTCGACGCCGCCCGGTCGGCGGGGGCGGACGTGCGGCGCGGCGCGACCATGACCGGGTTCTCACCCGGGCCACCGGCACGCGTCGAGTGGCGCGACGGCGAGACGCAGCGGGACGCCGGGGCCCGCCTCGTCGTTGGAGCCGACGGCCGCGCCTCACGCCTCCGCCGGCTCGCCGGCATCGACCTGCACGCCTACCCGATCAGCCACTTCGCCACCGGCCTCCACGTTCGAGGCGACGGCATCCCCATGGACGCCAATGTCGACGTCGATCAGGAGGAGTGGATGCTGCTCAGCTTTCCGCAGGGGAACGGGTACGCCCGCGTCTACCACTGGTTCGCCGCCTCCGACCGCCACCGCTATGCGGGACGGGGCGCCGTCGAACGATTCCTCGCCGCGTCCGACGTCGACCGGGTCCCCTACGACGGTGCCTGGTCGAACGCGAAGGCGGTGGGCCCGATCGGGACGTTTCCGTGCGGGGACGCCGAGGCCGACCCCGTCGCCCCGGGTGTCGCCCTGATCGGAGACGCCGGCGGCTACAACAACTATCAGATCGGGCAGGGCCTGTCCCTCGCCTACGCCGATGTCGCGTCGCTGTCGGAACGCCTCCTCGAGACCGACGAGTGGACCCCTGAGTCCCTCACTCCCTACGCCGAGGAGCGGCGCGAGCGACTGGGACGGGTCCGGGAACTGGCCCGACTCAACGGCATCAGGACCGCCGGGTTCCGGGACGAGCCGGAGCGTCGCCGGAGGATCGACGAGTTGTTCGAGGACGAAGTCTTCCTGAAGGAGACCGGCGTCGGGTTCTTCACCGGGTTCGCCGGCATGGACGTGACCGCCGCCGACCTGCATGACGCGGTCGATGCCTTCGAACGCCGCATCGATCGCGAGCTCACACCGATGGCTCCGTGAGCACGCTCGGACGCCTGGCGCTGGCGCGAACCCTGGGTCGTCACGCAGTCGCCGCATACGTGGTTGGCGTCCTCGGGCTCTTCGTCGTGGTGGCAGCACCTGCGAGCGCCGCCGATGGGATCAGCGGTCCCTCCTGGGTGCCGGCCGGCCACACGGGCTGTTGGGAGGTTCCCACGTGGACTGGCGACGTGGACGTCGACTGGGGTGACGGCACGTCCGCCACCGACGCGTCCCAGCCCTTCTGCCACTCGTACCCATCCGCGTCCACGTACACCATCACGGCCAGCCGCTTCGACATCGACTCGGGGGCGATCCCGCTCGGCACGATCGAGGTGTCGACACTCCCCCCGAACGTGTCGGGTCCGTGGGAGCCCGGCACGATGACCTTCGTCGATCCGGTGGTCGGCCAGACGGTCGAGTTCCGCTTCTCGATCCCGGGACCCTACGGCACCCTGTCGGTGGGCACCGACGGTGACTGGACCTCGGGATCCGGCACGTCGTTCCAGG
>JAWVYO010000071.1:0-12478 GCA_033722675.1 Acidimicrobiia bacterium | reverse complement strand
GAGGCGGCGACCCACGCCAGGGTCCGGCCGAGGCCGTCCCCCAGGCGGCGCCGGAGGAAGGCGTCGAGGGTCTCGTCGAGGGGCGGGGAACGACGGACGAAGGGTTCGGCGACGGCCCGCAGCTTCGCCGGCCACGGGACGAGCGGCGCGAACGCCGCCTTCGGCGAGGTCGGGAGCGTGACGAGCCGGTTCCGGGTGTAGACGTGACGGATCCCGGCGTCGATCGCGGGCCGGACCTCCGCGCCGATGCGATCGAGCACCGGAGACAGGTGCGGATGGGGCAGGAGCAGCGTGCCCGCCGCCGGCTCGAGCACGAACCCGTCACGGGTGATCGTCCGGGCCACGCCGCCCGGTGCGGGGCCGTCGTCGAGCACGACGACGTCGTCCACCCCGGCGTGCAGCAGTTCGGAGGCCGTGAAGAGCCCGGCCAGGCCACCACCCACGATCACGACGTCGTGCATCACGCCACCGCTCAGATGGTCCGGGAGAACCGGGGCCCGTCGTCGGCCCGACGGCGCGTGTGGACGTCGAAGATCGCGGCGATCCGACGGACGAACAACGCCCCCAGCGCCGTCGCCCGCAAGCGGGATCCGTCGACCCGCACCATGCCCTCGTCGACGAGGCCCCCCGGCGCGGTGAGAGCCGCCACCTCGTCGGCGAAGTACTCGGTCCCGTCCACGCCGAAGCGACGGCCCGCCGCGTCGAGATCGATCGTCCCGTTGCACATGATCTCGGTGATCACGTGGCGGCGCAGCCGGTCGTCCTGATCCAGTCGATATCCGCGTTCGACGGGCAGCCGGCCGGCGTCGACGGCCTCGTAGTAGGAGGCCAGACGACGGTGGTTCTGGGCGTACCCGCCGTCGACGTCGGAGATGCCCGACGTGCCGAGGGCGACGGTCTCGGTGTCGCGTTTGGTGGTGTAGCCCATGAACGTCCGGGTGAGCGTGCCGTCGTCGGCGGCCGCCACCAGTTCGTCGTCGGGAAGGGCGAAGTGATCCATCCCGATCTGGCGGTACCCCGCCGACGTGAGCCGATCGACCACCAGGGCCAGCAACCCGAACTTCGTCTCGGTGCCGGGGAGCAGCGACTCCTCCATCCGCTTCTGGTGCGGCCGCATCCACGGGACGTAGGCGAAGGAGTACACCGCCAGCCGGTCGGGCCGCATCTCGACGACCGCGTCCAGGGTCTCACCGAGGGTCTCCTCGGACTGTCCCGGGAGCCCGTAGACGAGGTCGAAGTTGATCGAGCCGAAGCCGAGCTCCCGGGCACGGGCGTACAGCTCCTCGGTCTCGGCGCGGGTCTGGTCCCGTCCGATGAGGCGCTGAACCACCGGGTCGAGGTCCTGCACTCCCAGGGAGATGCGGTTGAACCCCAGTCCCGCCAACGTCTCGAGGTGGGCGTCGGTGGTGACCCTCGGATCCACCTCGACGGCCACCTCGGCGTCCGGCGCGAGCTCGAACCGCTCCAGCAGCCGCCCGTGGAGGTGGCGAAGGCGCTCGGGGGGATGATGCGTCGGGGTGCCGCCGCCCCAGTGGTACTGGGCCACCCGCCGCCGGTCCCCGAGCCGCTCCGCGACGAGCCCGGCCTCGGCGATCACCCGCTCGACGTAGGGCTCGGACACCTCCGCGCGCTTCGTCACGACCACGTGGCAGGCGCAGAAGGAGCACCGGGACTCGCAGAAGGGAAGATGGACGTACAGGGACAGCCCGTCGCCGGGCCGCTCCCCCGCGGCGACGAGGCGACGCTCGTAGTCGTCGGGCCCGAAGGCCTCCGAGAACTCGATGGCCGTCGGATAGGACGTGTACCGGGGGCCGGGGCGGTCGTGGCGGGCGAGGAGGTCGGCATCGACGCGCATCAGGACCGGACCGCTTCGACGAGGACGCCCACGTGGTCCGGCGGGGTGTGCCGGTCGATGCCGTGCCCAAGGTTGACGACGTGGCCCGGCCTCCCGGCCGTGCGATCGAGCAGGTCCTCGACGCCGGCGCGGATCGTGTCCGGATCGGCGTGCAGGAGGGCGGGATCCAGGTTCCCCTGGACGGCGACGTCGCCGAGCCGATCCCAGGCGACGTCGATGGGGAGCCGCCAATCGACGCCGTAGCCCTCGGCACCCACCTCCCGCTGCCGCTCCAGCGTGTGCGACGCGCCCGGAGCGAAGTAGATCCGCGGGGCATCGATCCCGGCCAGCGCCCGCTGCGCGGCGGGGACGGCGAACCCGGAGAAACGCGGTCCGTCGAGGACGCCGGCCCAGCTGTCGAACAGCTGCACGACGTCGGCGCCGGCGTCCACCTGCATCCGGAGGTAGGACGCCATCGCCTCGGCGAGCCGGTCGAGCGCCGCCCGGACCGCCTCGGGGTCCCGGCGGATCGCGGCGCGCATCCTCATGAAGTCCTTCGACCCGCCGCCCTCGAGGAGGTAGGCGAGCAGCGTGACGGGCGCCCCGGCGAAGCCGATGACGGCCGTCTCGTCGGGGACGGCGGCCCGAACCCGGCGGATCGTCTCGGCCACGAAACCCACCCGGTCGGGGTCCAACGGGCCGAGCCGGGCGATCTCCCCGGGCTCGTGGGGACGGAGGGTCGGCCCGGGGTCGAACACCATGTCGACGCCCATCGCCTCGAGGGGCGTCATGATGTCGGCGAAGATGACGGCGCCGTCCATGGCGAACCGCTGGATGGGCTGCAGGGTGATCTCGGAGGCGAGGGCGGGGTCCGACACGCACTCCTGGAACGAGCGACCCTCGCGGAGCCGCCGGTACTCGGGCAGGTAGCGGCCGGCCTGCCGCATGATCCAGACGGGCGGCCGCTCGACGGGACGCCGGTGCAGGGCCTCGACGAGGGGACGCGTCACCCGACGGCTCCGATCGCCTCGACCAGGCGGTCGGCGGCGTCGTCGAGCACGGTGCGGTGGTCCTCCATGAGGAACAGCGCCTCGAAGGGCGACGGCGGCAGCATCACGCCGCGCTCGAGCGCGCCGTGGAAGAAACGAGAGAAGCGCTCCCGGTCCACGCCGGAGGCGTCGTCCCACGACGACACCGACGAGGGCCCGAAGAACACGGTCAGCATCGCACCGACCCGCTGGACGCAGCCGGGGAGGCCGGCGTCGGCCAGCGCCGAGGCGAGCCGATCCTCGAGCCGCGACCCCAGGTCCTCCAGCGTGTCGTACAGGTCGTCGTGATCGCGCAGGTACCGCAGGCAGGCGAGGCCCGCGGCGGTCGCCAGAGGGTTCCCCGCCAGGGTCCCCGCCTGGTAGACGGGACCGTCGGGCGCCACCATTCGCATCAGGTCCTCCCGGCCGCCGTACGCCGCGGCCGGCGTCCCGCCGGCGACGACCTTGCCGAGACAGGTGAGGTCGGGCGTCACCCCGTAGCGTTCCTGGGCACCCCCGCGGGCGACCCGGAACCCCGTCATGACCTCGTCGAAGACCAGCACTGCCCCGTGGCGGTCGCACAACGACCGCAGCCCCTCGAGGAACCCGGGTGCGGGAGGGACGACGCCCATGTTGCCGGTCACCGGCTCCACGATCACCGCGGCGATGTCGCCCGAGGCGAAGGCGGTCTCGACGGAGGACAGGTCGTTGAACCGTGCCGAGCGGGTGTCGGCGACGGTGGAGGGCGGGACGCCGGGGCTGTCGGGCGTTCCCAGGGTCGCCGGACCGCTGCCCGCCGCCACGAGGAAGGCGTCGGCGTGGCCGTGGTAGCAGCCCTCGAACTTGACGATCCCCGGTCGGCCGGTGGCGGCGCGCGCCACGCGGATGGCCGAGGCGGTCGCCTCGGTCCCCGAGTTGACCATCCGCACCACCTCGATCCCGGGGACGAGCTCCACGATGAGCTCGGCGAGTTCCACCTCGGCCGACGTCGGGATGCCGAAGGAGGTGCCCCCCGCCGCCGCGGACTCGACGGCGCCGACGATCTCCGGCCGGGCGTGGCCCAGCAGCAACGCCCCCCAGGACGCGATGAAGTCGACGAGGGTCTCGCCGTCGGTGGTCGTCACGTGGGGCCCGGAGGCCCCCGTCACGAATCGGGGGGTCCCGCCGACGCTCGCATGCGCCCGCACCGGGGAGTTGACGCCGCCCGGCATCACGGCCCGGCCCCGTTCGAACCAGCTCGTCGAGGTCATCGGTCCTCCAGCAGTCGTGCGGCGCGGGTGGCGAAGTACGTCAGGACGATCCCGGCGCCCGCCCGGACGATTCCGGTGAGGGACTCCATCATCACGCGGTCCCCGTCGATCCATCCCCGTTCGGCGGCGGCCTCGATCATGGCGAACTCCCCCGACACCTGATAGGCGGCGACGGGGACGTCGACCGCGGCACGCACCGACGAGAGGACGTCGAGATAGGCGCCGGCGGGCTTCACCATCACCATGTCGGCCCCCTCCGCCAGATCCTCACGGACGACCCGCAGGGCCTCACGGCCGTTGGGCGGGTCCATCTGATGGGTGCGGCGGTCCCCGAAGGCCGGGGCCGATCCCGCGGCGTCGCGAAACGGCCCGTAGTAGGCGCTCGCATACTTCACCGCGTAGGAGCAGATGGGGAGGTCCTCGTGGCCGTCGTCGTCGAGCGCGGCCCGCAGTGCGGCGACACGGCCGTCCATCATGTCGGAGGGGGCGACGACGTCGGCCCCGGCGTCCGCATACGTCACCGCCGCTCGGGCGAGGAGGGGCAGGGTGGCGTCGTTGTCGACGGTCTCGCCCCGGACGATCCCGCAGTGCCCGTGGCTCGTGTACTCGCACAGGCACACGTCGGCCCACACGGTCAGATCCAGGCGCCGGTCACGGATCGCCCCGATGGCAGTGGGGACGGGGCCGGAGGGGTCCCACGCCGAAGAGCCCTGCTCGTCCTTGTCGTCCGGCACCCCGAAGAGGATGACGCCGCCGACGCCGGCCTCGGCAGCCTCCTCGACGACGGGGAGGAGGCGGTCCACCGACAGCTGATGGTGGCCCGGCATCGACCGGATCGGATTGGCGACGTCACTGCCGGTCGTCACGAAGAGGGGCAGGACGAACATCGCGGGATCGAGGCGGGTCTCCGCCACCTGGCGGCGCAGCGCCGCCGAACGCCGCAGCCGGCGCGGGCGGATCGTCGGATAGCTGGTCACGAGCGTTGCCTTTCGTGGGCGAGGTGATCGGCGAGCATCCCCACCAGTCTGGCGAGATCGGGGCGTTCGGGCACGACGTCGGGGGGACGCCCGAGGCGCCGCAGATGGGCGGCGGTGGTCGGGCCCATGGCCGCGGTCACGAGATCCTCCAGCGAACGGGCGGTCATCCATCCGTCGACGGCAGAGGGCGAGCCGAAGATCGCGGCGTCCACCGGATCGGGCCCCGGGGCGATCGGGACGGTGTCGTAGGCGGGCTCGGCGACGACCGAGGCGGCCTGTTCGGCCAGGCTGCGGCTCGTCGCGGGGTCGGCGGCCCGGGCGTGGGGGAAGACGACGGCCGTCCCGGCCACCCGTCCGCCGAGCACGTCGCAGAGCTCCGAGGCGCCGCCACTGCCGATCACCTCGACGCGTCCCCCCGCCTCCCGCGCCGCTTCGGCGGTCGTCGGGCCGACCGCGGCCACGGCGGGAGCGGTCGGCATCCCCCCCGACGGCCACACGATCTCGACGGCGCGACGCGACGTCACGACGATCCAGTCGGCGGAATCGGCCGCGCTGCGGAGGCGATCGAGCACCTCCTGCGCCGCCGGCTCGACCGTGATGCACGGCAGGGGGACGGGTTGGAGGCCCGTGTCCCTCAGCTCGTCGGCGATCCGGTCGAAGGACCTGCCCGTCGTCGTCGTCACCGCCACCCGCCGGGTCATGTCGACAGCTCCAGCGCCTCGACGAGGGCGTCGGCCGCCGTCGCGCCGTCTGCCCGTTCCACGACGGCACGGCGGGCCCCGGCGTCGTCGCTGACGAACCCGGTGAGGGTCATCGTCCCGCCGGCGTCCTCGGCGAGCACACCGAGGGCGGACCGGCATCCGGCGCCGGTGCGGGCCAGGATCCACCGCTCGGCCTCGACGACGCGGCGCGTCGCAGGGTCGTCGATCGCAGCCACCAGCGGCCACGCCGGACCGGACGGGTCGGCCTCCACCGCCAGTGCCGCCTGCGCCGGTGCCGGCACCATCTCTTCGAGTGTGAACCGGGCGGTGATCTCCGCCTCCAGGCCCAGCCGTCGCAGGCCGGCCTCGGCGAGCACCACGGCGTCGTAGTCCCCCGCCGCCACCCGGCCGAGCCGGGTGTCCACGTTCCCACGGATCCCGGTGATCCGGAGGTCCGGCCGCAGCCGGCCCAGCTGGGCCTCACGGCGGGGGCTGCCCGTGCCGACCCGGGCGCCCTCGGGCAGCTCCGCCAGCGTCGCTCCACAGAGGACGTCCCACGGGGCCTCTCGCTCGGGATACACCGCCCGCAGTCCGTCGGGTCCGGCCACGGGCAGGTCCTTGCACGAGTGCACGGCGGCGTCGGCCTCACCGTCGAGCACCGCCTGCTGCACCGCCCGGACGAAGGCCCCGACCTCGGTCAGGCTCGTCACGTCCGTCACCCGGTCGCGATCGCCGGTCGTCGAGACCTCCACGAGCTCGACCGTCAGCCCCTCGTGAGCGGCGGTCAGGCGATCGGCGACGGACACGGCCTGGGCGATGGCCAGTCGCGACCCGCGGGTCGCGAGACGGAGGTCAGCCATCGTCCAGCCCGAAGGCCTCGGCGATGACGTCGGCTGCGTCGTCCGCACGCTCCGCCGACCGGAGGTAGGAGATGGGGTCGGCGAGCAGGGTTCGCAGTGCCGTGTGGACGGCCTGTCGGACGACCGGCCGGTCCGCCTCGTCGCCGAGGCGACCGCCGAACCGCTCCACGATCTCGTCCACCAGGGTGTCGGAGCGGTGGACGAGTCCACCGATCACCGGTCCCACCGCCTGATGGTCGACCACGCCTCGATACGCCTCGGCGGCGGCGGCGTCGACCATCGCGTCCGCCTCCTCGCTCCGCGGCCGCCGGTGTGCCATCCGGGCGAGGTCGTCGATGTCGACGTACTCGACGGGTGCTCCCTCCGGTGGGGCGAAGTCGGGAGGCATCGCCATGTCCACGAGGGTGAGCGGCTCGGACCGCCGGCTCAGCAGCGTCGCCATCTCGTCGTCGTCGACGGGCCGCCGCTTGGCGGACGTCGCCGACACCGCAGCGGGGTACCCGGCGAGGGCTTCGGCCGCGCGATCGAAGGGCCAGACCTCCACGCCTTCGATCGACACCTTCTCGGGGCTCCGGGCGACGACCAGGATCTCGGGCGGCGCCGGCAGCGATCCCAGTCCCATGACGACGGCCGTCGCCATGATCCCCGACCCGAGCACGACCACCCGGTCGTGGCCGCCCACGACCTGCGCGGCGACCGCCGCCATGGAGTCGTGGGGGGATCCCGGCAGCAGATCGCGCGCCTGGCGACCCGTCGACACCGCCGTCTCGAGCAGCTTCACGAACAGTCCCTCGATCCGACCGGCGTCCTCCGCGGCCACGAGCGCCTGACGGAACTGCGTGAGGACCTCGAGTTCACCGAGGATCGGGGACTCGAGGCCGGCGGCGACCCGGAACAGGTGGCGCACGGCGTGCTCGCCGCGGCGGCGGATGCCCTCCCCCACGGGGACGGGACCACCGAAGACCTGCTCGAGCGTCTCGTCGAGGCGGTCGTCGTCTCCGGCGACCACGACCTCCGTCCGGAGGCAGGTGGACAGCACGAACGATCCGTCGACGGTGCTGCCCGACAGCAGACGACGCGCCAGGTCGGCGCGGACGCTCCCATCCGCATGGGGATAGGCGAAGGTGATCGACGTGACGTGCATCCACGATCCGGGGTGGCGACCTCAGAACGGTACCGACCACCGTTCCGACAGGAAGTCGGCAACGCTCAGCCGGCGTCGATGACGTCGCGATGGCGACGCCACAGGCCCGCGTACACGCCGTCGCGCTCGAGGAGTTCGTCGTGGGTGCCGCGCTCGGCCACCCGGCCGCCGTCGACCACCAGGATCTCGTCGGCGCCCGTGATCGTCTCGAGCCGGTGCGCCACGACGACCACCGTGCGCCGTCGCCGCTCTGCGTCGAGCACGCCCACGATCCGGCGCTCCGAGGCCGGATCCAACTCCGACGTCGCCTCGTCGACGACGAGCACGGCCGCCTCTCGCAGGAGCCCGCGCGCCAGGGCGAGCCGCTGGCGCTGACCCCCCGACATCGCATCGCCGAGCTCGCCGACCGCCGCGTCGAGGCCGTCGTCGAGCGACCGGACCCAGGCCTCCAGGCCCACCCGCTCGAGCACCGACCACAGGTCGGCGTCCGTTGCGTCGGATCGGGCGAGTCGGAGGTTTTCGCCGATCGATCCGTAGAAGAGCTCCGGCCGCTGGGGGACGAGCGCGACCGTGTCGCGGATCGTCCGGTCCGTCAGGTCGCGCAGATCCGCACCGCCGAGGAGCACCCGGCCCCGGTCCGGCTCCCGGAAGCGCACGAGCAACTCGACGAGGGTCGACTTCCCCGAGCCCGACGGGCCGACGATCGCCACGAACGAGCGGTCGGGCACCGCGGCGTCGACGCCGTCGAGCACGGTGGTGTCGCCGATGCGCACCGTCACGTCCTCGAACGCGACCGAACCGTCGACGGGAACGGTGTCGGTGGCGGACGGGCCGACGACCGGCGGCCGGCGGTCGGCGAGGTCGAAGAGGCGTCCGGCGGCGGCGAGAGCCTGTTCGAGGTCGGGCACGATGTCCTCGAGGACGCGGGCGGGCGCCATCCCCACCCAGGCGACCACGATCGACGCCGCCACGGCGCCGACGTCGATGGCCCCGGCGTCGAAGCGGGACGTGGCGACGAGGGCGACCGCCACGACGGCGGCACCGGCCACGAGGTCGACGAGCCCCGACCGGAGGGCGGCGATGCGCGCCAGGGCGGTCCGGGTCCGCTCGGAGGTGTCGGCCGCCGCACCGATCCGGTTCGCCATCTGATCCCGGGCGTCGAGCACGGCGAGTTCCCGGCTGCCCTGGACGGCATCGGTCAGGATGGCCCCTGCCTCGCCGCCCGCTCGCCGCTGGTCGGCGGCCAGGCCGGCGACCCGGCGTGACGCGACCCACGGCGCGGCGAAGGCGGCGACGGCCGGGAAGGGGAGGAACACGAGCCCGACCGCAGGGTCGACGGCGACGGCGAGCGCGACGGCCGCCAGTCCCGGCACCGCCACCGCGCCGACCACCGGGGCGATCGTGTGGGCATAGAAGGGCTCGACGCGGTCGACGTCGCCGATCACCCTCGCGACGAGGTCCCCGGTACGGGCGCCCTCGAGCCCGGCGGGGGCCAACGGTTCGATGGCCCGGTACGCCCGATCCCGCAGCTGCGAGAGCAGGCGAAAGGCGACGGCGTGGCCGGTGAACTGCTCCAGGTAACGGAACAGGCCCTTCACGAGGGCCAGGCCGACGAGCATCCAGGCCATCGGTGCGACCGTGCCGTCGCCGGTGGCGATGCGGACCACCAGCACCGCGGCGACGGCCGGGATCGCAACCCCGAGGCCCTGGTTCACGACACGACAGGCACTGGAGACGGCCATGAGCGGCGCCAGTGGCCGCATCATCGACAGGAGCCGCCGGATCACGGCGCGACGCCTCACGTCGGCCCCCCGGCGGTCATGCGCCCGCCCTCGAGCGCGACGACGCGGTCCATGCCGGCGATGGTGGAGCGCCGGTGGGCGATCACGACGACGGTGCGGCCCTCCATGAGCCGGTCGAGGGCCTGTCGGATCCTCGCCTCGGTCTCGAGGTCGACGTTCGAGGTCGGCTCGTCGAGGACGACCACGTCGGCATCCGCGAGCAGGGCCCGGGCGATGGCCAGGCGCTGGGCCTCGCCGCCGCTCAGCTGCAGGCCCCGCTCGCCGATCTGCCCGTCGAGGCCGCCCGCCCGCGCCTCGACGACGGCGGCCAGGTCGGCGGCGCGGAGGACCGCCCACAGGTCGTCGTCCGAGGCGTCGGGATCGGCGAGTCGCAGGTTCTCGGCCACGGTGCCGTGGAACAGGAAGGGCCGCTGGGACACGAGCACGCTCCGCCCGCCCACGCCGACGGAGCCCCGGGCGGGCTCCAGCAAACCGAGGAGCAGGTGCGCGAGCGTGGTCTTCCCGGCGCCGGAAGGGCCGACGAGCGCCACCCGTTCGCCGGGGGCGACCTCGAAGGACACGTCGCTGAGGGCCTCGGTCCCGTCGTCGTAGGCGTAGCCCACCGAGCGCACCCGCACCGCGCCCGGCGGGAGCGACGGATCGTCGGCGCCCGGGTCCGACGACTCGAGGGCGAGCAACTCGCGCACCTGGGCGGCGGCCGCCCGCCCGATCGCCCCCACGTAGAAGAACCGCCCGATGCCCGTCAGCGGCTCGATGAGGAGCACGCCGAGGATCACCAGCGCCACGGCCTCGCCCACGGTGATGGCTCCCGAGGACAGACGCCACCCGGCCATGACGGCGGCGGCGACCACCGTTCCCAGCGTGAACAGCGAGTCGACCGCGAGGAGCGCCAGCTGGTTGACCCGCAGCAGCGCCATCGTCTCGGATCGGAGCCGATCCGAGGCTCGTGCCAGCTCGTCGCCGTAGGCCTCGGACCGATCGAGGGACTTCAGCGTGCGGAGCCCCTGGATGCCGTCGAGGAACCGTGCCGCCAGCTCGTCGGCGGTCGCTCGGTAGCGCGCGCTCACCGAGGCGAACCGTCGTTCGAGCAGCCGCAGCAGCAGGGGGACCAGGGGGAGGAGGACCGCCAGGACCAGGGCCGTGGGCCAGTCGACGACGGCGACCACCGCGATCAGGCCCAGCGGCACCACCATGCCGCCGACGAGCTGGGGCAGGAAGGTCCCGGCGAGGGCGCCCACCGCGTCGATGCCCTCCGTGGCCCGGCCCACGACCTCGCCCGTCCGGCGGCCCGTCCACGGGCCCACGTCCAGCACCGCGTCGAGCACCCGCCGCCGCAACCGGCGTTCGACCCGCGTCGCGATCGTCGTGGCGAGGAGCGGGCCCGCCATCGCCAGGAGGGCGCGGGCGGCCACCAGCACCCCGAGCACGACGAGGGCCCCGGTTACGGCGCCTCCGTCGGCGACGCCGTCCACGAGCGCGCCCACGGCCAGCGCCGCCCCCGCGGCGAGCAGCGCCCGGACCAGCGCGAGGAGGACGGCGCCGCGTAGCGGCCCCGCGGCCACCGTGAAGAGCCGCTCCGGCCGCCGTCCGGTCGTGGAGTCGGAGGACATGGGGGCGGAAGGTACCCGCCCCGTGGTCACGACCAGTCGCGCGGTTCGGCGCGCACCATCGCCAGCAGCTCGGCCTCGGGGGTGCCCGGCGGGGGCTCGTGGGCGTACTCCCAGCGGGCCCGGGGCGGCATCGATCCGAGGATCGACTCCGTCCTCCCCCCGGTCTCCAGCCCGAAGCGCGTGCCCCGATCCCAGATGAGGTTGAACTCGACGTAGCGGCCCCGCCGGAGTTCGTGCCAGCGTCGCTGCTCGTCGTCCACCGGCAGGTCGACCCGCCGGCGCAGGATCGGGAGGTACGCCTCCAGCAGGTGGTCGGCCAGGTCCTGCTGGAACGCCCAGACCTCGTCGAGGCGCTCGGTCAGGTGATCGAAGAAGATCCCGCCGACCCCCCGGGCCTCACCGCGGTGGGGGAGATGGAAGTAGTCGTCGCAGGCCTGCTTCCACGCCGGATGATCGGCGACGGCGTGCCGGCCGCACGCCTCGCGCAGCACCCGGTGGAAGTGCACCGCGTCCTCCTCGTAGAGGTAGTACGGGGTGAGGTCCGCTCCCCCGCCGAACCACGCAGCCCCGGTGTCCGACTCGAAGTACCGCACGTTGGCGTGGAACGTCGGCGCATGGGGGTTCTGCGGATGCACGATGATCGACACGCCGGTGGCGTAGAACCGCGAGCCTGCGGCGGCGAGGCGCTCGGAGAGCCGGGCCGGGGTCGGGCCGTGCACGGCGGAGAAGTTGACGGCCGCCTTTTCGATGTGGGCTCCTCCCGCCAGCACACGGGTGTCGCCGCCGCCGCCGTCCTCCCGCTCCCAGGGGTCCGAACGGAACACGGCGGACCCGTCGAGGTTCTCGATCCCCCCGGCGAAACGCTCCTGGAACCCCCGGTACCAGGCTTCGATCGTGGTGCGTTCCATGACTCCTCGCCGACGGGGGTCGTCCATGGTGCCAGGGTCCCGGGGCCTAGTGACCAGGACCCTCGTAGCCTCCCCCCGCATGGCACGAACGACAGACGAACTCACCGACGCCGACCTGGCGTTCCTCGAAGAGCGTCACCTCGGCACGCTCACGACGCTGCGCGGGGACGACGCGCTCCCTCACGTCGTGGCGATCGCCTTCACCTTCGATCCCGAGACCGGCACGGCCAGCGTCATCTGCTCCGACGGCACCCAGAAGGTCCGCAACGTGGAGACGCACGGCCGGGCGGTCCTCTGCCAGGTCGACGGGCCGCGGTGGATGGCCCTGGAGGGCACGGCCAGAGTCGTGCGGGACGAGGCGTCG
>JAWVYO010000070.1:0-12795 GCA_033722675.1 Acidimicrobiia bacterium | reverse complement strand
GTACGGCCGTGCCGCTACCCGGCGTCATTCCACGAAGCCCGGAGCTCGCCGACCACCTCGATGCGCATGGGGACCACGGCGGGCTCCAGCACGGATAGGAGATAGTAGCGAAGGGCGTCGGCGTCGGCGCCGGGCGCGACGACCCAGGCGACCACGGCGCTCCCCCATTCGGGGTCCTCCACGCCCGAGACCCGGGCCGCCTCCACGCCGGGGAGACCGAGCAGCGCCCGCTCGACCGCCGTGGCGGAGACGTTCTCGCCACCGCTGACGACGACGCGGTCCGCCCGACCGAGCACCCGGAGCCGGCCGTCCTCGTCGATCTCGCCGCGGTCGCCGGTCCTGAACCAGGTACCCGGCTCGCGCGACGGCTCGCCGAGGTACCCGTCGAAGACCATCGGGCCCCGGACCTCGATCCGGTCCCCGGCGATGCGGACCTCCGCGCCCGGCACCGGCCTGCCCGCGGTGCCCGGCTCGCCCGGACCGGCGGGATCCTCGGTGCAGATCTGCGACGCCGTCTCGGTCATCCCGTACGTCTGGAGGGCGGGGATCCCCGCGGCGCGGGCATCGGCGACGAGGGCGGCGTCGGCCGGCCCGCCCCCCACGAGGACGGCGCGCAGCCCCCCGTAGGGTCCTGGTCGGCTGTCGAGGATCCGCCGCAGCATCGTCGGAACGACGGAGGCGACCGAGACGTCCCGGGCGAGGGCGGCCGCGGCTTCGCGTGCGTCGAAGCCGTCGTGGAGCACCACGGTGGCGGCCGCCCGCGCCTGGCGCCACAGGATGGACAGGCCGCCGACGTGACCGAGGGGGAGGACGCCGAGCCAGCGATCCTCCTCCGTCGTGCCGAGACGCCGGGCCGAGGCGTCGGCCGACGCCGCGAGGTGCGCCCCGGTCAGCCGCACGCCCCGCCGCGACCCCGTCGAGCCGGACGTGAAGAGGACATAGGCGGCGGCGGGGTCGGGCGGACCCGCCACCACCCGGTCCGGGGGGTCGACGGCCAGGAGCCGATCGACGTCCGGCCCCTCGCCTCCGCCCCAGAGCCCCCGGGCGCCGGCGAAACGGGTCAGGCGCATCGCCTCGGCGGCCGGGATCCCGGTCGGGAGCACCACGCAGTCGGCGCCGGCCCGCGGGATCCCCCAGAGGGCGGCCACCGTCCCGGGATCGGACGAGCCCCAGACGGCGACGGCCGTCGCTCCGACCCCGGCCTCCACGACGGCGGCGACGCCGTCGGCGGCGCGATCGAGCTCGGCGTAGGTGACGGTGCGCCGGGACGTCACCAGCGCCGGGTGGTCGGGCCGCCGGTCGGCGGCGGTGCGAAGCCAGTCCACGATGCGCCACTCCGGGTGGATATCGGGCATCGGTACGATATCGGCGTCCCGCAGCCGTCCACGGAGTCGAACCATGCCCATCGCCTGGCAGGCCTCCGGCGAGTACGAAGACATTCGTTACGAGAGCGCCGAAGGCATCGCAAAGATCACGATCGACCGTCCGGAGGTCCGCAACGCCTTCCGACCCACCACCCTCTTCGAGCTGTCCGACGCGTTCGAACGCGCCCGCAACGACGAGGGGATCGGCGTGATCATCCTGACCGGCGAGGGCGACCTCGCGTTCTGTTCGGGCGGCGACCAGAAGATCCGCGGCGACGCCGGTTACCTCGACCCGAGGGGAACGCCGCGCCTCAACGTGCTCGACCTCCACATCCAGATGCGTCGGCTCCCGAAGCCGATCATCGCGATGGTGCGTGGCTACGCCATCGGCGGGGGCCACATCCTCCACCTCGTCTCCGACCTCACCATCGCCGCCGACAACGCGATCTTCGGACAGACCGGACCGAAGGTCGGGTCCTTCGACGGGGGCTACGGCGCCGGCCTCCTCGCCCGCATGGTGGGCGACAAGCGTGCCCGGGAGATCTGGTACCTCTGCCGGCAGTACTCCGCGCAGGAGGCCTACGAGATGGGGATGGTGAACGCCGTGGCGCCCCTCGCCGAGGTCGAGGACGTCACCGTCCAGTGGGCGAAGGAGATCCTCGAGAAGTCGCCGCTGGCGATCCGGCTCATGAAGGCGGCCATCAACGCCGCCTCCGACGGGCTCGCCGGCCAGCAGCAGCTCGCCGGCGACGCCACCCTCCTCTTCTACATGAGCGAGGAGGCCCAGGAGGGCCGCAACGCCTTCAACGAGAAGCGCGCCCCGCGCTTCAGCGAGTACCCCCGGCTCCCGTGACCTCCTGGCGGGCGTGGGTCCTCGCCGCGCGACCGCCCACACTGCTCGCAGCCGTCTCCCCGGTCCTCGCCGGGGCGGGCCTCGCCGTCGACGACGGGGCGTTCCGCTGGGACGCCTTCGTGGTGACGCTGGTCACGGCCGTGCTCCTCAACGTCGGGGTCAACTTCGCCAACGACGCGTCGGACGCCGCACGCGGCGCCGACACCCCCGATCGGCTCGGTCCGCCCCGCGCCGTGGCCACGGGGCTCATCGACCCCCGGGCGATGTGGAGGGGCGTCGCCGTGGTGTTCGGCCTCGCCATCGCCGGGGGCGCCTACCTCGCGTGGATCGCCGGCCCGTGGATCGTCGTCATCGGGGTGGCCTCGATCCTGGCCGCCCTGGGCTACACCGGCGGGCCCGTCCCCTACGGCTACCGGGGCCTGGGCGAGGCCTTCGTGTTCGTCTTCTTCGGCGTCGTCGCCACCGTCGGCTCGCGGTTCGTCCACGACGGGAGCGCTCCCCTCGACGCCTGGCTCGCCTCCGTCCCCATCGGCTTCCTCGTGACGGCGATCCTCGTGGCCAACAACGTGCGTGACCTCGACACCGATCGCCGGGCCGGCAAGCGCACCCTGGCCGTGCTCCTCGGCCGGCGGAGGACCGAGATCGTCTACGCCGTGCTGGTCCTCGGTGCCTTCGCCGTCCTGGCGCTCTTCGCGGGCGTCGGATGGATGCCCCGCGGCACCCTCCTCGGGCTCGTCGCCCTGCCGCTGGCGATCGGACCCGTGCGGACGGTGACGACCGACACGACGGGGCCGGCGCTCGTCGGGGCGCTCGTGGGCAACGCGCGAGCGCACGCCGTCCTCGGGGCGCTGGTCGGCCTCGGCGCCGCGCTCTGAGTCGCCCTCGGTACGCTCCCGGATCCATGCCAGCGTCGTCAGCCCGGACCGCAGCCCTCGACGGCGTCCGCGCCGCCCTCCCGGTCCTCCTCGGGGTCGCGCCCTTCGGCCTCATCGTCGGCGCGACGGCGGCCGCCACCGAGATCGGCGGTCTCGTGGGCTTCCTCAGCTCACCCATCGTCTTCGCCGGCGCAGCCCAGATCGCCACCATCCAACTCGTCGACCAGGGCTCCACCGCCCTCGTCGTCATCGCCACGGCACTCGTCATCAACTCCCGCCACCTCATGTACAGCGCCGGGCTCGCCGGCGCCTTCGGGGACTTCCCCCTTCGCTGGCGTCTCCTCCTCGCGTACGGCCTCACCGATCATCTGTTCGTGCTGGCGTCGATTCGCTACGAGCGCCTCATCGATCCGGTCGGGCGGCGCTGGTACGCGCTCGGGGTGGCCCTGACCCTGTGGATCGCCTGGCAGGCGGCATCCGCCGTCGGCGTCCTCGTGGGCGCCGCAGTCCCTGCTTCGTGGAATCTCGACTTCGCCGTTCCCCTCGTGTTCCTCGGCCTCATGCCGGGCGCGGTGCGCGATCGGCCGGCGCTGGCGGCGACGCTCGTCGCCGGCGCGACGGCGGTCGTCGCTGCGCCCCTCGCCTGGAACCTCGGACTCGTCGCGGCCACCCTCGCCGGCGTGCTCACCGGCGTGATCCTCGACCGGGGGCGTCCGTGACCGATCTCGCGATCGTGGTCGCCATCGGGGTCGGCACGTACGGGTTGCGCCTGTCGTTCATCGGCGCGCTCGGCACCCGCCCCGTCCCTCCGGCGATCGAGCGCCCGCTGCGATTCATCGCCCCGGCCGTGCTCGGCGCCCTCATCGCCCCGGCGCTCGTGCGTCCGGAGGGCGTGATCGATCTCGGTCCGGGCAACCTCCGCCTCGTCGCCGGCGGGATCGCCGCCCTCGTCGCCTGGAGGACGAAGAACATCGCCGCCACCACCGCCGCCGGCCTCCTCGCCCTCTGGCTGCTCGACACTGCCGCCTGAAGCGAACCCGACCGCGACGGACGACCACCCTCGGCTCCTCGTCGTGTCCCGTGGCCGGGTGGTCGTCGACGGGTCGGCCGCGGACCTCCGCCCACCGTCCCGCAGTAGCCTCCGCCCATCGACCGCAACCTCCGTTTCGCAACCCTCCTGGTCCGCTCCCTCGCCGAGAGCGGCATCCGGCACGCCGTCGTCGCTCCGGGATCGCGCAACACGCCCCTGGCGATGGCGCTCGCGGCCGAGCCCGAGATCACCGACCTGTCGATGCACGACGAACGCTCGGCCGGCTTCCTGGCCATCGGCATCGCCCGGGTCACCGGCAGGCCCGTCGTCGTCACGTGCACGTCGGGGACCGCGGCCGCCGAGTACCACCCGGCCGTCGTCGAGGCATCGGCCTCCCGCGTCCCGATGATCGTGCTCACCGCCGACCGGCCCGCCGAACTCGCCGACGTGGGGGCGCCCCAGACCGTCGACCAGGTCCGCCTGTACGGGTCCGCGACCCGATGGTCCCACGACCTCGAGCCGCCCGACGCCTCCGTGGGCGACCGGACGATCACCGCCCTCGGCGCCCGATTGGTCACCGAGGCCACCGGCCCGGCCCCGGGTCCGGTCCACCTCAACTGCCGGTTCCGGGAGCCGCTCGTCCCCGTCGGCGACCCGCCCGCACCGACGTCGGTGCCCGAGGTCCATCACGCGGAGCCGGCACTCGGCCCCGACGCCGCCCGCGCCCTCCGGACGGTCCTCGCTGGCCGCCGCGTGGTCGTCGTCTGCGGACCCGACGACGATCCCGAGCTCCCGCCAGCCGCGGCCGCCGCCGCCAGGTCGCTCGACGCCCCCGTGCTCGCCGACCCGCTGTCGGGCCTGCGCGCCGGGCCCCACGACCGGAGCCGCATTCTCACCACGGGCGATCTGCTGGCCGCCGCCGGCCACCTCGACCGCCACCCGCCCGACGCCGTGCTCCGGATCGGCGCCCTCCCCACCTCGAAGCCGCTCTGGCGCTGGCTCGAGGACCACCCCGAGATCCCCCAGGTGCTCGTCGACCCGGGCGGCTGGCGCGATCCGCTCGCCTCGGCCTCGCTCGTCGTCCGGTCCCCCGCCGTCGCCGCCCTGGGAGCGCTCGCCGACGCGGAGGGCGGCGGGCAGGCCTGGGTCGAGTCGTGGTGCACCGCCGACGAGACGGCTCGGAGCGCCGCGGAGGAGATCCTGGAAACGTCCGGGCACCTGTCCGAACCGGTCGTCGCCAGGACGGTCTCCTCCGTCCCGCCGGCCGGGTCGCACGCATGGATCGCGTCGTCGATGCCGATCCGCGACGTCGACACCTTCGGCGTGACGCGCGGCGACCCGCTCCGCTACTTCGGCCACCGTGGCGCGAACGGCATCGATGGCCTGCTGTCGGCGGCGACCGGCTCGGCCGTCGTCGCGCCCGCGGCGCCGACCTACGCCCTGGCCGGCGACCTGAGCACCCTGCACGACCTCACCGCCATCGCCGCGGCGGCGAGGCTCGGCGCCGACCTCACGATCGTCGTCGTGAACAACGACGGCGGCGGCATCTTCCACTACCTCCCCCAGATCGACCACCCGGAGGTCTTCGAGCGCCACTTCGGCACGCCCCACGGGCTGGCGTTCGCCCCCGTCGCCCGCGCCCTCGGCGCCGAGGCGGCCACCGTCGACGACGCCGACGACCTGGCCGCCCGTCTCCGGGAGCGTCCGCACGGAGTGACCGTGCTGGAGGTCCACACCGACCGTGCGGAGGAACGCGATCTCCACCGCCGGGTGCGGCGGGCGGTCCACGCCGCGCTGGACGGCTGATCAGTCGCCCGCGAGCAGTTCGAGCATCGGCCGCAGCTTGAGACGCGTCTCCTCGACCTCGCGTTGCGGATCGGAGTCGGCGACGATCCCGTTCCCGGCGTAGAGCACGGCCTCGCCGTTGCGGACGAGGGCACAGCGCAACGCCAGAGCCAGTTCCCCGTCGCCGGCCGGATCGATCCATCCGACCGCCCCGGCGTACCAGCCCCGGTCCAGGCCCTCGACCTTGTCGATGAACGCGAGTGCCTCGGACCGCGGCGATCCGGCGACGGCGGGCGTGGGATGGACGGCCGCCGCGAGTTCCAGGGCACGGGCGTCGGTGGCCCCGACGATCGGGGTGGCGAGGTGCTGCACGGTCGAGAACCGCTCGAGCGACGGATGGGCCGGTCGGTCGAGCGAGGCGGCGAGCGGCCGCAGCCTGCCGACGACGTCCTCCACCACCAACCGGTGCTCCTCGAGGTCCTTCGCGCTGGACAGCAGGCGGTCCCCGAGGCGCCGATCCTCGTCGGGATCGTCGCCCCGTCCAGCCGAGCCGGCGAGCGGGCGGGTCTCGAATCGATCACCCTCCCGGAGCACGAGGAGCTCGGGGCTGGCGCCGACGAACGCCGCCTCGCCGCGCCGCCACAGGAACACCCGGCATCCGGGGTACCGGTCGCGCAGCCCCGCCGCGATCGCCAGGGGATCCACCGGCCGGGCCGTTCGGACCCGCAGCGATCGGGCGAGGACCACCTTGTCCATGGCTCCGCCGCGGATCGCTGCGACCGCGTCGGCCACCTCGTCGCGCCAGACGTCGATCTCGGGCTCCGCCTCGACCGTCAGCCCCGGGGAGGGCGTCGTCGGAGCCGGGCGGACGGGTCGCAAGGAGGTGAGTGCCGCGAGGACCATGGTCGGATTGCCCCCGGCGGGGACGGCCACGACGATCCGGGAACGCCCTCCGACACGCACGACGGAGATCTGGGGGACGACGGCGACCGCAGGCGGGAACCCCTCCCACGCCTCGTCTCGGGGACCGTCGTCGGAGAACGCCGCCCCGGTCAGGACCACGGCGTCGCGCGGCAGGCCGGCCACGGCGGCGTCGAGCCGGGTGAGCCGATCGGGTCCCGAGGCGACGGTCTCCCAGGCGACACCCAGGCCCCCGACGGAGGTCCCGTCGGGGCTCAGGAACGCCGCGGCCGATCCGAAGGCGTGCGCGCCGGCACGGACGAGGTCGAGGGGATCGACGTCGATGTCGGCGACGGCCACCCGCAGGCCGGCGCCGCCGGATCGGAGGCGGGAGCCGAGATCGGTGATCACTGGGCGGGGGATCAACACGGCCGGGATGCTACCGATGTGGGGCGTCGTACCCGGAGCCGGTCATGCGGTCGGGAACGCCCGCCGCACGAGCCCTGCGAGCTCGGCGGGCCGTTCCATGGGCACGAAGTGCGTGGCGCCCTCGATCACGACGGTCCGGGCGCCGGGGATCGCCGCCGCCTGCCGATCGAGCAGCAGGTCGCCGTGGGTGTCGCTCCGCTCCCCGCCGACGAGCAGGACCGGGAGGTCGAGTTCGCCGAGCCGATCGAAGGCACCGTGCGAGGCGCCGCTTCGGTAGGACTCGGCCTCGAACGCCGGGCGACAGGCGAGGCGCAGACCCTCACCATCGGGATCGTCGACGAGCCCGCACGCCAGGAAGGCTTCGAGGACGTCGTCGTCCCAGCCCGCGAAGGCCCCGCGGCCTCGATAGTGCTCACGGGCGGCGTCCCGGTGGGGGAACCGGTCTCGCCGCTGCTCGGCGCGTAGGGCCATGGGGTGGTCGTCGACGCGGCCGTGCGGCGGCGGGAACAGGATCGGCTCGACCAGGACGAGCCCCGCGAAGGTGCCCGGACGCAGGATCTCCGCCATCGCCAGCACGGCCGCGCCGGAGGAATGCCCCACGCCGTAGGGGCGCCGCTCCCACGCCATGCGGTCGGCGGCGGTCAGGACGTCCCGCCCGACATCCCACCAGTCGATCGGGAGCGGAGGCTCGTCGGAGGCGCCGTGGCCGCGCTGGTCGAGGAGGACGGCGTCGTATCCGGGGAGGTCGTCGATCACGGGCCACCACACGGCCGAACAGAATCCCGTGGCGTGGACCGCCACGAGGCCCCGGCCGGCCGCCGGCCGACGCTCGACGGCGATGCGGAGACCGTCGTGGGCCTCGAAGGTCGTCGCCACTACTCGCGATCGTCGACGAGGAACTCCAGCTCGCTCTCCACCCGGACCACCCCGGCGATGCGACGGGTGAGTTCTTCGAGCAACTGGACCTCGGTGCGGTTCTCGAGCCGTCCGCCGAGATGGACGACGCCGTCGGTGACCCGCACCCCGACCAGGTCGGGGTCGAGGAACAGGAGCCGGCGGATCAGGTCCTCCCGGACCTCGTCCTCGATGACGTCGTCGGGCTTGGTGAACGCATTCACCACGTCCGCGCGGCTGATGATCCCGACGAGCTCGCCGTCGGCGTCCAGCACGGGCAGGCGCTTCACGTTCCGCCCGGCCATGACCCGGGCAGCCTCGCCGAGGGTGGCGTCGGGCGTGATCGTCACCAGCTCACCGGTCATCACCTCGCCCACCGACTCGGCGGCCGGTGGCTCGGGTGCCTCGTCGCCGAACAGGGCGTCGAGGAGACTGCGGCGGTAGGGACGCTCCCGGGAGGCCTCCTGACGGAGGAAGTCGCCCTCCGTCACGATCCCGACGAGGTCGCCTGCGGCGTCCACCACGGGCAGGCCGGAGATCTGGTTGCGGACCATGATCCGGGCGGCCTCCTTCAGCAGCGTCTCGGGGCGCACCGTCATCGGGTCGGTCGTCATGATGTCGCGAACTCGCATCGTCCTCCTCAGTCCTTGCGCACCACGAGCACGTCACACGGTGCATGGTTGACGACGCGGTGGCTCGTGCTGCCGAGGACCAGGGACGCGAAGTCACCCCGGCCCCGGCTCCCCACCACGATCATCTCGGCGTCCACGGCCTCGGCGTGCCGGACGAGTTCGTCGGCCGGGTACCCCTCGAGGTCCACGCGCGTCGCATCGACGTCGAGCCGCTCCAGGTGGGGCCCGAGCCGCTCCCACACCGCGTCCCGCTGCGCGTCGAGCAGGTCGTCCGCCGCCGAGGGCACGCCGGCGAGCACGGCCAGCATCGTGGCGGGTATGTGCGACACGTGGACGACGTCCACCCCGGTTCCGAGGCAGCCGGCGAGCGCGCCGGCCCGATCGAGAGCGGTCACCGACCGGTCGGAGTCGTCCACGCCGACGACGACCGGACCGGTCACGTCGGCCACTGCTCCGGCGGGTACCGGTGCCGCTTCTGGGCCTCGAGCCGGGCGGCGTAGGCGGCCGCCTCGCTGCGCCGACTCATGTCGAGCTTCGCCAGGACGTTCGAGACGTAGTTCTTCACGGTCTTCTCCGCGAGGTACATCCGCTCGGCGATCTCGCGGTTGGTGAGCCCCTCGGCGATGAGGTCGAGGATCTTGCGCTCCTGCTTCGAGAGCCTGGCGAGCAAGGGGTCGTCGGGCTCCTCGCCCCGGATGCGGCGGAACACCCGATCGGTCATCTCGGGATCGAGGAGGGACTCGCCCGCCCCGACCTTCCGGACGCTCTCGATGAGGTCGGAGCCCTTGATCTGTTTGAGGACGTAGCCCGACGCCCCGGCCATGATCGAGGAGAAGAGCGCCTCGTCGTCGGCGAAGGACGTCAGCATGAGCACCCGGACCTCGGGCCATCGGGCGCGGATCTCACGACAGGCCTCGATCCCGCTGCCATCGGGGAGCCGGACGTCGAGGACCACCACGTCCGGGGAGTCGTAACCGACCCGGCGGACGGCGTCGGCGACCGTCCCGGCCTCGCCGACCACCTTCACGTCGCCCTCGGACTCCAGCAACGCCTTGAGGCCCTGTCGCACGACCTCGTGGTCGTCCACGAGGACGATGCGCAGCGAACCGTCGGCAGCGGCCGTCTCCTGGGTGTCGGATGTCTCGCTCATGGCCCCAACCCTACCGGCGGACGTTCGCCCGCCGGAGCGACGATGGGCCCGGCGAACGGGGCCGGAAGACCCGAGACGAGTACGATCGGCCCGTCGTGAGCAGTGGAGGATTCACCCCCGAACGCGTCGCCGACCTGGTGGAGGGCGCGGCCAACGTCGCCGCCGAGGTCGACCTGACCGGACTCCTCCAGTCGACGATCGAGATCGCCATGGAGATCACCGGCGCCCGGTACGGCGCCCTCGGCGTCCTCGGCGACCACGGGGGGCTCGTCGATTTCGTCCATGCGGGCATGGATCCCGACGCGGTGCGGGCGATCGGCCACCTCCCCCGGGGCACGGGCGTGCTCGGCACGATCACGAAACTGGCGAAGACGATCCGTATCGACGACATCGCCGACCACCCCGACTCCGCGGGGTTCCCCGACGGCCATCCCGAGATGACCACGTTCCTCGGCGTCCCCGTCACCGTCGGCGACCGCGTCTTCGGCAACCTCTACCTCACCGAGAAGGACGGCGGATTCACCGAGGACGACGAGATCCTCGTCGAGTTCCTCGCGGTCACCGCCGGGAGCGCCATCAACACCCTTCGGATGCAGGAACGGCTCCGCCGAGCCCTCGTCGTCGAAGACCGCGAGCGCATCGCCCGCGACCTCCACGACTCGATCATCCAGGACCTCTTCGCGGTCGGCCTCGGCCTGCAGACCTCCATGGCCCGGATCACCGAGGAGCCCGACGCGGTGCGAGCGCGCCTCGACGACGCGGTGGAGAAGATCGACGAGACCATCGCGTCGCTCCGCCGGTACATCTTCGACCTCAGCCCCCCGGTGTGGGCCCGTCCGAGCCTGCCCCGGCAATTGGCGGACCTCGTCGGCCGCCTCTCGGCGCCCTACGAGGTGCCCATCCACCTCGACGTCGCCTGTGACGAAGGGCTGGTCCCCCCCGACCTCGCCGAGGACCTCCTCCAGATCGTGAAGGAGGCGCTCTCCAACGCCCTGCGGCACGCCGGCGCGTCGGAGGTCACCGTCCGTGTGGGGTGCGGCCAGACCCAGGTGGTCGTGTCGGTCGCCGACGACGGCGCCGGTTTCGATCCCGAGGCGGCCTCGGGGACCGGCCTCGGGCTGACGAACATGGCGGACCGCGTCCACGCCCTCGGCGGGTCGTTCAGGGTGGAGACCCCCGCCGCCGGCGGCACGACGGTCCGCGCCAGCTTCCCCCTCGGTGACGACGACGCCTGAGGCGATGCCGCCGAGGGTCCCGGGACACAGGGACCTCCGACCCTCCCGCCCGGGCCGGCGGCCTGCCATGGTCGGAACCGGCGATCGGGAGTCCGATGACCACACGTGCACGCGCCCCTCGGGAAGCGACCCCCGGGACTCGATCCGCGGGTCGTTGACGTGCCGGCCGTCGTGGCGATCGTCGGCGGCGGCCCGGCCGGGCTCCGTACCGCCAACCTCCTCGCCCGGCGGCTCCGCCCCGCGGAGGCCCGCATCGTCCTCGTGGACGCCGCCGGCCGCCACGTCCACCGGCCGGGCCTCCTCCCGGTCGCCCTCGGCGCCGCCGTCGAGGAGCGATCGATCGTGCGGGAGACCGTCGACGTCGCCCACGGCGACGTCGAGGTCCTGATCGACCTCGCCATCCGGGTCGACCCCGTGGCCGGTCGGCTCCACCTCCGCCACGGTGCACCGATCCCCTACGACATCCTCGTCATCGCCACCGGGGCGAAGGTGGATCGCGAATCGATCCCGGGCTTCGAGCAGGGCGCCGAGGACTTCTACTCGCTGCCGACGGCGCGTCGGCTCCGCGCCCGTCTCGAGGCATGGACGGGGGGACGGCTCGTGGTCGGCCTCGCAGGCACGCCGACGTCCGCCCCCACCGCCCCCTTCGAGTTCGCCCTCCTCGCCGAGGAGGCCTTTCGTCGTCGCGGGATCCGCTCGGGGACCGACATCGTCGTCCTGACACCCACGGCCCGGGCCACCTCCGTGGACGACCTCGACCCGCTGGTGCGCGACCTCCTCGCAAGCCGGCACATCGATCTGGTCACGAACGCCGAGGTCGACGAGATGCGGCCCGGCACCGTGGTCACCACGACCGGGATGGAGATCACCCACGATCTGGCCGTCTTCGTGCCACCCCACACCGGGGCGACGGTGGTGCGCGACTCGGGCCTCGGCGACATCGACGGCTGGCTGCCCATCGAGCGCCGGACCCTCCGCCTCAAGGGGTTCGAGGCGATCTACGGACAGGGCGACGCCACGGACGTGGGATTGCTCGGAGCGGGCTCCACGGCGCATCTGTCCTCCCCGGCCGTCGCCGAGCGGATCGTCTCGAGCATCAGGGGCCACGAGCCGCATCCCGACCGGGGGACCTTCGACGGCGACGGTGTGCTCGTGTTCGTCACCGGCCGGAACCGGGCCGCCGTCGTCCGCTACGGCTACGACCGGCCCGTGGAGATCACCGGTCCCTCGGTGGTCGGCGGGCTCCGCGCGTCGCTTCGGCGGCGTGCATACTGGAGGATGATGAGACGGGGACGGCTGGGGGCGACATGGACGAACTGAGCATCGAGCAGAGCGAGCGGATCCTCGCCGAGCAGCGGGTGGCCCACCTCGGACTCGTCGACGACGGCGAGCCCTACGTCACGCCCCTGTCGTACGTTGTACTCGACGGCGACGTCTACTACCGCACCGGCCCGGGGCGACGGCACGACGCGCTCGCCTCCGATCCGAGGGTCTGCGTGGAGGTGACCCGGAACGACGACGCCGGATGGGTCAGCGTGATCTTCTGGGGGGAGGCCCGGGTCGTGGGGGGCCCCGGCCGCCCCGGGCCGGGGGGGGAGGCGGGGGGCGCCAAGGGCACCGCCGCGCCCCGCCGAGGGCGAGGCCCGCC
>JAWVYO010000069.1:0-12832 GCA_033722675.1 Acidimicrobiia bacterium | reverse complement strand
GGAACACGAGCACGTTGGCCTCGGTGCCGAGGGCGTTGAACGGGTGGCGCCGGTGCAGCAGGTCGGGGGTGACCGCGATGTCGGCCTGCATCTCGCCGTCGAGGGGCAGGTCGGGCTCCCGCTCCCGACAGAGCTGGACGGCCTGCTGCACCCGATCCGGTTCGGGTCCCTGGGCGGAGCCGAAGTTCGAGTACGAGATGAGCGCCACCCGCGGTGACACGTCGAAGTACGTGCTCGCGAGGTTGGCGGTTGCCAGGGCGATCTCGGCGAGCTGCTCGGCCGTGGGCTCGGGGTTCACGGCGCTGTCGGCGATGAAGTACGGCTGCCCGCCGGCGATCACGATGTAGATGCCGTGGACGATCGTCCGGCCCGCCGAGAGCGGGAGCACCTGGAGCGCCGGACGCAGGGTCTCGGGGTACGCGAGGTTCAGGCCGCCGAGAACGGCGTCGGCGTGGCCCTGATGGATCATCATCGCCGCCGTGTAGTTCAGGTCCCGTATCACCCGACGGGCGTCGTCGGGGGTCATGCCCTTGCGCTGGCGGGCCTCGAAGAGGACCCGGGCGTACCGCTCGCAGCGATCGGGGTCGCTGTCGGGGTCGACGAGTTCGATGCCGTCGAGGTCGACGGCGAAGTCGTCCGCCAGGGAGCGGATCTTCTCCTCCCGGCCGAGCAGCACCGGTGCCGCGATGCCCTCTTCGGCGATGCGGCGGGCGGCCCGCAGGATGCGGAGATCGGCACCGTGGGGGTACACCACCCGCAGCGGACGTTCCTGGGCCTTGACCGTGACCGGGTGCATGAGGTTGAAGGCAGCCTCGAACCGTGCCCGCAGCTGCCGTTTGTACTCGTCGACGTCCTCCAGCGTGGAACGGGCGACCCCCTCCTCGGTCGCCGCGACCGCCACCGCCGGGGCGACGTGCCACAGCACGCGGGGATCGAAGGGTTTCGGGATGAGGTAGTCGGGGCCGAACTCGAGATGGTCGATCCGGTAGGTGTGGAGCACGGAGTCGGGCACGGGCCGCTTCGCCAGTTCCGCGAGGGCCCGTGCGGCAGCCACCTTCATCCCCTCGGTGATCGAACGGGCGCGCACGTCGAGGGCGCCGCGGAAGATGAAGGGGAACCCGAGGACGTTGTTGACCTGGTTCGGGTAGTCGCTGCGCCCCGTGGCGACGATGGCGTCGGGACGGACCTCGGTCGCCTTCTCGTAGCCGATCTCGGGATCGGGGTTGGCGAGCGCGAAGACGATCGGGCGGTCCGCCATCGACCGCAGCATGTCGGCGTCGACCGTGTCGGGGGCCGACACCCCCACGAACGCGTCGGCTCCCTCGAGGGCGTCCGCCAGGGTCGTGATGTCGCGATCGGTGGCCCAGTCGGCCTTCGGCGGCTCCAGGCGGTCGCGGTCGGAGCGGATGACCCCTCGTGAGTCGACCATGACGACGTTCTCGCGCCGGGCGCCGAGATGGAGGAAGAACTTCGCCGTTGCGATCCCCGCGGCGCCCGCGCCGGAGAACACGAAGGTCGTGTCCTCGATGCTCCGTTCGGTGAGCTCGATGGCGTTGAGCATCGCGGCGGCGGCGATGATGGCGGTCCCGTGCTGGTCGTCGTGGAACACCGGGATGTCGAGGGTCTCGCGCAGCCGTTCCTCGATCTCGAAGCACTCGGGTGCCTTGATGTCCTCCAGGTTGATGCCGCCCACCGTCGGAGCGAGCATCTCGCAGAACCGCACGACGTCGTCGACGTCCGCGGCGTCGACCTCGATGTCGTAGACGTCGATGTCGGCGAACCGCTTGAAGAGGACCCCCTTGCCCTCCATGACGGGCTTGCCGGCGAGGGGGCCGATGTCGCCGAGCCCGAGGACCGCGGTGCCGTTCGACACGACGGCGACGAGGTTGCCCTTGTTCGTGTACCGGAAGGCGTCGTCGGGGTTCGCGGCGATCTCACGGCAGGGTTCGGCGACGCCGGGCGTGTAGGCGAGCGAGAGGTCGGACTGGGTCGTGGTCGGCTTGGTCGGCCGCACCTCGAGTTTTCCGGGTCGGCCCCGTTCGTGATAGTCGAGCGCCTCGCTGAACGCTTTTCCCGCCATCGAGCGCCTCCCGTTCGCCGTCGTACCGACGCTAGCGAGCGATCGTGGGCCCGGTGCCTCAAGGTCGCCCCGGGAACGGCCGATGCGACGGTGACCGCTCACGGGGAGACCGGATGCCCTTCGCCCGCGTCAACGGGACCATGCTCTACTACCGCGAGACCGGCGAAGGCCGCCTCGCCGTCTTTCTCCACGGCTTTCCGCTCGACCACACCGTCTGGCTCGACCAGCTGACCGGCCTCGGGCACGTCCGGCGCTGCGTCGCCGTCGACCTGCGCGGCTTCGGTCGTTCGGAGCCGATCACCGACGACAGCCTCTCGATGGAGATGATGGCCGACGACGTCGCCGCCCTCATCACCGCCCTCGGCGAGGACTCGGCCGACATCGTGGGGGTGTCGATGGGCGGGTACGTCGCGATGGCGCTCCTCGCCCTCCGGCCAGAGATGGTTCGGAGCCTCACCCTGCTCGACACGAGGGCGAAGGCCGACGACGCCGAGGCGAGGGCCTCACGGGAGCGGCTGATCCAGCAGGTCCTCGAGCGCGGCCGCGTCCACCTCGCGGGGAACCTCGTGCCCTCGCTCCTGGGTCCCGAGGCCTCGTCGCACGTCCGCGCTCGCCTCCGCTCGATGATCGAGGGCACCCGGTACGAGACGATGGTCGCGGCCCTCGAGGGCATGCGGGATCGCCCCGACCGCACCGACGATCTCCGGTCCGTGGCCGTCCCCTCGCTCGTCCTCGGCGGCGAACACGACACGATCACGCCCCCCGGCGAGATCGCGGGACTCGCCGAAGCCATCCCCGGCGCCCGGTCCATGGTCGTACGTGGCGCCGGACACCTGCCGCCGATGGAGCGACCCGACCGGGTGAACGAGTCCATCATCGAGCTGTTCGAGGGCCGCAAGGTCGTCTGGTGGAAGGACGGCTAGTCGGGACCGACGGTGATCTCGTGCTCGCCGCCCGTGTCGTCGACGCACCGCACCGTCACGGAGGACTCGGCCCACCGCAGGCCGCAGCCCACGAGATAGGCGCCTTCGGTGCCGACGCCCACCGACCCGCGGATCCGGACGTCGCCGTTCGCGGGACCGGTGAGGACCCGGATCCGTCTCGGACCGAATCCGAACGCCCGCGCCTCCTCGAGAACGACCATCCACTCGCCGTCGGGTGAGGTGGCACGCTGGAACTCCGTGAAGCCGGCGCCGGTGTCGACGTCGTCCCACGACTCCCAGAGCACCACGAGCCCGGCGCCCACGGCGGCGAGCACGATCACGATGACCGCGATCCAGGCGGCCCGGCGGCCGGTCACGGCTCGAACCGGCGCGTCGCCGGGTCCTGCAGGGCTCCGTCGCACGTGACGGCGACCGCCTGCCCGGACCATGCGGTCGTGCAGGCGTCCGGTGGGAGGGGTGCTCCGCCGTTGGAGACGAAGAAGACGTGGGAGACGTCGCGGTCTCCTTCGGGGCCGATCAGCACGACCCTGACCGCCGTCGGACCCTCGTCGAGTCGGGCGTCCTGTTCGACGACGGCGGTGATGCCGTCGTCCGACGTCGACGAGTGGAGCTCGGACCACGCACGGGGATCGTGGGCGAGCCGGAAGACGATGCCGATCGCGACCGCGCCCCCCAGCAGGATCCCGATCGCCAGGCCGAGGCGGCCGGTCACGTGACGTCGGCGTCGTCGGCCGTGAACGACCAGCGGAGCCGGGACGCCCGGGCCTCCTCGACGTCGACCCGGGCGAGGATGAGCCCGCCCGCCACGAAGAAGACGATCAGGGACAGCACCGCGCCGCGCGACGAACCCGTGATCGTGTTCACCGCGAAGAAGATGAACGGTCCGACGATGGCGGAGAACTTCTCGAAGACCGAGAAGAAGCCGTAGAACTCGGCGGAGGCCTCCTCGGGGATCATCGACCCGTAGAGGCTGCGGCTCAGCGCCTGGGTGGCACCGAGGACCAGACCGATGAGGCCCGCGAGCACGAAGAAGCCGAGGGGCGAGCCGGCGGGCACGAAGAACCCCACCGTGAGTACGACGCTCCACAGCGCGATCGAGAACAGGATGGCCGGCTTGGTGCCGATCCGGCCGGCGATCCTCCCGAAGGTCAGCGCGCCCACGACCGCGATCGCCTGCACCATGAGGATGCCGAGGGCCAGGGTCTCGGTCTCGAGGTCCAGGGTCTCCTTGGCGTAGAAGGGGGCGATGGCGATGACGGTCTGGACGCCGTCGTTGTACAGGACGAAGGCGAGGAGGAAGAGCATCAGCTGACGGAACCCGAACAGCTTGCGTGCGGTGGCCATCGTCCGCCGGAACCCGACGATGGTGTAGGCGATCGGGCGCGCCCGGCGGGCGACGTCGCGGGGGAGCGGCTGGGCGACGCCCGTCTCCTGGAGGCGGGAGAAGGCGAAGGTGGCGAATCCCAGCCACCACACCCCGGCGAAGAGCATGCCGATGCGGGCGGCGTGGACCTCCTCGAGGCCGAGCGTCTCGTCGAGGGAGATGATCACGAGGGCGATGAGGAAGTTGAGCCCCCCGCCCAGATACCCGAACGCGAAGCCCTTCGAGGACACGCGATCGATGGTGTCGGGGGTCGAGATGTCGGGCAGGAACCCGTCGTAGAAGACGATGCTGCCGACGAAGCCCGTCTGGGCCGCCAGGAACAGCACGATCGTGAGCACGACGTCGCCCGAGGTGATGAAGTACATGAGCGTCGCGAAGAGTCCGCCGCCGTAGGCGAAGGCCTGCATGAACCGCTTCTTGGCGGCCGAGAAGTCGGCGATGGCGCCGAGGATGGGGCTGATGGCGAAGACGAAGAGCGCTCCGAACCCGATGAGCAACGACCCGAGCTGCTCGCCGTCCATGAGGACGCCGAAGAGGCGATATCCCTCCTCGGGCACGATCTCGTCGACGAGGAGCGCCGGCAGCAGCACGGCCACGGTCGTCGTCGTGTAGGCCGAGTTGGCGAAGTCGTACATCGCCCACCCGAAGATCGTGCGCCTGTCGTTCTTCGCGACCCCGGTACTCACGGGCCTCGACCGTACCCGGCTCCGGACCCGCCCGCGCTCATCGATCGGGCTCGACCTCGACCTCGTCGGCCTCGAAGGACCACCGCGCCCGAGAGCGGCGGGCCTCGTCGACGTCGACCCGGGCGAGGAGCACCATGCCGACGATGAAGAAGGCGATGATCGAGAGGATGGCCGGGCGTCCCGAGTCGGCCGTCGCCGAGATCACGGCGAAGATCAGCGGCCCCCAGATCGCGGAGAACTTCGAGAAGACGGAGAAGAAGCCGTAGAACTCGGCGGAGGCCTCCTCGGGGATCATCGACCCGTAGAGGCTGCGGCTCAGCGCCTGGACGCCGCCGAGGATGAAGCCGACCACGGCGGCGAGTCCGTAGAAGGGTGTCGGGGCGTTCGCGGGGAGCGCGAAGGCGCCGATCGCCACCAGGCACCAGACGACCAGGGATGCCTGGATCGCCTGCTTGGTGCCGATGCGGTCGGCGAGCACCCCGAACCCCAGCGCACCGAAGAAGGCGATGAACTGGACGATGAGGAAGGCGATGAGGATCGTCTGGGCCGACAGGTCGAGCGTGTCGGAGGCGTAGACGGCCGTGAGGTTGATCGTGGTCTGGACCCCGTCGTTGTAGAACATGTAGGCCACGACGAAGAGCAGGAGCTGGGGGAACCCGAGGAGCCGTCTGACGGTGGCGCCGGTGCGGCGGAGACCGATCGTCGTGTAGGCCACGATCGGGCGCTTCCCCCGCAGGTCGAGGGGGAGTGCCTGACGGACGCCGGTCTCGGGGAACCTGGTCATCGACCACCATCCGAAGCCCAGCCACCACAGTCCGGCCATGGCGATCCCGACCCGGGCGGCGTCGGCCTCCGTCAGTCCGAAGGACTCGTGCATCACGATGATGCCCGCCGCGGCCAGCAGCTGGACCCCGCCGCCGATGTACCCGAGCGCGAAGCCCCGCGACGAGATCCGGTCGATCGTCGCGTCGGTGGAGATGTCGGGCAGGAACCCGTCGTAGAAGACGTTGGCGCCGACGAACCCCATCTGCGCCACGAGGAAGAGGCTCAACGTCAGGACGACGTCGCCCGGGCCCATGAGGGCGAGCAGCACACTGACGAGCGCGCCGACGGTGGCGAAGACCCGCAGGAACCGCCGCTTCGTGGCAGAGAAGTCCGCCATGGCGCCGAGGACCGGGGTGGCGAGGAAGAGCACGAACGCGCCGACCCCCACGACGGCCGCCCACAGCGTCTCGCCGCTGAGGGCCCGACCGAACACGACGAAGCCCTCGTCGGGAACGATCTCGTCGGCGAAGAGGGCCGGCAGGATGGCCCCGGCGATGGTCGTCGAGTAGGCCGAGTTGGCCCAGTCGTACATCGCCCAGCCGAAGATCGTCCGATCGTCGTTCTTCACCGAGCGTGCGGTCATGGCGTGGCGAATCTAGCCAGGGGACGGTCGGGTCCGCCACGCCTCAGAGGAACAGGCGATACCCCGAGAGGAAGCGGACCGCGTCGTCTCCGGCGACCGTCAGCCCGCCGGCGGCGTCGGCCATCTCGGCCCGGCCGGAGACGGCGAGCAGGTACGCCAGGCCCGGTCCGGCGACGCGGTCGGTCGTGGCGTCGTCCGGATCCACCAGGTTCCCGCGGCGCCCGGAGACCACGAGGTCGGCGAGCGTGCCGCCCGGCCCGTCGATCTCGAGGCGGATCCGGGTGCCGTCGGTCAGGCCCGCTCCCTTGACGGCCCCCCACCCGCTCAGCCGCACGGCCCGTCCGACGGCGGCCGCGGCCGTCGCCGGCTCGTCGGCTGGGTCGAGTGGTCGGCCCAGGGCGTACCGCAGGTCGAGGAGGTGGACGTACTCGTCGGCGAGGCGGATCTCCTGGGCCTGGTGGAGGGGCACGGTCCCCACCGGTGAGGGCCAGGGCTGTTCCCACCCCTCCTCGTCGACGTGGGACACGTGGTCGAGGGTGCTGGCGCTGGCCCGGCGGATCTCGTCGAGGACCCGGGCGGCGGGCCAGTCCCGGCGGGCGGCGACGCCGGCCTCGGTCATCGCGTCGAAGCCCTCGTAGGCACCGGGGTCGAAGTCCGGTGGCGGCTCCGGCTGGTCGAAGCCATGGGCGACCCCCTCGACGTGGCCCAGGTGGGCGGCCACGTCGTGCACCGTCCATCCCTCGCACGGCGTCGGGGTCCGCCATGCGTCGTCGTCGAGGCCGGCGAGGAGGTCGACGAGGGCGGTCCAGGTCTCGGTCAGCTGGGGTGTGAGGTCCATGAAAGAGACCCTACGCGATCGTGTCGGGGGGCCGTCACAGCCCGTCGCTACCATCGCCGCACATGGCGCTGTTCGTGGAGGGATGGGCTCCCGAGTACGGGGCCTCGGTGGAGCCCGACGAGGACCTGTCGCCCGCGGAGGGTTCCGTCGACGTGGAGGTCGAGGGCCGGCCGTGGGAGCCGGTTCCAGGCCACGACGACGATGTCCCCGTGGTGGCCTTCGTCGACGGCGTCCGCCGGATCGACGCCCGGCTCGTGCTGGACGACGGCGCGAGCGCGCCGATCCCGGGCATCTGCGGCTCCTTCGCCGTGGGCGCGATGCTCTGGCATCGGCGCGAGCGGCGGGCGGAGGTCACCCACGCCCTCGTCGACCGGCTGGCCGTGATGACCGACGGGCGCGGGGCCGACATGCCGGCGGTGGCGGGGATGTCGTACCGCTCCGAGTCGGTCCCCGACACCGATCCGGCGGCGCTGATCCGTCGGTTCCACGACGCGATGCGCCGGGCCGAGGCCGACGTCGCCGAGGACCTGGCCCGGGGCGGCTACTTCGTGGTGGCCGACGGGCCGCTGTACGACTACGGGCACGTGCCGAAGATCGGGTACGTGAAGAGTCACCGCCGGTCGTATCTCCCCGACGGCCACGCCGGCATCGTCGCCGAACTCGGCGCCGGGCAGCGCACGCCGCTGTTCACGATCGGGGAGGGGCGGTTCCGCCGGTACTCGTGGTACCTCCGCCTGGCCGATCGCGACGGCGGGCATTCGTGGGCGGGGATCGTCCGCTGTGAGGCCGCGGCCTCGCTGGAGCGGACGGAGGTCGTCCGGCTCGCCGATCGAGCCGCCGCCCTCCTGCCCCAGGTGGGCTCCGAGCCGCACATCGACCCTCGTGCGCCGCAGAACCTCGTCCCGATCGCGGCGCTCGAACGGGATCTCCGCCACCGGATGGGCGACGGCGGCCTGGTGCTGCGGGCCCTCCGGAGCGCCGTGCGCGGGGGAGCGGCGGCATGACCGAGGGCGTCGGCCGGGTCATCGGCAGCCAGCACACGAACACCCGGGAGTTCCGGGTGATCCTCCACGACGAGGACTACCTGCAGCTCGACGACCTCGTCGTCGTCCGGACCTCGGTGCCCGGCGCCGGCGACGTCCACACCTACGGGGTGGTGACCGAGTCGGAGGCCGTGTTCGAGGGTGCCTCCTTCGAGTCGGACACGATGCGGATCGCCGACGAGGGCAGCATGCCGGGAGCCAAGGTGCGGTCCGTCCGGGTGGCGGTCACCCGGGTGGATCCCGAGCTGTGGGTGGCGCCCGACCCCGGCGAGGTGGTCGAACGCGCCCGCGGCGACGAGCGGTTGAAGGCGCTCTACGCCGACGAGATGGATCGTCCGCTGCCGGTGGGACTCGGTCGGGACGGCGAGCCGATGTACGTGGACCTCGACTTCTTCGACGGCCGCAAGGGCGGACACATGTCGATCTCGGGGATCTCGGGCGTGGCCACGAAGACGTCGTTCGCCCTGTTCTTCCTCCGAATGCTGACGGGACGGCGCGATGTGGTGGGGGAGGCGGGGAAGAACCTCCGCGTGCTCGTCTTCAACGTCAAGGGCGAGGACCTGCTGTGGCTCGACTCCCCGAACCGGTACTTCGACGACGACGCCGAGGCCCGGTGGCGCCACCTCGGTGTCGATCCGACACCCTTCCCCTCGGTCTCCCTCTGGGCGCCGCCGCGGCGTCGGTCCGGCGACGTGGTCGTCCCCGACATCAGCGGGCGCCAGGACGTGGACGTGTTCGCCTGGACGCCGCGCGAGTTCGTGGAGGAGGGTCTCCTGCGGTTCCTGTTCACGGACGCCTCCGACACCCGGAACCAGATCGCTTTCGTGGCCGAGCGGGTCGAGGCGCAACTCCGGCGATACGCCGTCGACGTGGCCGGGCGTCCCGGGTGCATCGTCCTGCGCGATCCGGCGGAGGGCCACCGCCCGGGGGACCTCGTGAACGCCCAGCCCGGTGAGCGGGTGATCGAGGATCTGCGCACGCTCGTGGACGCGATCGAGGAGTTCGTCGATCCCCAGGACACCGAACCCGACCACCGATGGACCGGCCGGGTGCAGGGCGGCACGGCCTCCGCCTTCATGCGGCGCCTCTACGCGGCGACCCAGCGGCTCGGTCACCTGATCCGCGCCGGGGAGAGCCGGCGCCTGGACCGCAGCGCCGCGCAGGTGACGGTGGTCGGGATCCAGTCGCTGCACGAGCTGGCGCAGCGGTTCGTGGTGGGCGCGCTGCTGAAGGAGATGTTCGAGGAGAAGGAGCGCACGGGCCAGCGACTGCCGCTGTCGGTCGTCGTCCTCGACGAGTTGAACAAGTACGCCCCGCGGGAGGGGCACAGTCCGATCAAGGACATGCTCATCGACATCGCGCAGCGGGGCCGCTCGCTGGGTGTGATCCTCGTCGGCGCCCAGCAGACCGCGTCGCGGGTCGCCCCCGAGGTCCTCGAGAACGCCGCCCTGCGGGTGACCGGCCGCCTCGACGCCGCGGAGGCCGAGCGGTCGGAGTACGGATGGATGCTTCCGTCGACCCGCGCCCGGGCCCGGCTCCTCAAACCCGGCACGATGGTGGTGTCTCAGCCGTCGATCCCCGTGCCGCTCGTCGTCGACTTCCCGTTCCCCCCGTGGGCGACCCGCAAGGAGGAGGTCGTCGAGGACGGCGATCCCTTCGAGGGCCTGTAGGTGCGGATCCTCCACACCTCCGACTGGCACATCGGCAAGCGGTTGGGCCGATTCGACCGTATGGAGGAGCACGCTGCCGCCGTCGGCGAGGTGATCGCCATCGCCGAAGGGGAGGGGGCCGACCTGGTCGTGCACTCGGGGGACCTCTTCGACCGGGCGGCTCCACCGGTGGAGGCGTTGCGCGTGGCGCTCGAAGGCCTCGTCCGCCTGGCCGACGGGGGACGTCGCCCGGTCGTCGTGGTCGCGGGCAACCACGACTCGGCCGACCTCTTCGAGGTGCTCGCCCCGTACCTGCGCGACGCCGGCGTCCACCTCGTCGGCCGGATCAAGGCCCCCGACGACGGCGGGGTCGTGGACCTCGACACGCCGGCGGGTCCCGCGCGCATCGGCTGTTTCCCCTTCCTCCGGGCGGCGCAGGCCGTCGACTTCATGGAGCGCGCCGAGGGGTGGTACCGGGCCTACGCCGATCGGGTCCGCCGGATCGCCGAGGTCTACGCGACGGCGATCGGCGAGCGCGACGACGCCGTCGGGATCCTCGCCGGGCACTGGATGGTGGGCGGGGTGAGCGTGCGCCGGGGCGTCCCCCGCGGCGAGCGGGAGCTCCACATGGGCGAGGCGTACGCCGCCACCGCCGACTCGATCCCCACGTCCCTCGACTACGTGGCGCTCGGGCACATCCACGCGCCCCAGCCCGTGCCCGGGAGCGGTGCGCCGGCGCAGTACGCGGGGTCGCTGCTGCAGCTCGACTTCGGCGAGGCCGGTGAGGACAAGCGCGTCGTGGTCGTCGACGCCGATCCGGGCGTCCCCGCCACCGTGCGGAGCGTCCCCATCACGGCCGGCCGTCGCCTGGAGCGGGTGCGCGGGACCTGGGAGGAGATCTCGCAGCGGGAGGGGCTCGAGGAGGCCTACCTCGACCTGACGGTCCTCACCGGCGGGCCCGATCCCGAGATCGTGGACCTCGCCCGTGACCGCTTCGAGCGGGTCGTCAAGGTCCAGACGGAGTACGAGCGCCCCGACGCCGAGGAGCCGCCGCGCTCGGATCGACCCCTCGACGAGCTCTATGCGGACTTCCACCTCCAGGAGCACGGGCAACCGCTCCCGGACGCCACCCGGGCCTTCTTCACGGAGCTCGAGGACTCCGATCCCGAACCGGAGTCGACGTTCTCCGTCCTGCTCGACATCGAACGCTCCGCCCGGGAGGCATCGTCGTGAGACCGGTGGAGCTCACGGTCGACGGGTTCCGCTCCTACGGTTCGCCGACCACGTTCAGCTGGGAGGACCGCGGGCTCGTGGGCATCGTCGGGCCGATCGGCTCGGGGAAGTCGTCGATCCTCGATGCCATGGCCTACGCCCTCTACGCCAAGGCTCCCGCGTTCGAGCGCGACGTCAAGCGGCTCATCAACCAGCGGCGCGACGAGTGCCACGTGGCGCTCACCTTCGACGTCGAGGGTCGGCGGTTCCAGGTGGAGCGGGCCATGCGGCGCAAGGGGGCGGCCGGCCACGCGCTCCGGGAGGTCACCGGGGGTGAGACCCGGCTCGTCGCCGACCGGGCACGTGACCTGGACGAGCGGATCGAGGAGCTGCTCGGGCTCGACTTCGACGCCTTCCGACGCTCGGTGCTCCTGGCCCAGAACCGCTTCGCCGAGTTCCTGCAGGCGACGCCCACGCAGCGCGACGCCGTCCTCGAAGGGGTGGTGCCACGGTTCGGGGAGATCGCCCCGATGCGGGAGCGGGCCAAGGGCTTGCTCACCCTCGCCGGGGCCCGGCTCGAAACGGTGGCGCTGCGCCGTCGCGACCTCGCCTCGGATCGCGAGGCGCTCGACGTCGCGACCGGACGGATCGAGGAGCTCGGCGCCCGGCTGGCGAGGCTCGAGGCCGTCGCCGAGCCCCTCGCGGCCGCCGACGAGGCCGTCGCGGTCGCCCGGCGCCAGGAGGAGATCGCCCGGGAGCGGGTCGAGGAGATCACCGAGCTGGCCGCCCGTGTGCCGTCGCGGGAGCAGTCGGAGCCGATCCTCGAGACCTCCGAGCAGGCCACCGCCCGCCTCGCCGCGGCCGCCGGGGCGGCCGCGGACGCCCGGGAGCGCCGGGAGGGGGCCCGGGCGACGCTGACGGAGGCCCTCGATGCGGTCGGCGGTCGTGAGGGCCTCACCGAGGCGGCGACGCTCGTGGAACGCGCCACCGCGGCGGCCGCGCTGGCGGACCGGGAACGGCGCCGGCTCGAGGAGGCGGAGACGTCGGTGGAGCGCCGAGCGCACGCCCTGACCGAGGCCGGCTCGGCGATCGAACGGGCCTCGGCGGCCGCCGCCGACGCCGCCGAGCGGCGGGAACGGGCAGAGGGGGAGGCCAGGGCCGCCGAGCAGGCCCTCCACGAGGCCCGGCACCGCGCCATGGCGCTGTCGTTGCGTTCCGAGCTGACCGCCGGGGAGGACTGTCCGGTCTGCGAGCAGGCGGTGGCCGACCTCCCGCCGCCCGGGGCGGCCCCCGAGCTCGAGGACGCCGAGGCCGCGCTGACGGCGGCGCGGGCCGCCGCCGCCGACGCCGCGGAGGAGGCGATGCGCACCTCGACGGCGCTCGCCCGTGCGGAGGAGGCCGGGGATGCGGCACGGTCCGCCGTCGACACGGCGACGGCCGGGGTCCGCGAGGCGAAGGACGCGGTGGAGGAGGCCGAGGGGTCGCGCCGCCTCGCTCTCGAGGCCGTCGAGGCGGCCCTGGGGAGCGGGGATCCCGCCGAGGCGCTGGCCGGCCACCGGGCTGCGGTGGGCGAGGCGGATGCCGCCGT
>JAWVYO010000068.1:0-12935 GCA_033722675.1 Acidimicrobiia bacterium | reverse complement strand
GGTTCGGCCGGGGTCTCGAGCGGCTCCTCCTCGGGGGCGACGAGGGGGAGGGGCTCCACCTCGATCACGCGCTGCTGCTCGCCGATGTCCATGCGGTCCTCCTGTCGAACTCGTCCTCCAGATACATGATGGCCTCCTCCATGGCGCCGTCGTCGCGGGCCCCGCGGACCTTTGCCTCGCCGATGACGCCGGTCGGCGCGGCGAAGATGCGCACGATCTCGGCGTGCTCGGCCGTCGTGACGACGTCCTCGGGGCCGACGGCGGCCACCGCCACCACCCGGGCGGCGGCGCCGCGGTACCCGTGCTCGTGCTCCACCACCTTGCCGCGCAGCTCCACGAGGCCGCCCACCCAGCCCGAGCCCTCGGGCGGGATGTGCTCGCGAACCACCGGGGCGGCGCGTTTGGTCGCATAGATGCCGCACCCGAGACGTCCGCAGCGGCCGTCCGAGTGCGGCACCTCGACGTCGTCCTTCGGCTGTGCGGCGCAGACGGCCGTGAGCTCGGGGATTTCCCAGACGGTGCGGGCGCCGCGGAGGCCCTCGGGCTCGGCGAACCAGATGCGAAAGCCGAGCACGGGTGTCGGCGACCACGCCTCGCGGAACCGGCTGCGAATCCGGTCGAGCTCGTCGGCGAGGGCCGCCTCGAGACCGGTCTCCAGCCCGTCGATCTCCAGCCGGAGCCGGTCGTGCTCCGCCTGGAGCTGGGCGATCTGTTCGGTGAGATACGCCATGCGGGTGCTCCGTCGACCCACCGCCGCCTCGATGCCGTCGGTCTTCACCTGGCCCGGGGGGATCGCGTACCGCTGGCGGTAGCGCCGCAGCTCCCTGCGGAGTGCCTGGATCCGGGGGGACGATGGAAATGACACGGGTGTGAGAAGGTAGGACATCGAACAGACGTTCGCAACCGATTCCCGGGTCGGGTTTTCGCGACCAGACTCCGGGGAAGAGGTGTGTGCGTCGTCCGGGAGGGTCGCCAGATGCGTGAGGGGTCGTCGGGGAGCTTCGGGACACCGTCGCTCGCCGCCCTCGCCACCGGCGGGATGGTCGGTGGAGGGATCTACGTGGCGCTCGGCGTCGTGGTGGAGGCCGCCGGCCGGTGGGCGTGGCTCTCCTTCGTCCTCGCCGGCGCGGTCGCGACGGCCGTCGCCTGGTGCTACGGAGCGCTCAGCAACCACTTCCAGGTGGGCGGCGGCTCCTTCGCGTTCCTCGAGAAGATGGACCGACGCGGGGCTGCCGGCTCGCTGAGCTGGGTCCTCGTCGTGGCCTACATGCTGACGATCGGTCTCTACGCGTTCGCCTTCGGGGAGTACACGGCGCACGCCTTCGACCTCGGACCACCGATCCCGCGGCTGCTGTCGATCGTGGTCCTCGCGGCGCTCATCGGCCTCGACCTCCTGGGCGCCGGCAAGCTCAAACGGGTGGAGATCACGATCGTGACGGCGAACCTGGTCGTCCTCGTAGTCCTCGCAGCCATCGGGATGGCGGACTGGCGCCCCGACCGCCTCGTCATCGACGGCGGGCCCCTCTCGCCCTGGGCGGCCTGGCTCGGTGCCGCCGCGATCTTCGTCTCCTTCGAGGGGTTTCAGCTCCTGACGTACGAGTACGACGAGATTCGACGGCCCACGCGCATCCTGACACCGGGGCTCGCCGGATCGGCCTTGGCCGTGGTGGCGATCTACGCCGTGGTCGCCGTCGGGGCGACGATGATCCTCGGCGCCGACACCGCCGTCGAGCGCGCGACGGTGGCCCTGTCCGTGGCAGCCGAGGAGGCGGCGGGGACCGGCGGGCTCGTCGCCATGACGGTGGCGGCGATGTTCGCGACATCGGCGGCGATCAACTCCACCCTGTTCTCCACCGCGCAACTCGCACGGCGCGTGTCGGACGACGGAGAGCTCCCGGCCTGGTTCGATCACCGCAACGATCACGACGTTCCCGACCGTGCCGTCGTCGCGTTCGGCGTGGGGGCCGGCGCGCTGGCTCTCACCGGGTCGCTCGCGGCGCTGGTCGAGGCCGCCAGCCTCGCCTTCCTCGCGGCCTTCGGGGCGGTGGCGGTGATCGCCTGGCGTGAGCGCGCGCTGCCGCGGTGGGTCCCGGGTTTCGCCGTCGTGCTGGGCGCTGCCATCGGCGCGGTGCTCGTCGTGCGCCTCGCGACGTCGAAGCCGGTGGCGCTCGGCGCCATGCTGGCGATGTTCGCAGCGGCGTTCGTGCTCCGGCCGAAGCTGCTCGAGCGCGTTCCCACCGAGGACCCCTGACCTCTACGCTCGGCCCATGCCGCTGACACTGACGCACTGGGGCGCGTACGAGGTCGATGCCGACGACGGCCGCGTGCGCGACGTGCGTGGCGCGCCCTTCGATCCGGATCCCTCGCCCATCGGGCGGTCGCTGCGGGCGATCGATCGTGCGCGGGTGCTGCGCCCGGCGGTGCGACGCTCCTGGCTCGACGGCGGACCGGGGACGGCCGGCCATCTGCGGGGTTCGGAGCCCTTCGTGGAGGTGGACTGGGACGTCGCCCTCGATCTCGTCGCCGGTGAGCTCGAGCGGGTCCGTTCCGAGCATGGCGGTGCATCGATCTATTCGGGTTCCTACGGGTGGGCGAGCGCCGGACGGTTCCATCACGCCCAGAGCCAGCTCCGCCGCTTCATGGCGATCGCCGGCGGCAGTACCACGAGTCGCAACTCCTACAGCCTGGCCGCCGCCGAGGTGGTGGTGCCGCACATCCTCGGAATGTCCTTCGAGGATGTCCAGTACGCCGCCACGTCGTGGGAGAACATGGCCCGGCACACGGGACTGTTCGTCGCCTTCGGCGGCGTCCCCGTGAAGAACAGCCAGATCCAGCACGGCGGCATCGCCCGCCACCGCGTGCCCGAGCACCTCGAACGCTGCCGCGACGCCGGCGTCCACTTCGTCAACGTCTCCCCGATCGCCGACGACCTGGGGGTGGGCGCCGAGTGGATCCCCATCCGGCCGAACACCGACACCGCGCTCATGCTGGCCCTCGTCCACGAACTCGTCGCCACCGATCGCATCGACCGGGACTTCGTCGACCGGTACACCGAGGGGTGGGACCGCTTCGAGGACTCGGTGATGGGGCGATCGGACGAGCCCGCCCGCGACCCCCGCTGGGCGGAGGAGGTCTGCGGCATCGATGCCGGGGTCGTCGAACGCCTCGCCGCCGACATGGCCGTCACCCCGACGATGCTCAACGTGTCGTGGTCGCTGCAACGCGCCGACCACGGCGAACAGTCCTACTGGGCGGTGGTGGCCCTCGCCGCCGCCCTCGGCCAGATCGGGCGTCCCGGCGCCGGCTTCGGCATGGGCTACGGAGCGGTGGGCACCGTGGGCAACGGTGTTCCGTCGATCCGCATGCCCCGGGTTCCGGCGCCGCCGGATCCGGTGGACGAGTTCATCCCCGTCGCCCGCATCGCCGACATGCTGCTGCACCCCGGCGAGCCCTTCGACTACGACGGGGCCCGATACGCCTATCCGGACGTGCGGCTCGTCTACTGGGCCGGCGGCAACCCCTTCCACCATCATCAGGACCTCGGCCGCCTCGAACGCGCCTGGGCGAAGCCCGAGACGATCGTGGTCCACGAGCCGTTCTGGACCGCAGCCGCACGGCGCGCCGACGTCGTGCTGCCGGCGACCACGCCGCTGGAGCGCGAGGACATCGGTGGGGCGCGCGTCGACGACGTCGTGATCGCCATGCCGAAGATCGTCGAGCCGATCGGCGAGGCGCGCGACGATCACGCCATCTTCGCCGGACTGGCCCATCGCCTCGGTTTCGGCGACCGGTTCACCGGGGGACGATCGGTGGAGGAGTGGTTGCGGTGGATGTACGACGACATCCGGGCCCGCTTCGGGGACCTGCCGGACTACGACGCCTTCCGCCGGGAGGGCATGGTCGAGATCCCCCGAGGCGACGCCGCCTCCCACGTGCTCCTCGCCGACTTCCGGGCCGACCCGGAGGGCTCGCCGCTTCCGACGCCCTCGGGTCGCATCGAGATCCATTCCGCGACGGTGGCCTCGTTCGCCTACGACGACTGTCCGGGCCACCCCGTCTGGTTCGAACCGGCCGAGTGGCTCGGGGCGACCGAGACGCGACATCCGCTCCACCTCGTGTCGAATCAGCCGCGCACCCGGCTGCACTCGCAGTACGACCACGGTGAGACGAGCACGGACGCGAAGGTCGAGGGACGCGAGCCGGTCCGGATGCATCCCGACGAGGCGGCGGCCCGTGGCATCGCCGACGGCGACGCCGTGCGGTTGTTCAACGACCGGGGCGCGTGCTTCGCCGGGGCCGTCCTGGACGACGCCGTGATGCCCGGCGTCGTGCAGCTGTCGACCGGCGCCTGGTACGACCCCGATCCCGACACGGGCGCCTGTCGCCACGGCAATCCGAACGTCCTCACCCGCGACGTCGGCACCTCCCGGCTCGCCCAGGGCCCCACCGCCCACACCTGCCTCGTCGAGGTCGAGCGGGTCGCCGACCCGCCCGAGCCCCGGCCCTTCGATCCTCCGGTCGTCGCGGAGTCCTGAAACTCCGGCGCCGGTCGCGTGTCGGAGCAGGAGACGACGCCCCGGGGGCCGGAATGCCGCGTGTCGGATCACAGATCGTCCACGATGGGGGCCGATGCCGCTGCGCGCCGCCTACACCGACGTCGACGACCTGGAGCTGCTCCGTCGCTCCGGCGAGGACCGGGCCGCCTTCGGGGAGCTCGTCCGGCGCCACCAGGCGTTCGTCCACGGCGCCGCCCTCCGCATCACGCGCGACCCGATCCTCGCCGAGGACCTCGCCCAGGACGCCTTCGTCCGCGCCTTCAAGGCCCGGGACCGCTTCCGGGGCGACGCCGCGGTCCGCACGTGGCTGTACCGGATCGCCACGAACCTGGCCCTCAACGCGGTCACCCGCACGCGGGAGAAGCCGGTGCTGACCGACGAGCATCTCGTGGCCGCGGTCGCCCCCGGCCCGGCCGACGCCGTCGTCGACGACGACCAGCGCCGCTGGGTACGCGGCGCCGTCGACCGGCTCCCCGCCGTGTATCGCGATGCCCTCGTCCTCTACGAGTACGAGGACCTCAGCTACGAGGCGATCGCCACACGCCTCGAGATCCCCGTCAACACGGTCCGGACCCGCATCTTCCGGGCGCGGGCCGAGTTGCGGCGGATGCTGCAGGAGGAGGGACGATGAACGTCCTCGTCTGCGGCGTGCGCCAGGGGGAGCTGCGGCGGTTCGCCGAGGGTGGAGCCGTCGAGCTCGAAGCCCACGTCGCCGGGTGCGAGCACTGTCAGGCCTTCCTCGAAGACGTGTGGGGCGAGGGCCTGGATCGCGATCTCGCACCCGGCGTCCTCCGCACCATCGATGTCGACGAGTTCGTACGGGGCGCGGTGGGGCTGGCGGCGGGGATCGGCGCGGCGATGATCCAGGCGATCGCGACGTACACGGGAATGATGGACGACGAGGAGGACCGATGACGCTCGAGAACACGCTGGTGACGGCCGGGACGGCGCTCGGGGTGCTGGTGATCGGCTGGGTGGTGCTCGCCGTCGTGCGTCGCCGGGTCCCGGACCGCTGGGGCCAGGTGATCACCCAGGTGGCTCCGGCGCTGGCGCTGTCGGTCGTGGTGGTGGCCGTGCTCATCATCCTCGACCCGGACCGGGCCGAGGTGCTGGGCGACGCCGTGCTCCGCTACACGCCGAACGTGCTCGTCGCGGTGCTCGTGGTCCTCGTGGCCCGCGCCGCGGGTCGGGTGCTGGGCGTGTTCGCCGACGCCGCCCTCCGCGAGGTGTCGGCTCCGATCGCCGGGCGGGTGCGACTGGGCATCGCCGGCGTGGTGCTGGGCATCGGGGCGATCATCGCCCTCGACCAGCTGGGGGTGAGCACCGACATCATCATGCTCCTCGTCGCCGCCCTCGCCTTCGCCGCGGCGCTCGCCCTGGGGCTCGGCATCGGGCTCGGATCCCTCCCGGTCGCCCGGCAGGTGGCGGCCGGCCGGCACGTGTCGGAGCACTTCTCGGTCGGCGACCGCATCGAGGTGGACGGGGTGCGCGGGACGATGCGCAGCCTCGGGCTGGCGACGTCGCGGCTGGAGCGGGAGGACGGGACGATGGTGGACGTCCCCAACGAACGCTTCCTCGGCGGCGCGGTGACGATCCTGGGGTCGGCGGACTAATCGCGGTCGCGGCGGGAGCGGCGGACCCGGTCGAGCAGCCGTCGGGCCGCCGGGATCTCCCGCCCCAGGATGTTCAGCCCGACGCCGATCGTGACGATCCCCGGTCCCGGCAGTACGAGCAGGGCGACGCCGACGAGGGTGACGGCCGAGCCCGTCACGATCGTCGTCACTCGCCGCCCGAGGGTCCGTCGTTCGTCCACGGAGTGCAGCGTACGGACCGCAGGGGGGTACCCGCACGCGGATGCGGGGCTCCGGAGAGCCCCGCATCGCCGATCGCTGTGTTCGGTCAGGCCTGGGAGACGGGCTCCCCGGCGGCCTTCCACGCCTTCCACGAGCCGGTGAAGACGCTCACGTTGTCGTAGCCGAGCGACTGGAGCGCCGCTGCGGCCAGCGCGGCCCGGTAGCCGGAGCCGCAGTAGACGATCACGGTGCGATCCATCGGGATGGCGTCGAGGTTCGCCGCCACGTCGTGCAACGGGATGTTCACGGCGTCGCCGATGTGCCCGTTGGCGAACTCCTCCGTCGTTCGAACGTCGAGGAGGAACGCGTCGTTGTCCATCGCCGTCTTGACGTCGTCCACACCACCGGCGGTGATGTAGCCCTGGGGCATGCCGGAGAGGAACGCTCCGACGGCCGTCATCAGGGGCTCCGGGATCTCCGGCACCTGATAGGTGGGCACCTCGGCCGGCATCGTCGTCACGAGCGGCTCGCCCGCCTCGGTCCACCCGTTGATCCCGGGTGCGAAGGTCAGGACGTTGTCGTAGCCGAGCATCCGAAGCGACGAGACCGCCAGGGCGGCCCGGTGGCCCGACTTGCACTGCACGAACACCTGGGTGTCCGTGGGCACCTTGTCGAGATTGTCACCGAGGGTGCTCAACGGGATGTTGATGGCGCCCTCGATGTGGCCCTCGGCGTACTCGCCCTCGGTGCGCACGTCGATGATCGTGGCCCCCGAGGCCTCCACCGCGTCCTTGAACGCGGTGACGTCGCCGACGTTCATGTAGCCGGCGGGGATGGCGCCCAGGTAGGCGTCGACCGATTCGACGAGGTCGAAGGCGGCGACGGTGGTGGTCGTGGTCGCCGGCGCCGCCGTGGTGGCGACGCTGGTGTCCGCCCCGTCGTCGTCACCGCAGGCGGTGGCGACGAGGGACAGGACGGTCATGGCGGCGACGAAGACCCTGAGTCTCCGTGTCATGGGGTGTTGCTCCCTTCTCGGCGGCCGCCGTGGCGGCGGCCGGGACGTCGGTGGTGTTCGTTCCCCCTCACAGGACGGTCTCCAGGCCGGCGAAGACGACGACGAAGCGGAGTGCCGCTCCACCGACGAGCTTCAGCGTGGGTGCGGTTCGCGCCAGCAGCGCCGGGACGTGACGCCGGACCAGTTCGGTGATCTCGATGAGGAGTGGCACGATCAGGCCGGCGCCGACGACCAGGCCCCAGAAGGCGGGGGCGTAGTCGCCGGTCAGCAGCAGCTCGGCAGCCGGGTCGCCGGTGACGAAGCCGACCCCGGCGGTCACCAGATACCCGGTGAGCAGGGCGATCTCCACGCCGCACGCCCCGATCGAGACCGGGGCGAGGAGCCGGTGCTGCCTCCCGTCGAGGAAGAGGCACAGGAAGGCGCCGCCGGTGGCGATGCCCGACACGAGGAAGAGCGGGGCGAGGAAGGCGCTGTCCCAGAGCGGGCGGGCGGCGATCTGGGACAGGAGCACGCCCGTGTAGAGCCCCAGTGCGATCCCGAGGACGATCGTGGCCACGTCGACGGCGGTCTGGAACCGGTCGACGACCCGGCCCGCCCATCGCAGCAGCGGCCGCACCCGGCCGAGCAGGCGGATCCGGCCGGCGGCGCCCTGCGCCCGGGCGGCCAGGCGGAGTGTGAGCACGATGCCGGTGACGAGCAGGATCCACGATCCCCACGACATGGCGCTCGTCCAGCGGAAGGTGGTGAAGAATCGCCACGCGTTCCACCGGTTCGCCAGGTCGAGCCACAGGAGGACGAGGCCGGCCCCGAGGATCGGCAGGCCCAGCCAGTCGAGGAGGACGATCGCCTTCGGGAGGCGGTGCTCGGCCCGCAGCCGGATGACGCCGCCGAAGATCATGAGGCCGGCGACGAGGCCCCCGATGAACAGGTAGGCGGGGATCGTCCACTCCCAGGACTCGAGGACCGGGTGCGTCCCCGGGTTGGTCCCTGTGACGACGACCTCGGTGGGGGTCATCCGTGCTCACCTCCGGTGACGGTCGCCGGCGCGGTCTCGGCGAGGGTGTTGACGAGTCGGGCGTTCAGATAGAAGAGGCTCGGCTCGGCGTCGGTGTTCGGGAACAGGACGTCGACGCGGTCGGCTGCGGCGATGGCTTCCGACACCGGGGAATCCGGGTCGTCGAGGTCACCGAAGACGCGCGCCCCGGCCGGGCAGGTCTCGACGCAGGCCGGATCGCGACCCGTGCCGCGCCGGTGCTCGCAGAACGTGCACTTGTCGACGTACCCGCGGGGGTGGACGTACCGCATGCCGTAGGGGCAGGCGGTGACGCAGGCCTTGCAGCCGGTGCAGCGGTCGGGATCGACGAGCACGATCCCGTCGTCGGTCTTGAACGTGGCACCGGTGGGGCACACGCCCACGCAGGGCGCCTCGGCGCAGTGGAAGCACTGCTCCACGCGGAACTCGACCGTGACGTCGGGGAAGGCGCCGGTCGCGGTCTCCCGGATGCGAAGCCGGTGGGATCCGAGCGGCAGCCGGTTCTCGACGCTGCAGGCGACGAGACAGGCCTCGCAGCCCAGGCACCGGTCGACGTCGACGGCCATGGCGTAGCGGGTCATGCCGGCGCCTCCGTGTGGATCCGCACGCTGTTGACCCGCATGCCCGCACCCCCGCAGATCGGGTCGAGGACGTAGCGGGTCTGCAGTGCGGTGTCGGACGCGCCCCGGCCGTCGGCCCGGGTCATGCCCGGGGCCCGGTGGCCGTACCCGTGGACCATGAACACGCAGTCGGGCCGGATCCGCTCGGTCGTGCGGACGGCGACGGGCCCCTGAACGGCCCCGTCCTGGTTCTCGAGCCAGACCTCCTGGCGCTGGTGGAAGCCGAGTCGGGCGGCTTCGGTGGCGTTCAGCCACACGGCGTTCTCGGGGAACAACTCGTGGAGCACCGGCGTGTTCTGCGTCTTGGCGAACGTGTGCGCCGGATGTCGCCCGTAGAGCAGGCGGTAGTGGCCGGCCGGGGGCTCCTCGATCGGCTCGTAACGGGGGAGGGGGGCGTGTCCTGCCTCGCCGAGGGTGGTCGAGACGAGCTCGATCGTGCCCGTCGGCGTCGGGAAGGGAGTATCGACGTCCCCGAGGTAGGGCGCGCCGTCCTGGACGGCGATGCCCCCCTCCTCCCGCATCCGGTCGAGGCTGGAGCCGATGGAGATGAGCCGCCGATCGAGATACTCCTCGGCGGTCTCCCATCGGAACCAGCGCTCGAGACCCAGTCGCAGCCCGAGCTCTCGGGCGATCCACCATCCCGGCTTCGTGTCGTACATCGGCGGGATGGCGGGCTCACGCATCGCGATGTACGGGGTCTTGTGGCCGACGGCCCACAGATCGTCGTGCCGTTCGAGGTAGGTCGCCTCGGGGAGCACCACGTCGGCCCAGGCGATGTGGTCCTGGGGCAGCACGTCGATGGCCACGACGAGGTCGAGCCTTCGCAGCGCCTCCCGGGTCCGCTCCGGGTCCGGGATGCTGTGCAGCAGGTTGATCCCGTAGGCGACGAGTCCGGTGATCGGGTACGGGTCACCGGTGATCATGGGCGGGACGAGCTCCTGGAGTGCCGTGGGCCCGCGCAGGAACGTCTCTCTGACCCCGTCCGCCCGGTGCTTCCCGGTGGGTCCGGCCGGCAGCTCGTCGGATTCCTCGGCTCCGGGATCGGCGGAGCAGCCGCCGGCGGAGCCTGCGACCGTGAAGGCCGGGTGCGGATACGGCTCCAGGTAGGGGCTGGCGTTGAAGTAGAGGCCGCCCTCCCGGCCCCAGGCGCCGAGCAGGGCGTCGACGATGTAGACGGCCCGCATGCGCTGGGTGTCGTTGCCGTACCAGGTGACATGTCGGCCCGGGACGACGACGCTGCGGGGGCGGCGGTCGCCCAGCATCCGGGCGGACTCCCGGATGAGCCCGGGGTCGAGGTCGGTGATCGGTGCCGCCCACTCGGGAGTGGTGTCGGCGACGTGGGCGGCGAGCTCGTCGAAGCCGGATGCGTACCGGTCGAGGTACTCGGCGTCGTAGCGGCCCTCGGTGATGAGGACGTTCATCCATGCCAGCAGGAGCGCCGTGTCGGTTCCCGGCTTGATGGGCAGCCACAGGTCGGCCTTCGAGGCGGCCGTGGACAGGCGGGGATCCACCACGACCACCTTCGCCCCGCGGGCGCGGGCGGAGGAGAAGTCCTGCATGAGGGTGTTCCGGGCGTCCTCGCCGACGTGCGACCCGATGAGGGCGATCGCCTCGACGCCCTCCCAGTCGACGGGCTCGTGGCCGCCGATGGCCCGGCCGACGGTGAGCAGCGCCGCCTCCTCGCGAGGACTCGTGCACAGCGACGACGACGGCTTCGCCGCGTTCGGGGACCCCCACGCCTGGGCGAGATACTCGACGAACCAGGTGTCGCCCGACGTGTGCCCCAGGAAGGCGATCGCCTCGGGGCCGTGGCGCTCGGCGATGTCGAGCATGCCGGATGCGATCCGGTCGAGGGCCTCCTCCCACGAGGCCTCGCGGAAGCGGCCCTCGCCGCGTTCCCCCGTGCGGATCAGAGGGGTGCGGAGCCGGTCCGGGTCCTCGAGGAACGAGATCCCGGCCTGGCCGCGGGCGCACAGGTGGCCCCGGCTCTTGGGGTCCGCCGGATTCCCGTCGATCTTGACGATCCGCCCGTCGACGCTGTGGACGAGGATGCCGCAGCGCCAGGGGCACATGTCGCACACCGAGTGGGTGGTGACCACGTCGGTGCGCTGGATCCACGGAAGCCGGTCGATGGCGGCGCGGGCGGTCCGCCCGAACACCGCCATCGCGGCGGCCGCTGCGGCGGAGAGCCCGAGGAACGAACGACGGGTGATCCCCACCCGGGGCGGCGGTCCCGGTGGCGGGCTGACCTCGATGCGTGTCGGAGCGTCGGCTTCCGGCATGTCCTTCCCTCATGGGGACGTCGATGGGGCCATGGTCCGTGTGCGCATGTGCGCATGCCAGGGACCGGAGGTGAGGTTCTGTGGAGGGGCCGTGCCGTGGGTCCCACGCGACCATCGCCGATCGCCGATGGGTCCGAGTACGCTCCCGCCGCATGGACACCGTTGAGGACCGCAAGGCGACGTTCCTCGAGCTCTTCTTCGACCTCGTCTTCGTCTACGCGATCACGCAGATCGTCGCCTACGTCGTGCACCGCCACGAGGTCTCGGCCTACGGCGGGGCGGCACTCGTCTTCGCCGTCGTCTGGTGGGCCTGGTCGCAGTTCACGTGGGTGGCGAACGCCATCGACATGGACAACCGCTGGAACCGCGTCGGCATCCTGGCGGCCACGGCGACGGCCTTCTTCATGGCCCGCGGCGTGCCCGACGCCCTCGATGCCGACGGAGCCCCGTGGTTCACGGTGTCCTACGTGCTCACGATGGCCATCGGCCTCGCGCTCTACTGGTTCGGGTTGCGTGCCGACCGGGGTCATCAGCGGGCGCTGCTGACATACTTCCCGCTCGTGGTGCCCGGCACCCTGCTCGTCGGCGCGGCGGGATTCGTCGACGAGGGCGCCCGTCCCTTCGTCTACCTCGCCGCCCTCGTCGTGCTGGCCATGTCGGGGATCGCCGCCGAGCGTGGCGCCGTGTTCCGCATCGCCCCCGGCCACTTCGCAGAACGCCACGGCCTCATCGTGATCATCGCCCTCGGCGAGACCCTCATCGCCGTCGGCGTCGCCAGCCAGGCCCTGCCGAGGACCGGCCTGGTCGTCACCGCCATCGTGCTCGGCGTCACCGGGTCACTGGCGCTGTGGTGGGCCTACTTCGACTGGTTCGTCGAGACGACCGAGGAGTGGCTTCGTTCCCGTTCCCGGGTGAAGCGCATGTCCTTCGCCCGCGACCTCTACACGTTCGGCCACTATCCGATCGTGTACGGGATCGTGGCCTTCGCCGTCGCCCTCGAGGAGGCCGTCGCCCATCCCGACGAGGCCCTCGCCACCGTCGGCCGCTTCGGCCTCGCCACGGGGTTCAGCCTGTTCCTGCTCGCTACGGTCGCCGTCCATCTCCGGGCGGGCGGGGTCGTGCTCGTCGAGCGGATCGTCGGGTCGATCCTGATGGTCGTCGCCGTCGTCCTGTTCCCCGACCTCGACGCCGTCGTGGCCGTCGGCCTGGCCGTGGGTCTGCTCGTCGCCGTCCTGGTGATCGAACGCATCCGCCATCACGCCGGCGCGTTGCGGTTGGAGACGTCGGACGCCTGATCGTTTCGACCCGCTCCGCTCGGGGCGTTCCCTCCCTTCTTCCCGGGCCGACTTCGGCGGCTGCGCCGCCGAACAGACGCCGGTCGGCCCTCCTCCGGAGGCGGGGCCCCTGCCCCGCCCCGGCCGTTCTGCGCTTCGGTCTGCTGCGCGGTGCTCCAGGCGTGGTGTGAGGGTCTCCCCCCGCGTGCGGGGGGGGGTGCCGAGCGGAGCGAGGCGAGGGGGGCCCCCGCCCGGGGCCCGCCTGGGCCACCAGTGGAAAACGGAAGGTCAGATTAGGGCGGCTCACCCAGACCCCCGGGCGGAAAACCAAGGTAAAGAACCCCCCCTCAAGGCGGGGGGGC
>JAWVYO010000067.1:0-13125 GCA_033722675.1 Acidimicrobiia bacterium | reverse complement strand
CCCGTCGACGGCGACGTGGTCGACGGACTCCCCGACGGCCCCCATCGCCGCGCCGCGCTGCTCCACCGGGGGCTCCACGCCGGCCAGCGCGCCTGGATCGAACGGCTCCCGCCCGCCACGGAACTCCCGTTCCTGTTCGGGCTCATGACGCCGGGCGAGGTCACGGCGCGCCTCGCCGACCTGTGGGGTGCGCCGTGACCCGGGCCGTGCTGGTCGCCGGGGCGGGTGGGGTCGGCAAGACCACCGTCGCCGCCGCCCTCGGGGTCACCGCGGCGCGCGCCGGGGTCCGGACCCTCGTGCTCACGGTCGACCCGGCCCGGCGCCTCGCCGACGCCCTCGGCCTCGAGCACCTCGGCAACGATCCCACACCCACCCCCGGTGAGGGCCACCTGGCCGCCGCCATGCTCGACGCCTCCGCCTCCTGGGAGGCCATCATCCGGCGCCACGCCGACCCCGACACGGTCGACCGCCTCGTGGCGAGCCGGTTCTTCCGCGCCGTGGCCGATCGGTTCCCCGCCGGCCAGGCCTACGCCGCCTCCGAGGAGATGGCGGGGCACCTCGAGTCCGACGAGTTCGACCTCGTCGTGGTCGACACGCCCCCCTCCGCGGGCGGCATCGACTTCTTCGCGGCCCCGGGCCGCATGCGCACCCTCGTCGGCGGCCGGATCCTCACATGGCTCACCGGGCCGCGCATCCCCGGCCGGCGGGCGATCTACTCGCTGACGGCCCGACCGGTGCTCAAGGTGGCCGACACCATCCTCGGCGGCCCCCTGCTCGAGGACGTGGCCGAGTTCCTCCTCGACCTCCGCACCGCCTACGACGGCATCTCCCGCCGGGCGAAGCAGGTGGAGCGGCATCTCGCCGGTGCCACGACGGTGCTCGTGACCACGGCCGACCCGACGCCGGTGCGCGAAGCGATCCGGTTCTTCCGCGAGCTGCCCGACACGGCGTCCGAGCCCCGCACCGTGGTCTTCAACCGGGCCCTGCCGCTGACGTGGCGGGCCGACCACGACGCCGTCCCCGGACCCCCGGCCGCCGCCGAGGCCCTCGAGTCGAACCTCCGGCGGTGGGCCGCCGACGCGCAGCGCCAGGCCGACGTGCGCGGGGAGTTCACGGAGCGCTACGGCGTGGTCCCCGCCGTCGTCCCGTGGCTGACAGCGTCGCCCACCGACCTCGACCGGCTGGCGGCGCTCGTGGAGGCGACGGAGGGCGCCGACCTCGCCGACCTGGTGGCGTGACTCAGAGGAGGGCGCCGGGCCCGAGCAGCTCACGGAGTTCGGCGTACAGCGCGGTGCGGGCCTCCACGCAATGGTCCTGGCCGAGCCGCACCACCGTGTCGTCACCCGCACCGTCCAGGTGGAGGAACACCGGGGCGGTGCCCGGGTGGTTGGCGAGCACGGCCTTGAGGTGCTCGGCGAGATCGCGTGACATCCGCGCAGCGGGGATCCGCAGCCGGACCACGCGCTCCACCGACAGGTTGGGCTCCACGATCCGCTGCGCGATCAGCTTGACCGAGTCGCCCCGCTGATCGACCCGGCCCGACACGACGAGGATCGCGTCGTCGCGCACGAGCGGGCCGAACTCGTTCACCGTGCGCGGGAAGCAGACCACCTCCACGCCGCCCTCGAGATCCTCGAGCTGGAAGAAGATCATGGGGTCCCCCTTGCGGGTGAATCGCCGGGTGATCCCCTGCACGAGGCCGCCGACCGCCGCCTGGGCGCCGTCGCTCTCCTCCAGGAGGGCGGGGATCCCGCACGTGACGAGGCTTCGCAGCACTCCCTCCACCCCGAAGAGCGGATGGTCGGACACGTAGAGGCCGAGCATCTCCTTCTCGAACCCGAGCTTGACGGCCTTGTCCCACTCGCGGTCGGAGAACTCGAAGGCGGTGGTCTCGAGGGCGGGCTCCTCGGAGCCGAACAGGCTGAACTGGCCCATGTCCTCGGCGCGCCGGCGGGCCACGACCGCGTCGATGATCTGCTCGTACTGCTCGAGGAGGCCGCGGCGGGTGATCCCGAGCGAGTCGAAGGCACCGGCCTTGATGAGCGACTCGACCGTGCGCTTGTTGAGGACGTTGAGGTCGACCCGGTTCACGAAGTCCTGGAAGTCGACGAAGGGGCCGTTCTTGCGACGCTCCGTCGTGATCAGCTCGACCACGCCCTCACCCACGTTGCGGATGGCCGACAGCCCGAACGGGATCTCGCCGTCGCGGGCCACGAAGTCGATCTCGGAGCGGTTGATGTCGGGGACGAGGACGTTCACGCCCATCGTCCGGCACTCGTTCAGATAGAGGGCGGTGCGGTCCTTGTCCCGCTTCGAGGACGTGAGCAGCGCCGCCATGTACTCGGCCGGGTAGTGGACCTTCAGCCAGGCGGTCTGGTAGGCGACGAGTCCGTAGCCCGCGGCGTGCGACTTGTTGAACCCGTACCCGGCGAAGTGGGCGATGTCGTCGAACAGCGACCGGGCGAAGTCCTCGTCGTGGCCCATGCGCGCACAGCCGGCCACGAACCGCTCCCGCTGCTCGTCCATGACCGAGGTCTTCTTCTTGCCCATGGCCTTGCGGAGCCGGTCGGCCTCGGCCATGGAGAACCCGGCGATGATCTGCGCCGCCTGCATGACCTGCTCCTGGTACACCATGATCCCGTACGTGTCGCGCAGGGCGGGCTCGAGGTCGGGGTGCGGGTACTCGACCGGGGCCCGGCCGTTCTTGCGATCGGCGTAGAGGGTGTGCGTCCCCGCTCCCAGGGGCCCCGGCCGATAGAGGGAGATCAGGGCGATGACGTCCTCGAACCGGTCGGGCCGCAGGTTCCGCATGAGCGACCGCATCCCGGCGCCCTCCATCTGGAAGATGCCCATGGAGTCGCCGTCCGACAGCATCTCGTAGACCTTCGGGTCGTCGAGGGGGACGGCGTCGATGTCGGGACGCGTCCCCGTCGAGTCCTCCACCAGGTCGAGGGCGCGCTCGATGGTGGTGAGGTTCCGAAGCCCGAGAAAGTCCATCTTCAGGAGGCCGAGACTCTCGATGGCGTGCATCTCGAACTGCGTGACGACCTCGCTGTCCTCCCCCTTCTGCTGGATGGGCACGATGGACGTCAGCGGCCTCGGTGAGATCACCACCGCGGCGGCGTGGATCGAGTCCTGGCGACGCAGTCCCTCCAGCCCGCGGGCGGTGTCGATGACCCGCCGACTGTCGGGATCGCCCTCGTAGAGCTCTCTGAGGCCCGCCGCGTTGGCGTAGTGGTCCTTCTCAGCCTGATCGACGTCGTCTCCGGGCGCCTCGAGGCACTGGCCGAGCGTGGCCTCCCTGCCGAGGATCGCCGGAGGCATCGCCTTGGCCGCCTTGTCACCCACGGCGTAGGGGTACCCGAGCACCCGGGCCGAGTCCCGCAGCGCCTGGCGGCCCTTGATGGTGGAGAAGGTGATGATCTGTGCCACGTGGTCGGTGCCGTACCGCTGGGCGGCGTAGCGGATCATCTCGCCGCGGTAGCGCTCGTCGAAGTCCATGTCGATGTCGGGCATCTCCCGGCGTCCGGGGTTGAGGAACCGTTCGAAGATGAGGCCGTACGCCAGGGGGTCGAGGTCGGTGATCCGCAGGCAGTACGACACGATGGAACCCGCCGCGCTGCCCCGGCCGGGGCCCACCCGGATCCCCTGCTCCCGGGCGTGACGGATGAGGTCCCAGACGATGAGGAAGTAGGCGGGGAACCCCATGTCCTCGATGACGGCGAGTTCGTGGTCGATCCGGTCGACGACCTCACCGGCCGGCGACGACCCGTACCGCCACCGGGCACCCTCCATCACGAGCTCCCGCAGGTACGACGCCTCCGTGTGTCCCTCGGGCACCGGGAACTGCGGCAGGAGGATGTTCCCGAACTCCATGGACACGTCGGCGCGTTCGGCGATCAGGAGCGTGTTGTCGCACGCTCCCGGGAACTCGTCGTCGGGGAACAGCCGACGCATCTCGCGCGCCGACTTCACGAAGTAGCCGCCCCCCTGGAAGCGGAACCGGTCGTCGTCGTCCATCTGGGCGCCGGTCTGGATGCAGAGCAGGGCGTCGTGGGCCTCGGCCTCCTCCGCGTGGGTGTAGTGCACGTCGTTGGTGGCCAGCAGCGGCGCCCCGATGCGCCGGGAGATCTCGAGGAGGTCGGGCAGGACCCGCCGCTGGGCGTCGACGCCGTGGTCCATGATCTCGATGAAGAAGTTCTCCCGCCCGAAGATGTCCTGGTACATCGCCGCGGCCTCCAGCGCGGCGTCGAAGTCGCGGGCGCCGCCGACGTTGCCCTCCTCGTCGTAGGCGTCCGGCGCCAGGAGCTGGGGCACGTGTCCGCCCAGGCATCCCGACGTCGCGACGATCCCCTCGGCGTGGGCCGCGAGCAGTTCGCGGTCCATCCGGGGCTTGTAGTAGAAGCCCTCGAGATAGGCGCGCGACGCCAGTTCGACGAGGTTCTCGTACCCGGTCTGGCTCACGGCGAGCAGCGTCGTGTGGTACCGGATGTCGTCGCGGCGCGGCGGCCGGTCGAAGCGCGATCCCGGTGTGAGGTAGGCCTCCATGCCGATGATCGGCGTGAGCCCCCGGTCGGAGACGGTGCGATAGAAGTCGACCGCGCCGTAGAGGACGCCGTGGTCGGTCACCGCGACGGCGGGCTGTCCGTCGGCGGCGACGGCGTCGGCCACGTCGCCGACCCGGGCGGCGCCGTCGAGCATCGAGTACTCCGTATGGAGATGGAGATGGACGAATCCGTCGTCGCGCACCCGCGGGCTCCCGAGTTACAGCCGTGTAACCCGGGACCCTACCAGCCGCGATCGAGACCTGTCCGGCGCGGTGCCCGGCCCGGCGCGGAACCGGTTCCAGGCTCCGGTAGGCTCGTCGCGACCGCACATCTTGGGAGACGACCATGGCTTCGTTCGACGCATCCATCCCCCACGCCGGGGCCCGGGCCTGATGCGGATCGGCATCCTCACGGGCGGCGGCGACGTCCCCGGGCTCAACCCGGTGATCAAGGCCGTCGTGAACCGCGTCTCCGACCACGGCCACGAGGTCATCGGCATCCGTCGGGGCTGGGCCGGCACGCTCTACGTCGACCCCGACGATCCCGAGACGGTCGCCGAGTACATGATCCCCCTCGACCGGGCGCGGGTCCGCACCGTCGACCGGACGGGCGGGACGTTCCTGCACTCCTCGCGAACGAACCCCGGGCGGGTCCGACCCCAGGAGGTCCCCGAGTTCCTCGCCGATCGCGCCGACGGCGACGGCCCCTTCGACTTCACCGACCACGCGGTCCGGGTGATCGAGTCCCAGGGCATCGACGTGCTCATCCCCATCGGCGGCGACGACACCCTCTCCTACGCGCTGCGCCTCCACGAGGAGGGGGTCCCGACGATCGCCATCCCCAAGACGATGGACAACGACGTCCACGGCACCGACTACTGCGTCGGCTTCTCGACGGCGGTCAGCCGCGGCGTCGAATTCATCCACAACCTCCGCACGAGCACCGGGTCCCACGAGCGGATCGCCGTCGTGGAGCTGTTCGGCCGCTACAGCGGCGAGACCTCGCTCATCACGGCGTACCTCGCTGGTGTCGACCGGGCGGTGATCTCCGAGGTCCCCGTCGACGTGAACCGGCTGGCGGAGCTCCTCCTGGAGGATCGCCGGGCCAACCCCTCCAACTACGCCATGATGACGATCTCCGAGGGCGCCACCCTCGAGGGCGGCGAGATGGCCCTCTCCGGTGAGGCCGACGCCTACGGACATCGCAAGCTCGGCGGCATCGGCGTGGAGTGCGGCGCCATGATCAAGGACATCACCGGCGTGAACATCATCAACCAGTCGATCGGCTACCTGGCGCGCTCGGGACGTCCGGACTCCCTCGACCTCATGGTCGGCTTCAACTACGCCGCGATGGCGGCCGATCTGGCGATGGAGGGCGCGTCGGGGCGGATGGTCGCCCTCCGGGGCGGCACCTACACGAACGTGCCCATCGGGGTGACCGGCGAGGGCGTCAAGCGGGTGGACGTCGACGAGCTGTACGACGTGGCCCAGCTCCGCCCCCGGGTCCGTCATCTCGCCGGCAAGCCGATGTTCCTCTACTGATCCCGCCATGCCCGTCATCGGAGTGCTCACCGCCGGCGGCGACTGCCCCGGGCTGAACGCCGTCATCCGCGGCGTGGTCGCCGCCGCCACGAAGGAGCCCGACACCGAGGTCCTGGGGATCCTGAACGGCTGGGAGGGCCTCATGGACGGCTCGACCCGGCCCCTCGATCGGGACGACGTCCGGGGCATCCTCGGCAGGGGCGGAACCATCCTCGGCACGAGCCGCCGCGACCCCTACGTCCACGGCGACGGGTTCACCAGCGTGGAGCGAACGCTCCGCCAGAACGACATCGACGCGCTCGTCGTCATCGGCGGCGACGGGACCCTGCTGACGGCGCTCCAGCTGAGCCGGGAGGGTGTGCCGATCGTGGGCGTCCCCAAGACCATCGACAACGACATCGCGTCCACCGACTTCACGTTCGGCTTCGACACGGCGGTGCAGATCGCCTCCGACGCCATCGACCGGCTCACGACCACCGCCGAGGCCCACAACCGGGTGATCCTCGTCGAGGTGATGGGTCGGACGAAGGGTTGGATCGCCACGTACGCCGGCATGTCGTCGGGCGCCGACGCCATCCTCATCCCCGAACACGAAATGGAGCTCGAGGACGTGGCGAAGGTCATTCGCCGGCGCCACCGTCAGGGCCACAGCTACTCGATCGTCGTCGTCGCCGAGGGGGTGACGCCGCCGGAAGAGGTCGACCTCCCCACCGACCAGTTCGGGTTCGAGCGGCTGGGCGGCGTGGCGTATCAGATCGCGCCCGTCATCGAGGAGCTCACCGGCTACGAGACCCGGGTGACGGTGCTCGGACACCTCCAGCGGGGCGGGACCCCGACGGCCTTCGACCGCGTCCTGGCCAGCCGCCTCGGCGTCGCCGCCGGACGGCTCGCCGCCCGCGGGGAGACCGGGGTGATGGTCGCCCTCCGCGGAGCCGAGATCGTCCCCGTCGACCTGACGGACGCGTGCGCCGAGATCCGGGGCGTGGACGCCGACCTCTTCGAGACGGCCAGGCTCTTCTTCGGCTAGGCCCCGTCGCCGGCGAGGTCGGCCGGCAGGGGCGACTCGACGTCGACGTCGGCACCCGTGACCGGATGGGTGAAGGCGAGCCGGGCGGCGTGGAGCCAGAGCCGGGGGGCCTCGTCGGAGCGGCCGTACACCGGGTCGCCGAGCACCGGGTGCCCGATCGACCGCAGGTGCACCCGGATCTGGTGCGTCCGGCCCGTCTCGAGCGTGACCCGCAGCAGTGATCCGTCGCCGTCGTCGGAGAGGACCTCGTAATGGGTCCTGGCGGGCCGCCCGCCCCGGTCGACCCGGAACCGCGTCGGCGACCGCGGATCCCGACCGATCGGCGCGTCGATGGTGCCGGTGGCGGCGTCGAGTCGCCCCCGCACACGCGCCAGGTAGACGCGGGTCACCTCCCGGCGCCGCAGCATCGCCTGCAGGTCGGCATGCGTCTCGACGGTCAGCGCCACGAGCAGCAGGCCCGAGGTGTCGCGATCGAGCCGGTGGACGAGCCCCCATCGCCCCTCCTCCCCCACACCCCGCACCCGCGGCCACCGGTGCAGGATGCCCGCCGCGAGCGTCCCGGTCCGCCGACCCGCCCCCGGATGAACGGTGATCCCCGCCGGCTTGTCGACGACGGCGAGGTGGTCGTCCTCGTGGACGACGCCGAAGGGCACCGGCTCCGGCTCCAGCGGCGCCTCGGGGACCGGCAGGGGGCTCACGAGCCGCGTGCCGGCGGCGATGCGGTCGGCAGGCTTGACCGCGACGCCGTCGAAGGTGGCGTCGCCCGCGGTCACGAGCGCACGGGCGTCGGCTCGCGAGATCTCCCCGAGCACCGCCAGGATCCGGTCGGCTCGCTCGCCGTCGAGATCGACGGGAACCGCCCGGTCGACCGCGGTCATCCCTCGACGCCGGGACCCGGACCGGCGGCCTCGACCGCCGGCTCGTCGTCGTCCGATCCCACGAGGAACGCCAGGCCGACGGCCAGGAACGCCCCGACCGTGATGGCCGAGTCGGCGACGTTGAAGGCGGGGAAGAAGTCGAGGTCGAACCAGTCGACGACGGCGCCGTCGAGGAGTCCGTCACCGCGGAACACCCGGTCGACGAGGTTCCCCATCGCACCCCCACCGACGAGCCCGAGCGCCAGCGACTCCCACCGGCCGGGGTCGCGTCGGACGGCGGCGACGATGAGCACGCCGGTGGCGACGGCGACGAGGGCGATGATGGAGCCCGCGCCCTCGAGGATCCCGAAGGCGGCGCCGGTGTTGCGCACGTAGCGCAGCTGGAGCACGCCGTCGACGAGGACGATCGGGTCGCCGGGGAGCGTGGCGACCACCCACCATTTCGTCAGCTGGTCGACGACGAGGACGGCGCCGGCGGCGACCAGCGCGATGGTGCGTCCGCTCACCGCCGCTGGGACGCGCAGCTCACACAGAGCTTCGTGTAGGGCAGGGCGTCGAGCCGGGCGACCGGGATCGGGTCACCGCACCGGGCACAGTCGCCGTAGGTGCCGTCCTCGATCCGCTGGAGCGCCTCCTCGATCTGACCGAGGAGGTCGCGGGCGTTGGCGGCGAGCGAGAGCTCCTTCTCCATCTCGAAGGCCAACGACCCGCCCTCGGCGGTGTTGGGGTCGGGGCTGCGCTCCGACGACGTCTCCGACAGCCGGACGGCCTCCTGCTCGTGCTCGATCTCCTCGATGAGGCCCTCCAGCCGGGCGCGCTCGTCCTCGAGGCGCTTGCGGAACCGGTCGATGGTGGATTCGGCGAGTTCGCGGGACACGGGACCTCCCTGGACGAGCCGGGAGCGTAGCACGGGCCCCCGACCGCACCAGGGCCGTCCGGCCCCCTCAGTCGGCGAGTCGGCCCACGGCGGCGCGTGCCGTCGCCGGGTCCACTCCCCGGACGAACACGCCCTTGCGACGCGACGTGTGGCCCTCGACGACCCGGGCACGGCGCACTCCGAGGTGCTCGGCGAGCAGGCGAGCCGCCGCCCGATTCGCCTTCCCGCCCTCCGGCGGAGCGGCCACCCGCAGGCGGACCGCGCCGTCGTGGATGCCGGCCACCTCGTCGCGAGACGCCCCGGGAACGACCCAGACCTCCACGACCACCCCGCCGTCGGCCGCCCGGATCACACGCCCGGTCCCTCGTAGCGGGGGGCGGCGAAGGGCCAGGAGGTCGCCAACCAGTCGGCCACGACCCGGCGGACCGGTCCGTCGACCGCTGCCCGCTCGGCGGTGACCCACGACCGCACCTCGGCGTCGTGGTCGGGGTGGTCGGAGGGGTACACGTACACGCAGCCGATCACGGCGTCGCCGTCGACCACGGAGTAGGTGAAGCCGCGACGCGTCGCGAAGTCGTCGGCATGCCGCTCGAGGTCGGCCAGGTTCTCCTCGAGCGACATCGGGGAGGGCCATGTCCCGTTCGGGAAGCCGGGCGTGGCACGGATGTGGCCGACGCTCGACATCCACGCGGCGTGATCCCGTTCGTTGTGTTGGGGACCGAGCGGCTCGAGGCGGAACCCGGGCCCCTCGAGTCCCTGGGGGACGGTGAAGTCGTCGGGGACGAAGGCCACGGCGTGACGGTACCGCCCGCCGTGCCCGGGCGGCTACGCTTTCGGCCACGGCGACGACGGGGACGCACCGCGCGGGCTCCGGGGGTCGAGCGAGCCGGGGGTGGTGGAAGCCCGGCACCCCCGGCCGCAGCGGACATCACCCCCGAGCCGCGGGAGGAGACGGGCCCGGCCCGGCGTACTACCCGCCGTCACCCCACGACACGGGGCCAACGAGCGGCCGGAAACGGCAAGCCGGGTGGTACCGCGGGGCCACGCCTCGTCCCGGTCACACGACGACCGAACGACGAGGAACCGATGCCCAGCCCCTTCACCCGTGTACCGCCGACCGTCGACTTCCCCTCCCTCGAGCGCGGCATCCTCGACCTCTGGGACGAGCTCGACGCCTTCGCCACCTCGGTCTCGATGCGGCCGGCCGACAGCGAGTTCTCCTTCTACGACGGGCCACCCTTCCCGACGGGGAGTCCCCACTACGGCAACCTCCTGGCCGGGGTCCTCAAGGACATCGTCCCCCGCTACTGGACGATGCGCGGCCATCGGGTCGAACGCCGTTTCGGATGGGACACCCACGGCCTCCCCATCGAGATGGAGGTGCAGAAGGAGCTGGGCCTGGAGGGCCCCGCGGACATCGAGGCGTACGGCGTGGCGGCGTTCAACGAGGCGTGCCGGGCCCGCGTGATGGCCAACACCGAGGTCTGGGAGGCGATCACCCGCCGCATCGGACGCTGGGTGGACTTCGAGGACGACTACAAGACCATGGACCCCGACTTCATGGAGTCGGTGTGGTGGGTCTTCAAGCAGCTCTGGGACAAGGGCCTCGTCTACCAGGACTTCAAGGTGCTGCCGTACTCGTTCGGCGCCGCCACGCCGCTGTCGAACTTCGAGGTGAACCTCGGCGCGTACCGCGACGTCGAGGACCCGTCGATCACCGTCCGGCTCGAGGTCACCGAGGGCGCCGGTCCGCTCGAGGCGGGCGACCACCTCCTCGTGTGGACCACGACGCCGTGGACCATGCCCTCCAACCTCGGCGTCGCCGTCGGCGAGGACATCCGGTACGTGCGGATCGACGGCGAGCTGGGCGGCCTCGACGGGCGGTACTGGCTCGCCGAGGCCCGGGTCGCCGCCTACTTCGGGGACGAGCCGCCGGTGCCGTCCGCCGAGGCACGGGGCTCCGAGCTGCTCGGCGCCCGATATCGGCCGGCCTTCGACTACTTCGCCGACCGTGCCGCCGCCGGCGCCTTCGTCGTGATCGCCTCCGAGGAGACCACGACCGATGAGGGCACCGGACTGGTCCACATGGCACCCGCCTACGGCGAGGCCGACTTCCTGGCGTTCGGCGAGGCCGGGCTCGACGTGATCGTCGATCCCGTCGACGCCGAGGGCCGCTTCACCGACGAGGTGCCCGACGTCGCCGGCGTCAACGTGAAGGAGGCCGACCCGGCGCTGACGCGTCTCCTCCAGGAGCGGGGCGCCCTCGTCCAGAGCGGCACGATCACCCACGCCTACCCCTTCTGCTGGCGCACGGACACGCCGCTCATCTACAAGGCGGTCCCCACCTGGTACGTCGCCGTGGAACGGTTCCGCGACCGGATGGCGGCCCTGAACGAGCAGGTCCACTGGGTCCCCGAGTACGTCGGATCGCGCCGATTCGGGAACTGGCTCGAGGGAGCGCGCGACTGGGCCATCAGCCGCAACCGCTACTGGGGCTCGTGCATCCCCGTGTGGCTGTGCGACGGCTGCGACGAACGGGTGTGCATCGGCTCGATCGACGAGCTGGAGGAGCGGTCGGGCGTCCGCCTCGACGACCTGCACAAGCACTACGTCGACGAGGTCACGTTCGCCTGCGAGTCCTGCGGCGGCACGATGGCCCGCGTCCCCGAGGTGCTCGACGTCTGGTTCGAGTCGGGGGCGATGCCCTACGCCCAGAACCACTACCCCTTCGAGCACCGGGAGACCTTCGAGCGCAAGTTCCCCGCCGATTACATCGCCGAGGGCCTGGACCAGACGAGGGGATGGTTCTACACCCTCGTCGTCCACGCCGCGGCCATCTTCGACACGATCCCGTTCAAGAACTGCGTCGTGAACGGGATGATCCTCGCCGAGGACGGCCGGAAGATGTCGAAGAGCCTCAAGAACTACCCCGACCCCTTCGAGGTGATCGAGGCGACCGGCGCCGACGCCCTCCGGGCGTACCTCATCGACTCCCCCGTGGTCCGCGCCGAACCGCTGCGGTTCTCGGAGGCGGGCGTCCGGGAGGTGGTGCGGACCGTCATGCTCCCCTACTGGAACGCCTACTCCTTCTTCACCACCTACGCCGAGGCGGACGGGCTCACCGTCGACGACCTGGGGGCGGCTCCCGCCGCCGTCGATCGCCCCGAGATCGACCGCTGGATCCTCTCGGTCCTCCAGAGCCTGGTGAAGCGGGTGAACGACGAGATGGAGGGCTACTACCTCTACAACGTCATCCCGCCGCTCATCGAGTTCGTCGACGACCTCACGAACTGGTACATCCGCCGCTCTCGGCGGCGGTTCTGGGGTCGGGACGAGGAGTCGGGCCCCGACACGCTCGCCGCCTTCGCCACGCTCTACGACGTCCTCGTGACGTTCGCGAGCCTCATGGCCCCGGTCCTGCCCTTCGTGACCGAGGCCATGTATCAGGACCTCGTGGTGGACAAGCGCGCCGGCGACGGCCCTGCCAGCGTGCACCACGAGGACTACCCCGAGGCGGACGAGGCCCTGATCGACCATCGCCTCGAGTCGGACATGGACGTGGTCCGCGAGGTCGTCTCCCTGGGGCGCTCGCTGCGGGTCCAGTCCCAGATCAAGATCCGTCAGCCCCTCCCCGGCCTGACGGTCGTGTCCCACGACGCCGAGATACGGCGTGCCGTGGAGGCCCACGCCGACCTCGTGGCCGAGGAGCTCAACGTGAAGCGCGTGGCCACCTCCGAGGACGAGCAGGCCCACGCCCACCTGTCCGCGAAGGCGAACTTCCGGATCCTCGGGCCCCGGCTCGGCCCCCGCGTGAAGGAGGTGGCGACGGCCATCGAGGCGCTGGGCGAGGACGCCGTCGCCCGCCTGATCGACGGCGGCACCGTCGAGGTGGCCGGCGAGACGATCGGTCTCGACGACGTGGTCGTCGCCCGGGAGCCCCGCGCCGGCGTCGAGGTCGAGTCGGCCGACCGGATGTCGGCGGTGCTCGACACGACGCTGACGCCCGAGCTGGAACGCGAGGGACTGGCCCGCGAGGTCGTGAAGTCCCTCCAGCAGCTCCGCCGGGACGCCGGCCTCGACGTGTCCGACCGCGTCGCGGTCGTCTGGTCCGATCCCTCACCCGCCCTGCGGGACGCCCTCGAGACCCACGGCGAGGAGATCGCCGCCGAGGTGCTCGCCACCACGTTCGGCGAGGGCGACGCCGACGACGAGCTCGACGTCGAGGGCGAGACCCTCCGGGTGGAGCTGCGCCGGG
>JAWVYO010000066.1:0-13200 GCA_033722675.1 Acidimicrobiia bacterium | reverse complement strand
CCGATCGATTGGACCGAGGGAGGCGCGGTCACCTGGCCGGTGAGTTCGTCCACGACGACGATTCGTGGCGTGTCGTGCGAGGTGCCGAGACACGAGTCGGTGACGACGAAGTCCGGGCCGGTCTGGGCCAGGGCGGCGGGCAGGCCGGCGAGGACGGCCAGCGTGAGGGCCGCCGCCGGGATGATCCCCCACCGTCGCAGTCGTGACACCGACGCGGACTCTACCGAAACGGGCCCTTCGCCGCCCTCAGCCCGAGAGGCCCACCTTCCGGCGGACCTCGGCCTGGAAGCCCTCGGCCTTCGTGCGGGCGTCGAGGGCGCCCTTGCGCATGAGGCGGTCGACCTCGGCGTCGTCGAGGTCCCGGTGCGCCCGGCGGACCGGGGCGAGCCGCTCGATCACGGCGTCGGCGACGACACCCTTGAAGGTGCCGTAGCCCGACGAGCCGTACTCGGCCTCGATGGCGGGGATCGCCATGCCGGTGCAGAGCGACAGGATCTCGATGAGGTTGGAGACGCCCGGCTTCTCCTCCCAGTCGTACCGCACCTCCGATCCGCTGTCGGTGACCGCCCGCTTCAGCTTCTTCGTGATGGTGTCGGGGTCGTCGAGGATCAGGATCCGGCTCGTCTCGTCGGGGTCCGACTTCGACATCTTCGACGTCGGGTCCTGCAGCGACATGATCCGTGCCCCGGTCTCGGGGATGATCGGGTCGGGGACCGGGAACGTCTCGCCGAAGCGGTGGTTGAAGCGCTCGGCCAGGTCCCGGGTGAGCTCGAGGTGCTGCTTCTGATCCTCGCCCACCGGGACGGCATTGGCCCGGTACAGCAGGATGTCGGCAGCCATGAGGACCGGGTAGGCGTACAGGCCGAGGTTGTTGCCGGCCTGGTCGGCCTTCGACTTGTACTGGGTCATGCGGTCGAGCTGGCCCATCCCGGTGATCGTCCCGAGGATCCAGGCGAGCTCGGAATGCTGGGGCACCTGGCTCTGGAAGTAGAAGAGGGACCGGTTGGGGTCGATGCCCACCGCCATGAGCACCTTGGCCGCCTCGTGGCGGTCGGCTCGGAAGGTGTCGGGATCCTGGGGGATCGTGATGGCGTGGAGGTCCACGACGCAGTAGATGCAGTCGTAGGTCTCCTGCATGTCGACCCAGTTCCGCAGCGCCCCGAGGTAGTTGCCCAGGTGGATGTTCCCGGTGGGCTGCAGCCCCGAGAAGACGGTCTTTCGATCCATGTCGGCCCTCCAATGAAAAACGCCGGTGGGCTGCCACCGGCGTCGACGTGATCTGGTCGCAGTGGCGCCTCAGTGTGCCCGGGCCCACCACCACGTCGTCGTCCGCATGGGCGTGAGCGTACCAAAGCCCGGACGACGACGCGGATCGGGGGCGGGATATCCCGCCCCCGAGATCCATTGGCTGGTGGCCTACTTCTTGTGGTTGGCCGCCTTGCACTTGTCCTTGAACTGCTCGTTCCTGACCGCGTTGCTGCCTTTGCGAGCCGAGAAGGTCTCGCCAGGATTCTCGACCCGCTGCACGTACGCAGCACGCGCCTCCCCGAAGCAGCTCCCGACGGCATTGTCGCTCGCCTTGGCATTCGGGGTGCCTCCGTTGTCGGCGAACGCCGGGATGGCGAACGCCAACGACAGCGCCGACGCAGCCGCAATCGTCCGAAGCCGGCGCCTCCGCTTGGTCGTCGGCGCCATATCGCGCACGCGTGACATCACATCTCCTCCTGTCGACGGTGCCCCGTCGGTCCCCCGAGGCGTGATGCCACGCAGCGTAGTCGCTAGATACGGAGCGTGTCTACCGCTCAGGCGGCGAGCCGCACCCGGTTGCGACCGGCCTGCTTGGCGGCGTACATCGCCACGTCGGCGGCGGCGACGAACTCGTCGGGATGCTCGGTGCCGGCCGTGGTGACCGCGACACCGACGCTGACGGTCACGGTGGCACCCTCCCAGGGCTCCGCCTCGATCGCCTGCCGCAGCCGTTCGGCGAGCACGTGCGCGCCCTCGGTGTCGGTGCTCGGGAGCAGCACGACGAACTCCTCGCCGCCGAAGCGGGCGACGAGGTCGGTCGTGCGGACGCTGTGGCGCAGCACGTCGGCGACCTGCGAGAGCACGGCATCCCCGACCGTGTGCCCGAAGGCGTCGTTGACCCGCTTGAAGTGGTCGACGTCGACCAGCGCGACGGCGAGCGGCTCCCCGTACCGTGCGCACCGGGCGAGCTCCTCCTGGAGCCGATCGAGAAAGGCCCGGCGGTTCTTCAGCCCCGTCAAGGGATCGGTGATCGACAGTTCGGACATCTCCTCGATGTCGCGTTCCAGGATCCGCTGGTACTCCTCCAGGAGCGCCGCGTACCGCGTGCGCTCGGACGCCACGCGCTCGGCCTGGGCTCGCTCACGCCGCAGCTCGAGCTGTGCCATCACCTGGCGACTCAACGCCTCGAGCGCCGCGCGCTGGTCCGGGGTCAGCTCACGGGGGACCCGGTCGATGACACAGATCGTGCCGAGGGCGTTTCCGGTCGAGGTCACGAGCGGCGCCCCGGCGTAGAAGCGGATGTCGGGATCGCCTGCGACGAGGGGGTTGTCGACGAAACGGGGATCGGCCGTGGCGTCGGGGACGACGAGGACCTCGTCCGGATCGACGATCGCATGCGCGCAGAACGCTTCGTCACGCGGCGTCTCCGCCATGCCCAAGCCCACCCGGGACTTGAACCACTGGCGATCGGCGTCGACGAACGACACGAGCGCGATCGGCGTGTCACAGATCTGTGAGGCGAGGTAGGTGATGTCGTCATAGGCCTGCTCGGGCAGGGTGTCGAGGATCGAGAAGCTGTCGAGCTCCGACAGTCGCTCGCCCTCGGCGGCAGGGACAGGCGGCGCGATCATGCGTTCCCTTCCTTCCACGGGACTCCTGGAAGATGTCGGCACGCAGCAGCGGGACTTGAGGCCCCGAACGCGCACGGGCCGGCCCCGGAGGACCGGCCCGTGGTTCCGCCCGCTCCCGAGGGGATCAGCCGAAGAAACGTTCCTTCAGCTCGCGGATCTCCGCGTCCACCTCGTCGTAGGTCTCGTGCTTCTCGTCGATGAGCTCCTGGATCTCCTCTTGGTGCTCCTCCAGCAGCTCCTGGATCTCGGCCTCGAGCTCGGCGCGGTCCGCCTCGAACTCGGCGTGGGCCTCGTCCATCTCGGCCCGGATCTCCGCCGCGGCCTCCTCGGTCTCGGCGGCCTCGAGCAGCTCGTACAACTCGGCGAGCTCCAGCTCGACCTCCTTCGTGAGGGCCTCGATCGCCGTGTAGAGCTCCTTCTTCTCCTCCTGGAGGCGGTCGCGGGCCTCCGCGGACTCCGCCTGGAACTCGGCGTACGCGGCCTCCTTGCGGGCCTCCAGCTCGGCGAGTCGCTCGGCGAACTCCTCGGGGGTCAGCTCGTCCTCGTCGGAATCGTCGGCATCGGACCCGTCGTCGTCTGCGTCGTCGTCGTGATCGTCGCCCTTCTTGCCCTTCTCGGGTGCCTGGTCCTTCTTGCCCTTGTCCGGAGCGTCGTCCTTCTTGCCCTTCTTCGGAGCGTCGTCCTTCTTGCCCTTCTTCGGAGCGTCGTCCTTCTTGCCCTTGTCCGGAGCGTCGTCCTTGTCGCCCTTGTCCGGAGCGTCGTCCTTCGCCTCCTCGTCGGGACCACCGTCGAGCCCCTTGGCGATGCGGTGGGCGGAGGCGACGATCTGGCCGAGGTTCTTCGGCAGCCCCGCCAGGAGGACGGGATCGGCGTCACGGAGGAGTTGCTGGAACCCTCCGGAGAGCTCGCCGTCCTCGTCGAGCGCGTCCTCGACGACCTCGTCGAGGGTCCGACCGTCGAGCACCGAGACGATCGTCAGACGCAGGATCCCGCCGTAGCCGAGCCCCGCGTCCTTCAGGCTGCGGACCGTGTCGACCTCCACGTCGTCGAACTCGGCGGCGAGGAAGTAGGCGACGTCGAACTTCGGCGACTCCGCCTGGAGGGCCATCGCCGGCACCGTCCCCCACATGACCAGTGCTGCGGTGAGCAGCGCTCCGAACAACCTACGCATCGGCGAATGTCCCCTTGTGATGTCGATGTCGATGTCTGCGCACGCGGCCGCGTGGCGGCACTGCCTCTGTCATCGGCGGTTCGGCGCCCGAAACTTGAATCGGCGGGGGATCATTTCGGTGACCACGCGGCAGTGAGCGAGCCCTATACTCCCGAATCCATGGCCACCATCGTCATTCCGTAGGCGTGCGCACCCCGCGAGGGGTGTGGGCGCCCGACTGCCTCCGCCGAGCGGAGGCTTTTTCAATTCCACCCCTCCGGGAGGAGTGCGACCCCGGGACGGACGGACGAGACGACGCAGGCCGACGACGACGGAGACCGACACATGCTGGAGATCTACGACACGACGCTGCGGGACGGCATGCAGCGCGAGGGCCTGTCGCCCACCGCCCGGGACAAGCTGGCCATCGCCCGCCAGCTCGACCGCCTCGGCGTCGCCTACATCGAAGGCGGATGGCCGGGGGCCAACCCGAAGGACGACGAGTTCTTCGCCCTCGCTGCCCGGGACCTCGATCTCGAACACGCCACCCTCGTAGCGTTCGGGGCGACGTGCCGGGTGGGAGCCGACCCCGCCGAGGACGACCAGATCGCCGCCCTGCTCGCCGCGGACACCGACGTCGTCTGCATCGTCGGCAAGGCGTGGGACTACCACGTCACGGAGGCCCTGCGGACCACGCTCGACGAGGCGGTGCGCATGGTCGCGGACTCCATCGGGTTCATCCGGGCACAGGGCCGGCGGGCGATGTTCGACGCCGAGCACTTCTTCGACGGCTACCGCAACGACCCCGAGTTCGCCCTCCGGGTCGTCCGGGCCGCCCACGATGCCGGGGCCGAGCGGGTGGTCCTCTGCGACACCAACGGCGGCACGTTGCCCGCCGAGGCCCGGCGCATCGTCGAGGAGGTGCTCCGCGCCCTGCCGGACGAGGCCGGGGTGGGCGTCCACTTCCACAACGACGGTGGGTGCGCGGTCGCGAACTCCCTCGCCGCCGTGGAAGCCGGGGTGGTCCAGGTCCAGGGATGCGTCAACGGGTACGGCGAACGCACCGGCAACGCCGACCTCTGCACCCTCCTCCCCAACCTCGTCCTCAAGCTGGGCATCGAGGTCGTGTCGAAGGAGCAGCTGGCCCGGCTCACGCCGATCGCGCACCACGTCGCCGAGATCACGAACACGTCCATCGACCCGCATCACCCCTACGTGGGCTCGGCCGCCTTCAGCCACAAGGCGGGCCTCCACACCTCGGCGATCGCCCGCCGCGCCGACGCCTACGAGCACGTCGACCCGACCCGGGTCGGGAACTCCACCCGCATGGTGGTCTCCGAGCTGATGGGACGGGCCACGGTCCTCACCCGGGCGAAGGAGGCCGGGTGGGAACTCGACGGCGACCAGGCGCAGGAGGTCGTCGACCGGGTGAAGGACCTCGAACACCAGGGCTACCTGTTCGAGGCGGCCGACGGGTCCTTCGAGCTGCTCCTTCGCGAGGTGATGGGCGACAGCCCCGAGTTCTTCAGGATCGAGTCGTTCCGCGCCTTCCAGGAGCTGCGGCCCGACGGCGACGTGCTGGCAGAGGCGACGGTGAAGCTCCTCGTCGGCGACGAGCGTTTCGTCGTCACGAGCGAAGGCGACGGACCGGTGAACGCCCTCGACCGGGCGCTACGGAAGGCCCTCGAACGCGCCTACCCCGACATCGCGGAGTTTCGACTCACCGACTACCGGGTCCGCGACCTCGACTCCGGCGACGGCACCGCGGCCCGCGTGCGGGTGCTCATCGAGCACAGCGACGACCAGGGCTCATGGGGCACGGTCGGCGTCCACCCCAACATCATCGAGGCCTCGTGGGAGGCACTCGTGGGCGGCGTGGTGCTCGGGCTGCTCAGAGCGGCCGAGCAACGAGCCGGCTGAGGGCGTTCCCCAGGTCGGTGGCCCGCTCCACGGGATGACCGGCCGCCTCCAAGCGGTCCACGACGGCGGCCACGTCCGGGTCGGTCGCGACGACGACCAGGGGCACCGGCCGGCGAGGAGCGAGCGGCGAGCGGTCGAAGACGGGGTCGGCGGCGACGCCGTCCACCGGGAGCAGACCCGAGAGGGCGGCGAGCACGAACCGGCCCCCGGCGCCGCCGTCGGCCACCGCGATGGACCGTTCGGGCCAGCCGCCGCAGGCTTCGGCGACGACGGCGACGAGCTCGCCGTCGGGCGTCGCCGGGTCGACGGGCACCGGCTCCCACCCCGGTGCGAGGCCGACGAGCCGGTCGGCCGCGGCCGGATCTCCGACGGCGACGATGAGGGCTCGATCGATCACGCGGCCACCGTACCCTTCGCGCATGCACGCCTTCGTCACCGGCGGGTCGGGGTTCGTCGGCGGCCACGTGACCCGCCGCCTCGCCGCCGACGGCCACCGGGTCACCGCCCTCGCCCGCTCCTCGGAAGCCGCAGACCGGGTCCGTGACCTGGGTGCCGAGCCGGCGATGGGCGACGTCGCCGACCGGCTCGCCCTCGAAGCGGGGATGTCGGGCGCGGAAGTGGCCTACCACTGCGCCGCCTGGGTCGGCACCTGGGGGGACCGCACCGAGATCTGGCGGGTGAACGTCGACGGCACCAGGGCCGTGCTCGACGCCGCCCGACGCACGGGCGTCCGCCGCGTCGTCCACGTCTCCACCGAGTCCGTGCTGCTCGACGGCTCCTCCTTCGAGGGCACCGACGAGACACGCCCCTATCCGGACCGGTTCCTGAGCGACTACGCCGAGACGAAGGCCGTGGCCGAACGGCTCGTCCTGGAGGCGAACGGCGACGACCTCGAGACGATCGCCCTGCGCCCCCGCCAGGTGTGGGGGCCCGGCGACGACACGTGGTTCCCGGCGCTCGCTGCCAAGGTCCGCTCCGGTGTGTTCCGGTGGGTCGACGACGGCCGGCACCTCGGGTCGTCCACCCACGTCCAGAACCTCGTCGAGGCGCTGATGCTGGCGACCGACCGCGGACACCCCGGCGAGGTCTACTTCGTCACCGACGGACCGCCCCGGACGTTCCGGGAGTTCGTCACGCGGTATCTGGGAGCGGCCGGCATCGAGATCCCCGATCGATCCGCCCCCGGATGGCTCATGCGGATACTGGCTTCGGCCGTCGAGCGGATCTGGAGACTCTTCCGAATCGACTCGACGCCGCCCCTCGTTCGGGTCGAGGCCTCGATGGTGAGCCACCCCCAGTGGTTCGACGACTCGAAGGCCCGCCGGGACCTCGGGTACGAGCCCGTCGTCACCTTCGAGGAGGGCATGGACCGCCTGGAGCGCCGAGCGCGCTGAGTGCCGATCGGGTACGCTCGGTGGCATGAGGGGTTTCCGTACGCTCGCCGTCCTGTCCGTGCTCGCCGTCGTCCTGGGGGTCATGGCCGGCCCCGTCGGGGCCGATCACGGCGATCTGCACCACCCGCCGGTCGAGCGAGCGGTGGCCTGGCCGAGCTCGTACTTCCCGACGGTCGTGCGGGTGGACTTCGACCACCCCGTGGCGTGTGACGGCGTCGGACGAACCACCGCCGATGCCGAAGTCTCCTTCTGGTTCCTCCCCGAGATCGAGGACGAGGCGCTCATGGCTGCCAACGTCCGGAAGGGACTCGGGGAACCGGACGGTTCGACCACCGGCGTGGCGCTGATCACCCACGTGCGGGAGCGGTACACGAAGGTCGTCGAGCCCCGGGTGAGCGGGTTCGTCGGCGACGATCTGGGCCTCCACGGGCCCCTCCGCACGACGGACCAGTGGGTCGTCGGCTGTGACGGTCACAAGAAATCTCGGTTCGCCGACGAGATCTGGTTCGTCATGGACCGCGGCGTCATCCTCGGCAACATCGGCGACATCGTCGAGGTGCGGCGGCCCATGACCTTGGCCGACGTCGACATCGCCGGCTCAATCGCAGGTGGTGTCGCCACGCTCACCGTGTCGTACGACGATCCGTCCTCGAAGACCGGTCGGACGACCACCACGACGACGGCCGACGTCCGGCGCACCGCATCGTGCAGCGGCGTGATCTTCGGGTTCACGATCGAGATCGAGGGCGTGAACGCCGGATACGTCCGGGTCCCCCGATCCATCCCGGTGGAACTGACTCGGGACGTGAAGTCGAAGACCTGCTCGTCCTTCTCGCTGAACTTCGAGGAGATCCGCGGCCTCCTCCTCCCCGCCGTCCAGTAGCCGACGCGCAATAGCATCGAGGTCATGTCGGATCTGGACCTCCTGCGCGCCGCCGTCGTCGACCGGAACCTCGTCGGGGTGGCCTCGGGCCACCTCACCGAGACGATCGCCATGCAGCTGCCCTTCGAGGCGCTGGGCCCGTTCAAGACGTCGCTGAAACGGTTCTTCTCACGGCAGCCGTGGACCGACGAGGACGCCGTCGCCCTGTCGGACCTCGTGACCGAGCACGTCTCGGAGGGCCACTGGACCCACGACCTCGACGGGGAGTTCACCCTCGTCCACGGCATCACCGACGACGGCCGCTACGAGATCACCATCGGGGGGACCGCCGAGGCATCGGAATCGATCTTCGATCGCGTGTTCTCCGGACCGGTCGTCCCCGTCCAGACCCCCCACCCCCGCAAGGTGAAGTTCGTGGTGGGCGGCGACCCGGCGCCGGGGCGCTGGTACCGGCGGGGCGACGAGACCGGCGACGTCCGCGTCACCGCCATGTTCGAGGACCCCGAGGTCACCGACGTCATGGTGGCCGGCGACTTCGTCACCGTCGGGCTGGATCGAACGGCGTCGTGGGAGGAGCGCCTCGACGACGTCCTCGTCCGGGTGACCGACCTGTTCTGGGACGAGGACGCCGAGGCCTCCGGCGACGTGCGAACACGCGAGGAACTGATGGAAGAGGGCCGGTCCCTCGAGATCGCCGACGTCCGACCCACCGACCTGCACCTCATGGACCCCGACCGTGACGACCACCGCGAGACGCTGGTGGGCGCCCTCGGCGCCGACGACGGTCGCCTCCGCCGGGCCGCCGTCGCCACGCTGGCCATGTCCGACGACGCCGCCGTGGTGAAGGCCGCCATCGTCACCGGCTACAACGACTCGTCCCGCCTCGTCCGCCGCACCGCCGTCGACAGCGCCGCCGACCTCGAGGACGACGAGTTTCGTCCCCTCTTCGAGGACGCCGCGGTGCACGACGAGGACGCGTGGATCCGCTGGAAGTCGGTCCGGGCCCTCACCGAGATCGGTCCCGGCCCCAGCGAGGAGTCCCTGATCCTCGCCGCCGCCGACGAGGACTTCCGCGTCCGCTTCGAAGCCCAGACGGCGCTGCGCGAGACGTAGTTTCGGGTCACGGTCCGACCGACCCGACACCGCGAGGCTTCCGACCCGCCCGGCAGACGACCGGCCTACAGCTCCTTCTGGAGGATCTCCGTCGACCAGCGGCGGCCGAGCTTCGTGCCGACGTCCTCGAGGACGCCGACCGTCCGGTAGCCGAGGGCGTGGTGGAAGCGGATGGAGGGATCGTTGGGGAGGGCCACCACGGCGATGGCCTGCTCGGCGCCCGCCTCCCGGACCGCATCGAGCAGGTGCTCCATGAGGCCCCGTCCCAGGCCGCGCCCGGTGGCGGCGGGCTCGAACACGATCGTGGTCTCGACGGTGCCGGCGTAGCCGGTCTTCGGCTTCCAGGGGCTCGAGTAGGCCACGCCCACCACCCGTCCACCCGCCTCGGCCACCCAGGCCTGGTGGGGCCCCTCGGCGGACAGCCCCTCGAACCACGCCCGCCGCTGGTCGACCGTCTGGGGCTCGCCGTCGAAGGACACGTGGGAGTCGACGATCACCGTGTTGTAGATCTCGGTGATGCGAGGGACGTCGGCGGCCCGGGCCCGGCGGTACACGACCTCGTCCATCGGCGGAGCGTACCGCCGGTCGGCGGCCTCACCACGCCCGTCGCCAGGTCCGGCCTCGATACCGCTCGGCGAATCCGGCGGCGTCGTACACGTGGTTCGCCGGCGTGTGGAGTCCCGACCCGACCCGTGCGGTCCGCACACCCTCGCGCTGCGCGAGGCGCAGCCCCTCGTGGAGGAGCGCCAGCGCCAGCCCGCGCCGCCGATGTCCCGGATGGGTGAGCACCGGTTCGAACGTCGCGGTCGAGGTGGCGTGATCCACGGTGACTCCGGCCGACGCCACCAGCGAGCCGTCGTCGGCCTCCGCCATCAGGTCGAGATCGGCGCGATAGGACGGCGAGTGCTCCCGGAATCGCAGCACCTCCCGGCCCGAATGGAGGTCGCGATCGAAGGCAGCGTTCAGCAGCGCGGCGAAGGCCGTGGCATCGTCGGCATCGATGCGAGCCGGACGGATGCGGTAGCCGGCGGCCACCCGGGGCGCGGGGAGGGGTGTGCCCTCGAGTCGCAGATGCCGCATCACCTCACCGCGCTCCATCGGCTCGTATCCACGGTCACCCAGGATGCGGAGCGTCGGGGTGTCGTGGTCGTAGGCCTGGATCTCCAGCACCCGACCCGCGTCGGTCTCGGCCGCCAGCACCGACTCGGCCCAGTCGTAGAGTTCGTCGGCCACCTCGGGACGATGCGGGTGGACGTGGGGGAACATGTCGCGGTCGCCCTCCTGGATCGCCACGGCCACGATCCGGCCGGCCGAGCGCCAGATGCCGGTCCGGCCGTCGAAGGGCGGATCCCACGGGCGCGCCCGGTGGAACCGGTGTCCGTCCCATCGCCGCACGTCCCACACCGTGCCGGGTGCCGAGATCCCGAACAGCTCGACCAGGAAGGCCCGGACCTGCCACCAGTCCGCTTCCGTCGTCATGGCGTCGCGTCGCATGACCGGAACGATCACACCCACCCCCCGGCCCTCCCCAGGGCCGATCGTCACCGGACGGGCGGCTCCGGCAGAGGCTCGTCGCGCAGGTGGGCGATCAGGGACCGCATGATGAAGGCGGTGGCGCCCCACAGGGTCGCTTCGGGGAACTCGTAGAACCACATGGTGAAGCCCTCCCAGGGCTCGGTGATCCACGCGGCGTCGTCGAGCAGCTCGCCCAGTGTCGGCTCGAGGATCAGGTCGACCTCACCGGGCTCGGGGATCAGGTCGGCGGGGCGCCGCACCCGGGCGACCACGGGGGCGATCACCATCTCGGCCCGGTTCGTCGTCATCAGCGGCAGGCCCCCGAAGATCTCCTCGACGTGATCGGGGGGAAGGGCCACCTCCTCCCACGCCTCACGGAGGGCCGCCGCGACCGGACCGTCGTCCTCGGGGTCGATCCGGCCGCCCGGGAAGGCGACCTGGCCGGGATGGGTCCGCATGTCGTCCGGACGCTTCGTCAGGATCACCCGGATGTCGTCGCCGTCCTCGTACAGGGGGACGAGGACGGCCGCCCGGACTCCCTCCGGTCCGGACACGGGCGGCAGCGTTCGCAGGCGGTCCCACACGGTCGCGGCATGGTACGACAGGCTCGGAGGCGTAGGCTGCCCGCCATGCGCGGCTCTCTCCATGGGCGGGATCGCCTGACCCCCCGACTGCTGATGCGGCCCTTCCGCCGCCGCGACGTGGAACCGCTGCTCGATGCGGTCCACGCCTCGATCCCCGAACTCCGTCGCTGGCTCCCCTGGGCACATCCGAAGTACGGACGGAGCGACGCCCTCCGATTCATCAGGGAATCGAGCGCGGCGTGGTCGGAGGGCCGGGCGTACGACTTCGTCATCCGGCCCCGATCCGACAAGGGGCATCACCTCGGGAACATCTCCGTGTGGCACACCTCCCGCCGCGAGCAGGCCGCCGAGATGGGGTACTGGATCCGCACCGACGAGACGCGTGGTGGCGTCGCCACCGAGGCGGCGGCCCGCATCCTCCAGCTCGCGTTCGAAGAGCTCGAGCTGCATCGGGTGACGCTGCGGATCGCCGTGGGGAACCGCAGCAGCGAGCGGGTCGCCGAGAAGCTCGGGTTCGTGCAGGAGGGACTCCTGCGCGAAGAGGTCCTCGTGCGGGGCACCTGGCTCGACCACACGCTGTGGGCCATGCTCGAGTCGGAGTTCCGTGCCTACCGCGACCGCTACGTCGAGGAGGGGTGGCTCCCCGACGGATGAGGACGCGAGACGGGGCGGCCCGGAGGCCGCCCCGTCGTCGTGGATTCGGTGTCCCGGACTAGAAGTCCATGCCACCGCCGCCCGGCATGGCCGGGGCGGGCTCGTCCTCGTCCTGCTCGGCGATGAGCGCCTCGGTCGTGATGAGGAGCGCTGCGATCGATGCCGCGTTCTGCAGCGTCGAACGAGTCACCTTCGCGGGGTCGGTCACGCCGTCCTTCATGAGGTCGCCGTACTCGCCCGTGGCGGCGTTGAAGCCGCTGGTGCCCTCGAGCTCGCGCACCCGCTCGACCACCACGCCGCCTTCGTAGCCGGCGTTCACGGCGATCTGACGGAGCGGCTCCTCGAGCGACCGACGGACGATGGTCCGGCCGGTCTTCTCGTCCTGGGTGCCACCGCGCATCTTCTCGATGGCGGTCTGCGCACGGAGCAGGGCGACGCCGCCACCGGCGACGATGCCCTCTTCCACCGCGGCGCGGGTCGCCTGGATGGCGTCCTCGATGCGGTGCTTCTTCTCCTTCAGCTCCACCTCGGTGGCGGCGCCGACCTTGATGACGGCCACGCCGCCGGCCAGCTTGGCGAGCCGCTCGCTGAGCTTCTCGCGGTCCCAGTCCGAGTCGGAGTTCTCGATCTCACGACGGATCTGCTTGACGCGGGCCTCCACGTCGGCGTGGCTGCCGGCGCCCTCGACGATCGTCGTGTCGTCCTTCGTGACGACGACCTTGCGGGCACGGCCCATCATGTCCATCGTCACGCCGTCGAGCTTGAGCCCGACCTCTTCGGAGATCACCGTCGCACCCGTGAGGATGGCGATGTCCTGGAGCATGGCCTTGCGGCGCTCGCCGAAACCGGGGGCCTTCACGGCCACCGACTGGAAGGTGCCACGGATCTTGTTCACGACGAGGGTCGCGAGGGCCTCGCCCTCGACGTCCTCGGCGATGAGCATGAGCGGCTTGCCGGACTGCATGACCTTCTCGAGCACCGGGAGCAGGTCCTGGACGGACCCGATCTTCTGGTTCACGTCGAGGACATAGGGGTCCTCGAGCACCGTCTCCTGGCGATCGGGGTCGGTGATGAAGTACGGGGAGATGTAGCCCTTGTCGAACTGCAT
>JAWVYO010000065.1:0-13478 GCA_033722675.1 Acidimicrobiia bacterium | reverse complement strand
GGCCGACGTCCTCGAAGGCTGTCCCCGTCAGGCCGGCGATCGGTGGGATGGCGGCGATCGCGACGAGCTGTGAGGCGCGGGCGACCGTGTTGTTCACCCCCGAGGCCAGGCCCGAATCCTCCGACGGCAGCGCCGCCAGGGCCGTCGACGTGACGGGCGACACCGTGGCCGCCAGCCCCAGCCCGAACACCGTCACCGGACCCGCCACCGCCACCAGGTAGGCGTCCCCCGGCTGCAGTCCGGCGAACCAGACGAGCGACGCCGCCATCACCAGCGGTCCCGCCGTGAGGAGCGTCCGGGGGCCGATCCGCTGCGCGAGGTCCCCCGCCGCCGGCGACAGGACCAGCATCAGCGCGGTCACCGGGAGTCCCGCCGCGCCGGACTCGAGCGGCGAATACCCGAGGGCGTTCTGCAGGTACAGGTTCAGCAGGAAGAACATCGCCGACAGCGGCCCGTACACCGAGACGGTGACGAGGTTCGCCGCGGTGAAGGTGCGCCGCGAGAACACCGCGAGCGGCAGCATCGGATCGCCACCCCGCTTCTCGACCACGACGAAGGAGGTCGCTGCGACGACGGCGGCGAGGATCGCGGCCACGATCCACCCGTCGCCCCACCCGCGTTCGGGACCCTGCACGACGGCGAACGTGAAGGTGGCGAGGGCGACCGTGGCCAGGACCGCGCCCGGGACGTCGACCCGGCGGCCGTCGCCCCGGAGATCGGCGGGGAGCCGGGCGATCGCGACGACGAACACCGCGACCGCCACGGGGACGTTGAGCAGGAAGATGGCGCGCCACGACCAGGCGTCGACGAGCCATCCCCCGAGCAGCGGTCCCACCGCGGTGGCGATGCCGGTGAGCCCGGCCCACAAACCGACGGCCCGGCCGCGGTCCTCGGGGCGGATGGCGGCGTTGATGATCGCGAGGCTTCCCGGGGTGAGGAGCGCCCCGCCGACGCCCTGCACGAACCGCGCACCGACCAGCAGGCCGAGGGTGGGCGCCGCGGCGCAGGCCACCGACGCCCCGGCGAAGATCGCGACGCCCACGAGGTACACCCGCCGACGGCCGAGACGGTCGCCGAGGGCGCCTCCCGTCAACATGAGCGACGCCATCGTGATGAAGTAGCCGGTCACCACCCACTGGATGCCCGCCGCCGTCGCCTCCAGTTCCCGCCCGATGGACGGGAGCGCGACGTTCACACTCGTCGCCGTCAGCAGGACGATCGACGACCCCATGATCGTGGTCGCGAGCACCCACCGGCCCTCGCGATCGCTCATGCTGAAGCGCTCCGTCATCCCGAGCTCCCCGATCGGTCCAGGGACCGTACTCGCCGCCCGGCGGGAGTTTGGCGACTCCGAACGCGGGGTAGGGGGCGACCCATGGATTGGGATACGACGACGGGCCGCTTCGTCATCACCGGCATCGTCGTCGTCGGCGCCTACCTGATCACCGCGCTCGCCGGTCGAGCGGTTCGCCGGATCGTCGACGACCCCTCCCAGGGCTACAACGCCCGTCGCCTGCTCAGGATCGCCATCGGAACGGTCACCCTCATCGGTCTCGTCTTCGTGTGGCGTCCCCTCGGCGGCGAACTCGGTCCCGCCCTGGGCCTCGCCACGGCGGGTCTGGCCTTCGCCATGCAGGAGGTGATCGGCGCCATCGCCGGATGGTTCAACATCACCTTCGGACGGGTCTTTCGCGTGGGCGACCGCGTCCAGATGGCCGACGTGCACGGCGACGTCATCGACATCTCACTCCTCAAGACCCGCCTCATGGAGATCGGCGGGCCCGAGGGCGGCACGTGGGTCCGGGGGCGTCAGCACACGGGCCGCGTCGTCGCCATCTCGAACAAGGCGAGCTTCACCCAGCCCGTCTTCAACTACAGCAGCTACTTCGACTACATCTGGGACGAGTTCGAGGTCGCCATCCCCCACCACGGACGATGGGCGGAGGCGACCGACATCCTCGAAGCCGAGGCCGCCCGCATCTCGGCGTCGGAGGGGGCGCGCGCCGCGATGGCGGAGGTCCGCCGTCGGTTCCCGGTGCCGGCCACCGACGTGGAGCCCCGCGTCTTCGTCCGGACCGACGAGGACTACGTCCGTCTCTCCGTGCGGTTCGTGGTCCCCATCCGCAACGCACGGGCCCTCGAGGACACCCTCAACCGGCGCGTCCACCAGCGTCTCGAGGAGGCGGGCATCGAGGTGGTCGGCACCACCGTCGTCCAGGAGGCCGCGGAGCCCTGGGAACCGATCGACCCGGCCTAGACCCGGGCGTCCTGGCGAGCCTCCAGCGCCCGGATCCGGGCGTCCAGGTCGACGACCGCCCGGTCGGGGGCCGGTCGGCCCCTCAGCATCGACCAGCCCCGCCCCAGTTCGTCCAGCATCGGCCGCAGGCGCGCCGAGACCCAGGCGAGAGCGGCGACGACCACGAGGAGGATCACCCAGAACACCCAGGCGCCCATCGAGTCCCGGACGTCCCCGGCATAGGCCGCCGTGTCCCGGGCCGCCTGCTCGAGGTGGGGCGGGACGTCGGCCAGCGCCGTCACCTTCGTGAGCGGCTCCGCCAGGTCCTCGCCCGCGGCGACGAGATCACCCGCCATGTCCTTGAGGGGCCCGACGCCGGGGATCGGGATCGACAGGTCGCCGTCGCCGAGCGTGAACGCGGGAAGCCGGACGGGGATGTCGGTGAAGGGGAGGTCGAACTCGGGGACCTCCACCTCGGGGAGGGCCAGGTCGACGTCTTCGGGGATCGCTGCGACGGCAACGAGGACGCGGTCGGCTGCGTCGACGGTCCGGGTCACGAAGACCCCGATCGCCTCGATTCCGTCGTTCGCCTCGTCGAGTGCGCTCCGGACGCCGTCGAGCTGGGTGTTCAGCCGATCGCCGTAGGCGGCCGTGGCGTCCACCACGGCCCGGGCGGTCAGCCAGGTCACGAGCGCGAGCGCCACCGCCACGAGGACGGGGAGGAGCGTCCTGAGGATGATGAGCAGCCCCCGCAGCCTGCGGATCACGGCATGCCCTTTCGTCGTCTACGGGATTCCGACCCGCGGGAGGCCCCGAGGTTCCCGACCGTCAGCGGACGACCGAGAGGAGATCCGACTCGAGGGCCCGGGCAGCGTCGTCGTCGATCGGATCGACGTAGAAGACGTCGACGACCCGCTCGGCGCGCGTGTCCACCCGGGCGAGCCAGATGCTGAGGCCGTGCTCGAACAGCACCTGGCCCAGGTCGTGGAGGAGGCCCACCCGGTCACCGCAGCGCACCTCCACCACCGACCGATCGCCCTCGCGGCGGATCCGCACCGAGGCCGGGGCGTCGGGAGCCCGGCCGGCGTACGTGGTGGACTTCACAGCGAGGGCGCCGGCGAGATCGCGCTCCCCCGACAGGTACCGGGGCAGCGCCGTCCGGAGTCCCTCCAGTCGATCCACCGGCACCGCGCCCCGTCCCAGGGCGTCGGTGACGGCGAACGAGTCGACGGCGACCCCATCGGCGCGGGTGACGACGCGGGCATCCATGACGGCCAGGTTGTGGAGGGCGAGGACCCCGGACACGTCGGCGAGCACCCCCGGGCGGTCGACGGTCACCACGATGACGCTCGCCGAGGGGTCCCCAGCCTCCACGCCCACCCGCACCTCGCCGCGACGGGGAGGCGGGGTCACCAGGTCGAGGTGACGGACGATCTCGTCGGCCTCGAAGCGGCGGACGTAGCCCGCCGGCATCCCGTCGAGGTGCTCGACGATCTGGGAGGTCGTCCAGCGGCCGTCGGCGGCCGACGCGATGGCCTCGGCCATGACGTCCACGTCGTCGTGGTCGGGCCCCTGGCCTTCGAGGGCGTCGAGGACCAGGCCGAACGCATGCCGGAGCAGCGCCCGCTTCCAATCGGTCCACACCGTCGGGCCGGTGGCGCGGGCGTCGGCGATCGACACGAGATACAGCACCCGGAGCGTCGTGGCGTCCCCCACGGCGTCGGCCAGCTCCTCGATGACGCCGGGATCGCCGAGATCACGTCGGGAGGCCGTCTCCGACAGCAGCAGGTGGTGGCGCACGACCCTGGCGATGCGCCGCACACGGCGCTCGTCGAATCCGAGGCGGCGGGTGAGCCGCTCGGCCAGCTCCGCACCGACCTCGCTGTGGTCGCCGGGAAGGCCCTTCCCGACGTCGTGGAGGAAGGCCGCCAGGAGGGCGTCGTCCAGCGACCCGAGGTCCTCGGCGATCTCCGCCGTCCACGACTCCTCGTCGGAGGCAGCCGAGGTGATCGCCGACAACTCGTGCACGGTGCGCCACAGGTGGTCGTCCACCGTGTGGAGGTGCACGGGGGAGATCTGGGGGGCCGCCACCACGTGGCCGTACTCGGGGATCGCCCGGTCCACCCAGCCCGTCGAAGCCAGGGCCTCGAACACCTCCTGGCCGCGCCGGCCGGCGGCGAGCAACCGGACGAGGGCACGGCGGTCGTCCGCCGTCCACTCGGGCGCCGGCGCTGCCGCCACCACCCGTCGGTCCTCGTCGGTGAAGCGCCGGGCGGGGTCGTCCAGCAGGGCGACCGCCAGGTCGAGGACGGGGGACCGGTCGACGTCGCCGCCGCGCTCGGAGCGCAGTGAACGCAGGGCTCGTACCACCCACCGCCCGGTGAGGGCGACGGGATCGTCCCGGACGCTGCGGCGGAGGTCGGGCCAACGGGCGTCGGCCTCCGCTTCGACGTCGCGTGCCGCGCCGTACAGGCGGCGGCCGAGGGGCACCGGGTCGGTGCCGAGCCAGTCGGCGACCGATCCCCGCAGGTCGGGTTCGTACCGGTCGAAGGCTCGGTCGGTCACGGCGTGCAGTCCGTTGCGGATCGCCAGCAGCACGTCGGCGGCGGGATGCCGGGGGATGGGTTCCGGGCGACGTCCGGCGGCCAGGTCTGCGCCGATGCGGTCCCAGGCGAGGGCGTCGAGGGTCCGCAGCCCGCCGCGGCCCTGCTTCACGTCGACGGCGAGCAGCCGGTAGGGCGCCGCGGCGCGACGCTCTTCGATCTCGGCGGCGAGGCGGTCGCCGAGGGCGCGGGGACGACGGACCAGGCGTCCCAGCCCGTCGAACACCTCGTCGAGCAGATCGGCGTCGCCGGCGACGACACGGGCGGTGAGGAGGGAGCAGAGCGTCTCGAGGCCCTCGCCGGCGGCGGTGACGGCCTCCTCGGGGGTCCGCACCGAGTGGCCGACCGCGACCTTGGCGTCCCACAGGGGATAGAGGACGGCACGGGTCACGTCGGTGGGCTCGGCCGATCCGACGAGGAGCATGACGTCGACGTCGGAGTGCAGGCAGAGGCGATGCCGGCCGTACCCGCCGATCGCCACGACGGCGGCGCCGGTCAGGTCGTCGAAGAGGTCACGGAGCGCGTCGTCCATCGTGGAGGACAACGACGCGCACAGGCCGGCACCCGGGTCGGCGGGCGCCGTCGCCGCCGCCGCGGTGCGGAGCCGGTGATACGCCTCGAACGGGCCGGCCATGCGTCCTCCTCGTGGGCGGGCACCACGATACGCCCCGTGGCGCGCCGGAGGGCCCGCCGGAACGGGCCCTCCGATCGAACGTTCGAACGGATCAGGCGCTCAGCGGGGTCTCCATCTCGCTCACGGCGTCGAGGGCCTTCGCGACGGTGTCGCCGGGGTCGCCCCCGAGGTCGAACACGTGCTGGACGACGCCGGCGGCGTCGGCGACGACGACGCAGTCACTGGTGACGCCGAACTCGGCGCGGATCGCATCGACGGGATCGGCGAGGAGGGGCAGGTTCAGATCCATGCCCTCGGCCATGTCGCGGACGGTGCGGGCGGTCGCCTCGAGGATCGCCAGCGGCTGGGACCGGGCGTTCCCGAAATCGCTCAGGGCGTCGTCGAAGGCACGGAGGACGGGCTCCTCGGCGCAGAAGACGAGCACCAGCGGCAGCTTCCCGATGTAGGAGGCCGCCTCGATGGTCTGGCCCGTGGAGGCCGGGGCCGAGAAATGGGGGATCTTCGTCAACTCGGTCATGTGCTGGTCACCTTCCTGCGGACGATCCACCGTGCCCGCCCGTGGGGACAAGCGGACACGGTGGGACCGTGGAACGAGGGTCAGCCGGAACGCGGCCTGACCGTCTCGTCGAATTCGTCGATCATGTCGTCGAGGCGCTGCTCGACCGTCTCGAGAGCCTCACCGGTGCGCTCACGGATCACCGAGACCAGTCGGTCCCACTGACCCTGGGCCTTGCGGACGTCGTCGTCGGTGAGATCGCCCCAGGCCTCCTGGATCCGGCCCTTGAGGTCGTCCCAGCGCGCCTCGAGCGTCATGCGGTTGGATGTGCGGTTCTTCGTGGACTCCATGGGGAGTTCCTTCGTTGCGTGCGTACTCATGACATACCCGTCCGACGACACGCCCATACGACGCGGAGCGGCCGGCCCCGAAGGACCGGCCGTCGACTCCGCCGTGTGGATTCGTGATCAGAGGTGGTCCGCCAGTGCCGCTGCGGCGGCGGCGTCGAGCTGGCCCTCCTCGTCGGCGGTGGGCAGCTCGCCGGCGGTGTTCTCGAGGTGCGCCCGGACGAACCACTGGAACAGCTCGAGCTTCCCGGTCTGCTCGACGAGCATGTCGTGGCTGACCAGGTCGAGGTCCTCGGCGATCCCCATCGCGCGGCGATGGTCGCCGATGATCCCGTCGTAGACCTTGTCGAGTGCGCCCAGATGCGCCGGAACCACCGCGCGCCCCAGCGCGTAGTCGTTCCACTCACGGTCGCGCACGAGTCCGCCGGCGAGACCGTTGGCGATGCCGCCGAGGGTCGTGATGCGCTCGGCGAGGTCGTCCACCATGAGCCGAACCTCCTCGACGTGATCGTCGAGCATCTCGTGGACGGCGATGAAGCCCGGCCCGACCACGTTCCAGTGGACGTGCTTCAGGGTGAGGGCGAGATCGGTGAGGGAGTAGAGGCGATGCTGGAGGGCGGTCGTCAGCTTCTCCGCCTCCGCCTCACTGATCCCCGAGGGGGTGAATCGATGTTGCATGTCGGCCTTTCGGTGATGCGTTCGTCCCCAGTCAATACCCGGTCCCCCGGGGGGCATACCCGTCCGCGCGAACGTTTGATCGCCGTCTCCGACGGGTATTCGAGAGAGTGAGCAACCGAGGAACCGAGATGGAGTACACGTTCACCAGGGGAGCCACCGTGTTCACCCACGACGACGAGAAGGTCGGTGCCGTCGATCGCGTGATCGTCGACCTCGACGACGAACAGGTCACCCACGTGGTCGTCGACGCCGGACTCCTCTTCACCGAGCGGCGCCTGATCCCCGTCGGAGCGCTCGAGAGCAACCGCGGCGAGGACCTGGTGTTGGACGCCGACGCCGACCCCGCCTCGTTCGCCCACTTCGAGGAGTCCGACTACTGGGTGCCGAGCGCCGAGGACATGCAGCCGATGGCCTGGAACTTCGGGGCCGGCGGCTTCGCGATGGTCACGGCGCCCACGGCGACGATGCCCGACACCCAGCCGACGACACCCGACGACCCCGCGGCGAAGGCCGCCGAACGCCATGACCCCTTCGGCGAGATCCGCACCGGCGACGCCGTCACGGCGTCGGACGGCAAGTCGATGGGGCACGTCGATCGGATCGTCACCGACGACGACGGCACGATCGAGGCACTGGAGGTCAAGAAGGGTTTCTGGATCTTCGGATCCACCCGCCTGATCCCGGCCACCTGGATCGCCGAGGTCACGACCGGCGTGGTGCGCCTCAACGTCGGCTCGAACCAGATCGCGGCCGAAGCCCGCGTCCTCTGACCGTCCCACCGACCCGCACGGTGACCGGCCCGATCGGGCCGGTCACTCGCGTTCGGACCTAGCCGAGCCCCCGGGCGTCCTGCTTGAGCGCCGTATCGACGGCCACGGCCGACGCGAAGACCAGTCGACGGAGCGGGCCCGACACGTCGCCCGAGATCTCGAGGAGGTAGTCGTCGGCCGTCGTGAACATGGTCTTGGCGAGGCCCTCCCAGGTCTTCGTGATGCGGGCCACCTCGGTGTCCGATGCGTCGACGATGTGGAAGTCCCAGGCCCGCCAGTTCTCGGCCCGGATCTCGCCGATCTGGTTCCCGGCGGTGTCGTGGAGGCCGAAGCGGATCTTGCCGATCATGTTCTGCTGACGGATCTCGCCGACGGCGGTGCCGTCGCCGTCGGTCACCTGGACGGTCGACTTCATGACCTTGCGCGGCCGAACCACGCCGAGCACCTTCGTCCCGTCGGTGTCGTAGACGCTGAGTTCATGGGTCATGAACTGGTCGAGTGACGACACGATCCGGGCGAACTTCTTGAGCTTCGACTGGCCCTCCTGACGGATGACGCCGATGTCGTTGCCCTCCTCGTCGCGGATCTTGTACTCGTTGGTGACCTCGATCAGCTTTGCCTTCTGATTGATCACGATGCGGTCGCGGTCCATGAGTGATGTCATGGCCGGAACAGTAGGCGATCACCGCCGGGCTCGCGCTGGCTATCGTTCCCGGCCTCGGCCGCATCCGCGGCCCTGCTCGCACGGAGGACCATGTCCGCTCCCGATTCCACCGATCGCATGACGTCGCGCCTCGAGATGGTGGCCGCGATCATCCTCGGCCTGGCCACCGTGGCCTCCGCATGGGGCGCCTACCAGGCGACCCGCTGGAGCGGCGTCCAGGCCACCGCCTACACCGAGGCGGGGCTCGCCAGCACCGAGGCCGCGAAGGCGTATCAGCTCGCCGATTCGAAACTCAACCTCGACCAGACGCTGTTCGTCGAGTGGGCCGTGGCCGTGTCCCAGGGTGACGAGGAACTGGCCGACTACATCGACCTCAGCCTGTTCTCACCCGAACTCGGCGCGGCCGTCGACGCATGGGAGGAGAGCGACGAGACCCCGACACCCTTCGACACCGACGCCTACGTGATCGAGGAGCTCGACATCGCCGAGGAGTGGGAGGCGGAATCGGCGGAGCAGAACCGGGCGGGACGGGACGCCAACCAGACGGCCGACAACTACGTCCTCCTCACCGTGATCCTCACCTCGGCCCTCTTCTTCGCCGGCATCTCGACCGTCCTGCGATCGGTGCGTGTCCGGTATGCGCTCCTCGGACTGGGCGGCGCGCTGCTGGTGGGGGCGACGATCGTGATGCTCACGTTCCCCATCGAGTAGTCAGACGGCCTCGAGCCGGACCGGGATGCCATTGAGGACGGCGTTGCCGGACAGGGGGTCGATGGCCGTCGCCGGCGTGAGGATGTTCGTGTTGACGCCCGGGCGACGCTCGGCCACCGACAGGTCGGCGCCCTCGGCGTCGTGGCCCCAGCCGTGGGGCAGGCTCACGACGCCGTCGAGGATCGCGTCGGTCACCTCCGCCGTCGCCTCGATCGCGCCCGCCTCCGAGACGACCCGCACGTCGTCCCCGTCGGCCACCCCGAGGGTCGCTGCGTCACCCGGGCTGATCTGCAACGTGCACCGGTCACGGCCGCGCACGAGGACGTCGATGTTGTGCATCCACGAGTTGTTCGACCGGAGGTGTCGGCGCCCCACGAGGACCGTCGACGGCTGCGGTTCGCCGAGGGTGGCGGCCACCTCGTCCAGGTCCTCGACGATGGGGTCGGGGGCGGCGTCGACTCGGCCGTCGGCGGTGGACAGCAGGTCGGGGAGGCGCGGTTCGAGGGGGCCGAGGTCGATGCCGTGGGGGTGCTCGAGCAGCCGGTCGATGCCGAGTCCGTCGGGGTGGCGGCCGAAGCCGTCGCCGTAGGGCCCGGCTCGCAGCAGGAGGTCGACGATCCGGTCGGGGCCGCGCCGATCGCCGATGGCCTCCGTGATCTCGTCGAAGCCGACGCCATGGGCTCGGGAGTCCGGATCGGCCGTCACACGACCGACGAGCCTTCCGAACAGGAAGTCGTCGAAGAGGGCCGGGTCGGCGTCGGCGCCCTGGCCGAAGGCGATGAGGCCGAGCCGGGCGAGGATGACCCACTCGGCGAGATCGTCGGGGCCGAGCGGGAAGAGCGGCGGCGAGTAGTTCGCAACGTTGCGGATCGCCAGCCCGTAGAACGCCAGGTCGTAGTGGGACCGCTGCAGGTGGCTGGGCGGCGGCAACAGCACGTCGGCGTGCCGGGTCGTCTCGTTGCGGTAGGGGTCCACCGACACGACGAGGTCGAGGCCGCCGATGGCGGCGTCGAGTCGCTCGGAGTCGGGCGTGGACAGGACCGGGTTCCCGCCGATCGTGACCAGCGCCCGCACCCGGCCGTCGCCGGGGGTGAGGATCTCGTCGGCCAGGTCGGCTACCGGGAACTGACCGCGGATCTCGGGACGCCCGTGGACCCTGCTGTGCCAGCGGCCCGTCCTGAACGACCGGCGGGCGGTCTCGTGGGCGGGGCGGGGAAACATCGCCCCGCCGGGCCGGTCGAGGTTGTCGGTGACCAGGTTGATCACGTCCACCAGCCATGCCGCCACCGTCCCGAAGCGCACCGTGTGCGTCCCGATCCGTCCGTAGACGGCGGCGGTCGGCGCGGCGGCGAGCTCGGAGGCGATCCTGCGGGTCACCGACGGCTCCACGCCGGTGGTGGTGGCCACCGCCTCGGGCGTGAAGGGCTCGAGCACGTCGGGCAACCGATCGAGGCCCTTCGTGTGGGCCGACAGACGTCCGGGACGGTGGCCGGCCGCCATCAGCTCCCGCGCCAGCGCGGCCAGCCACGCCGCGTCGGTGCCCGGACGGATCGGGACGTGCTCGTCGGCGGCCTCCGCCGTCTTCGTCCGGCGAGGGTCGACGACCACGACCCGTCCGCCGCGCTCACGGATCGCCGCCATGCGGCCCGGGAAGTCGGGCGCCGTGGCGAGGCTCCCGTTCGACGCGTGGGGGTTCGCCCCCAGGATCAGCAGGTAGTCCGTGCGGTCGAGGTCGGGGACCGGGATCGAGTCCGGGTGGCCGAAGAGGAGACCCGACGACACGTGCTTGGGCATCTGGTCGACCGTGGCGGCGGTGTAGACGTTCTTCGTTCCGAGCGCCTTCACGAACGCCGGTGCGAAGGTCAGGCCGTGGGGGCTGTGGACGGTGGGGTTGCCGAGATAGACGGCGACGGCGTCCCGGCCGTGGTCGGCGATGATCGGGCTCAGCCGCCGCTCCACCTCGGCGAAGGCCTGGTCCCAGGAGACCTCGACGGCGTCGGCGCCGCGCCCCACCGTGGGGCGCCGGACCCTGTCGGGATCGTCGTGGAGGCGCCCGAGCGTCGTGCCCTTCGGGCAGACGAACCCCTGGCTGAAGACGTCGTCGCGGTCGCCGCGGATGCGCACGACGCGACCCTCCTCGTGGGCGATCTCGAGGCCACAGGTCGCTTCGCAGAGCGGACAGGTGCGGATGTGGGTCGCCGCCATGCGACGAGCGTAGGGGACGGGGCCGCTGCTACCCGAGGGACTGGAGGTAGAGCGCGACGTTGAGGAGGTCGCGATCGGTGAGCGACGGATTCCCGCCGCGGGGCGGCATGGCGATGCCTGTCTCGTTGTCTGGATGGTCCACGGGACGACCCTCGGCGATGAAGGCGGCGAGCTCCTCGGCGCTCCGACCGTTCACGAACTCGGTCCCGACGAGGTTCTTGCCGAGTCCCTGCACGCCGGTGGCGTCGGGACCGTGGCAGGCGGCGCAGGTCCGCGAGTAGATGTCGGCGCCCGCCGCGATGGCCTGGCCCTCGTCGAGTTCGGCCGGCTGCGTGGTGGTGGTCGTGTTCAGATAGTCGACACCCGGTTGTTCCTCGGCGCAGGCTCCGGCGAGGAGCGCGAGGACCCCGAGCAGCACGGCGAGGCGACGAAGGGTGCGTCCGGTCATTGCGGCGGACAGGCTAGTGGCCGACGACCGAACACCGGATTCACCCGAGCGGCTCGAAGACGGCGGTGAAGTGCCGGAGCCACGGCGCCTGCTGCGCGATGCGGAACCCCCGCAGGGACTCGGCGTGCTCGGCGACGTCGATCACGACCTCGCCGACGTAGTCGATGTGGCTCTGGGTGTAGGTGCGCCGGGGGACGGCGAGGCGCACCAGTTCCATCGCGGCGGGCGTCTCGGTGCCGTCGGGGTGGACGGTCCCGAACATCACGGAGCCGATCTCGACGCCCCGGACCCCGCCGTGGCGATACAGCTCGACGGCCAGGGCCTGCGCGGGATACTCCGACTGCGGGATGTGGGGCAGGAAGGAGCGGGCGTCGAGGTACACCGCGTGACCGCCCGGCGGGCGCACGATGGGGATGCCGGCGCTGCTCACCTTCTCGGCCAGGTAGGCCGTGGACCGGATCCGGTATCGGAGGTAGTCCTCGTCGAGCACCTCCTCGAGCCCGGTGGCGATCGCTTCGAGGTCGTACCCGGCCAGCCCGCCGTAGGTGGGGAAGCCCTCGGTGAGGATGAGGAGGTTCCGGCACCGACGGGCCAGCTCGGGGTCGTTCATGCCGAGGAAGCCCCCGATGTTGGCGAGCCCGTCCTTCTTCGCCGACATCGTGCACCCGTCGGCGAGCGAGAACATTTCCCGGGCGATCTCGCGAGGGGTCCGGTCCTCCTGGCCCGGTTCGCGGAGCTTGATGAACCAGGCGTTCTCGGCGAAGCGGCAGGCGTCGAGGAAGAGGGGCACCCCGTGGCGGTCGCAGACCTCGCGGATCGCCCGGAGGTTGGCCAGCGACACCGGCTGGCCACCGCCGGAGTTGTTGGTGACCGTGACCATGACGAGGGGGACCCGATCGGCGCCGACCTCCGTGAGGACGCCGTCGAGGGCCTCGACGTCCATGTTGCCCTTGAAGGGATGGTCGGCCTGGGGATCGCGGCCCTCGGGGACGACCAGGTCCCTGGCCTCGGCGCCCCGGTACTCGACGTTCGCCCGCGTGGTGTCGAAGTGGGTGTTGTTCGGCACCACCTGGCCGTCGTCGACGGCCGCCGTGAAGAGGATCTTCTCCGCGGCGCGTCCCTGGTGGGTGGGGATGATCTCCGAGAACCCGGTGAGGTCGGCGACCACGTCGCGGAAGCGGTAGAACGACCGGCTGCCGGCGTAGGACTCGTCGCCGTCGAGCATCCCGGCCCACTGCTTCGACGACATCGCCCCCGTGCCCGAGTCGGTGAGGAGGTCGATCGTCACCTCGTCGGCGTGGAGCCCGAACAGGTTGTACCCCGCCCGCTCCAGCGCCGCCTCCCGTTCCTCCCGGGTCGTGAGCGCGATCTCCTGCACGCTGTGGATCCGGAACGGCTCGATGATCGTGCGGTACGGCATGGAACTCCTCTCGCCACCCCCGAGTCTGGTCGGTGCGGAGGAACGGTGTCCCGACCGGCCTCGGGAGCAGCCGGGCAGGTCAGACCGAACGCGTTCGACCTGTTGTCCCGCCCGGCCGACGCCGGGCGGCCCCCCTCGCCGCGGGACGCGCCGCACTCCCCCGCAAGCGGGGGGGGGACCGCAGACCACGCCTGGAGCACCGCGCAGCAGACCGAAGCGCAGAACGGCCGGGGGGGGGCCGGGGGCCCCCCGCCGGCGGGGGGGCC
>JAWVYO010000064.1:0-13524 GCA_033722675.1 Acidimicrobiia bacterium | reverse complement strand
CACAAGGCGAGCGGACCGGGCAACGTCCAGATCGGTGTCGACGCGTCCACGTGGGAGAGTGGTTCTCCGAGCGGACCCGGCCTGTATCCGATCGGTGGAAGCGGGCAGGTCAACGGCGAGTTCGTCATCGCCGAGCGGTACGGGATTCAGATCGGGATCCGCGCCCAGGAGCGGTTCCTGGGCACGCTCGAGGCCTTTGCCGGCAAGGGCAATCGGAGCGGTGTGTACTTCGCCGATGCCGGGTTCAGCAGTGGAACGCGGGGAACCTGGAACTACGACTGGCACGTGGATCTGCGCGACGCCCATGGCGTGGCCAAGGGCACGACGTTGGCCGACTACAATCTGACGCTGGAGACCGACGCCTTCGACTCTTTGTTCGGGTTCGATCCCGCCGACCTGACGTTCGGCGGCCTCCTCGGTGATGCCGTGCTCTATCAGGGTTCGTTCAATCCCGATTTCGGTAACGACGACTACGACGCGACCGTCGAGACGACCTACACCTTCCGTCTCGTGTTGACGCCGAAGACGTTCAACGGACCGCCGCTGGCGGCGGCGATGTCGGTGGTCGTCACCGACTGAGCGGCAACTCGACCCGACGACAGCAGATCCCGGCCTCCCCAGGCCGGGATCTGCGCGTGCGGACCCAGGGGTCAGATCAGGTCGTCCTCACGCGCCTCGCGGACGAGGCGGCGGACGTTGTCGATCGAGCCGGCGTGGGAATCGAGGAGGCGCTGACGCTCCTCCATGAACTCGACGCCCAGGTCCTGGCGGACCTCCTCGTCGACGTCGGTGCGCGCCGGGTTGAGGACGTCGCGCTCTTCCTCGTCGAGGTGGTGGGCGAGCTCCTTCGTCAGGTCCTCGACGGCGTCGTCGAACCCCTCGGCGTCGGGATCGCCGACCTCGAGCAGGGCGAGCAGGGCCTCGTGGCCCTCGGCGTGCTCGTGCTTCCCGTGCTTCGCCTCCTCGCGGTCGATGGCGTCGCGGTACCGCAGCACCGGGTAGACCCAGCGCTCCTCGGCCTCGGCGTGGGCGACGAGCAGGTCGGCGAGCTCGGTCATGACGGCGGTCCGGTCGGCCTCGACGTTGCGGAGCTCGTGGAGGAGGTCCTCGAAACGTCGGTGGTCGGCCAGGATGAGATCGACGACGTCGCCTGCCACGGTCTGCTCCTTCATCGGGTCCAGACCCGGTACCCCGTCGGGCCGCCCCTCAACCCGCCATGCGGAGTCGGAGGAGCTCCTCGGCGTCGTCGAGGGCCTCGAGGATGGCGGTGATGCGGCGGTCGGGGTCGTCCATCTCCAGGAGCCGCTGGGTGTCGAGGGGGCCGATGGGGGTCACGGCCACCGCCTGCCATCCGGCCACGGCGGGGTCGTCGTCGAGTTCGACGGTCACCGGCGGGGCCGGGTCGCCGAGTTCCGTGAGCATCCCGGCGATGCGACGCACCCGGGCCTGCAGGTCGCCGGACAGGTCGCCCTCGAGCGTGGGATCGGGCTCGTGCAGTTCCTCCACCACGGCGCGGGGGTAGGGGTCGTCGGGGAGCCACTCGACGATCCGGATCCGGGTGAGCCCCACGGCGAGCAGCACCCACCGACCGTCGTCCAGCTGCTCCTCCTCGGCGACCTGCACCATGACCCCGACGTCGCTGCGCTCGTCGCCGCCGCCCACCTCGCTGCCCCGGTCGATCATGACGATGCCGAAGCGGCGATCGCCCACCGTGACGTGGTCCATGAGCGTGCGATACCGGTCCTCGAACACGTGGAGGGGCATGCCGGCGTGGGGGACCGCCGGGTTGCCGAGGGGGAACATGGGGAGCTCGCGCACCCACCGGAGGGTAGGAGCGGCAGCCCTGTACCCACTACCGTCCCGTCGTGCCCCGCCTGCATCGCTTCGGATGGATCCTGTTCCTCGCCAGCGCCGTCGTCTTTCTCGCGGTCGGTCTGCGTGACGGCGACGCCCTGACGATCGTGGCGGGGATCCTCTTCACCCTCGGGTGCGTGATGTTCCTGCTCCCCGAGCGGTGACCGTCAGGCCTGGTAGCCGACGACCCAGCGGGCGATGAAGAAGAAGTGCACGCTGCTGGCGAGGATCACGAGGACGTGGAACACCTCGTGGTACGAGAACGTCCGCGGCCACAGCCGCGGCCAGTTCGTGACGAGGAACACCATCCCGATCGTGTAGAGCACCCCGCCGAGGAGGACGACCGCCAGCGCCGTCCACGGGAGCCGCTGAGCGAGGGGCCACAGCAGCAGGAGGGCCAGCCATCCCTGGGTGGTCGACAGGGCCACCGAGCCAGGACCCATCCGCTCGGCGACGAGCTTGTGCACGAGGGCGATCGCGACGACGCCCCACTGGACGGCGAGGGTGACCACCTCCAGCCAGCCGTCGAAGACGATCACCGCGATCGGGGTGTAGGTGCCCGCGGTGAGCACGTGGATCATGAGGTGGTCGAGCTTCTGCATCCGGCGTTTCCACGTCTTCGTCCACGGCACCGAGTGGTAGAGCGACGACGTCGTGTAGAGGGCCACGAGCGACAGTCCGAACACGAGCAGGGCGAGGCGGCCGGACAGGTCGGTGGAGGCCATCGCCAGCAGGAGGGCGGTGGCCACGAGGCTGAGGACGCCCGCCGACCCGTGGAGGAAGCCACGGACGGGGTGCGTCATCTTGCCGAGCCGGACTCTGACGGAGGCACGCATGGACGGGGTTCACGGTACTGCGGGCCGTTCCCTCTGCGAGCCCTTCAGAGGGTGAGAGCGCGAAATCCGTCACTCGCGCGACCTTGTGACCTTCGGCACCCGCTGACACCATCGACAGCGATGGCCACCCGCACGGACACCGATACGAGGGTCGATCCCGCGATCACCGACGACGGTGATCACGACCGATACGCCCACTACGTACGGAAGTCCGACATCGTGCGCGCCAACGTCGAAGGCGTCCCGGTGGTCGCCCTCTGCGGGAAGAAGTGGATCCCCAATCGCGATCCCTCGAAGTACCCGCTCTGCCCGACCTGCAAGGAGATCCACGCCCGCCTCTTCGGGTCGGGCGAGTAGCAGGCGTATCGCCGCTCCGCGCGCAGGACCCCCTGCTACGCGACGATCCTCGAGCGGATGGCTTCGGCCAGCGCCTCGGGGCGTTTCGAGCCGATGAGGACGGAGCGGCCGTCGTGCAGGGCGACGTCGACGCCCCGGTTGCCCGATGCCGTGAACGCCCGGCGGCCCTTTCCTCCCCAGCGCAGACCCCATCCGCCGAACTCGAGGAGCGGGCGGTAGGTCCGCACCTCGACGCGGGCGATCTCGCCGAAGTCGAGGTCGCGGCGGCCGATCCCGTTGCGGAACCGGACCCGGACGCCCTCCTCGTCGACGGTGGTCTCGAGGGTGAGCACGGCGAACCACACCGGGAACCCGAGGCCCATGACCACGAAGAAGACCCACACCGCCCAGTCGGGCATCGGGTCGTCGCCCACCGGCTCGCCTCCGAGAATCTGGAGGGCGAAGAGGATCCAGGCGATCAGGGCGGGCAGCAGGATCGCCCCCCAGGCCCACCACTGCCGGAAGCGCTGCCGCTCCTCGAAGATCATCGGGGACGCCCCAGGTCGTCGATCCACTCCTCGTCGTCGACCCCGAGACCGTCCGCTATCCGGTTGATGTAGTTGAAGTACGCGCACACCTGGGTGGCGTCGGTCACCGCCCGGTCGTCCCAGCCGGCGTCATGGAGCGCCACCACGTCCTCGGGGCCCATGGCAGCGGGCTCCCGGGTGAGCTTGTCGGCGTACTCGAGGAGGGCGAGGGTCGCCCGGTCGAGGCCCGCCGTGCGCCAGTCCACGGCGAAGCGGTCCACCATCGTCTGATCGGCGACCTCGGCACGGAGGTCGTGCAGATGCGCCTTGATTCAGTAGTGGCACTCGTTGGCCGTCGAGGTGACGACCGCGATCATCTCCCGCTGTGCCCGGCTGAGCGGCGAGTCGCCGAACATGACCGCCCCATAGAGGCGCATGCTCTCGCGCAGCGACTCGGGGTTCTGGCCCTGCACGGCGACGATCTGCCACAGCCGTCCCGCACCCTTCACACGTGCGTCGAAGATCCGGCGCAGCAGGCCCTCGGCCTCGTCGTGGGGGATCTGGTCGATGTAGGGCATGGGCGCACGCTACCCGGGCTACCGTCGCCGTTCGTGGCCGGTGTCCTCCTCGTCCTCGCCTTCGGTGGCTTCGTCGCCCTCGGCCTCGGCGACGGCGCGCTCGGTGTCGCCTGGCCGTCGGTGGCGACCGCCTTCGAGCGCGACCTGAGCGAGCTCGGGGTCCTCATCGCGGTGGGCGTCGCCGGCTACCTGCTGGCGAGCCTGCTCACGGGACGGCTGGAGCGGCGCTTCGGCATCGGTGTCGTCCTCGTCGTCTCGGCGGTGCTCATGGGGGCCGGTTTCGCCGGCTACGCAGGCGCCCGGGTGTGGCCGGTGGTCCTCGTCGCCCAGTTCGCCGCCGGGGCGGGAGGCGCCCTCGTCGACGCCGGGCTCAACACGTACGTCGCCCTGCACCACTCGGCCCGCTCGATGCACTTCCTCCACGCCTCCTTCGGGATCGGGGCGACGATCGGGCCGGTGCTCATGGCCACCGCCATCGGACTCGGGAGCGGGTGGCGGGCCGGATACGTGGTGCTCGCCCTCGCCCAGGCGGTCCTGTTGGTGTCCTTCCTCCGCCTGCGATCGACGTGGGGCGCGCCCCGGGCGCCGGTCCGCGGCGCCGGCGTCGTCCCCGGACGGGCCGGAGCCGTCCTCGGGGTCGCCGTGTTCCTCGTCTACACCGGCGTGGAGGTGGCCGCCGGGCAGTGGGCGTACACGGTGCTCACCGAGCACCGGTCGCTCACCACGTCGGTGGGTGGGGCCGTCGTCGCCGGCTACTGGGGTGCGCTCACCGCCGGACGTCTCGCCACGGGGTTCGTCGCCGCCCGGGTGACGAGCCGGTCGCTCCTCGTGGGCGGGACGGCGCTGGCGCTCGCCGGACTGGGTGTGTTCTGGTGGGGCGGCGGTCCCCTCGACGGCGGGACCGGCCTCTTCCTCACCGGCCTCGGCCTGGCGCCGGTGTTCCCGGCTCTCGTCCTGCTCACCCCTGACCGGGTCGGGTCCGAGCGCACCTCCGGCGCCGTGGGCCACCAGCTCGCCGCGGCGGGGGCCGGAGCGCTCCTCGTCCCGGCGGGGATCGGACTCGTCGTCGACGCCTCGTCGCTCGGAGCCGTCGGCCCGTCGCTGGTCGCCGTGGCCGCCCTGCTGGCCGTCGGCGCCGCCGGCCTCGTTCGCCTGCAGGGTCTTTCGGCCCTGGGCGGCGCTGGAAACCTGCGGTAGTCCGGACCCATGGGAAGGGTTGTCGCACCCGATCTGTCATGGTCGAAGGCGGTGCCCGGGGAGGCCACGGAGATCGCAGCCTTCCTGTGGGCCGCCTGGAACGCAGCCGACCACGATGCCCCGGCGTACGCCGCCCTCTCCGACGAGTGGGTGGCCGCCACCGCGTCCATCGACGCCCTTCAGGTTCGCGTCGAGGATCCGGCGAAGTCGATCGTCGTCGTGCGTGCGGGGTCGGCCATGGTCGGCGTGGCCGCGCTGACGACCATTCCGCCCGGCACCGCCGAGATCACCGAGATCCTCGTCCACCCGATGGCGTGTCGGAGCGGCGTCGGCGCAGAGGCGCTCACCGGGTGTATCCGGGTTGCCCGTCAACTCGGTGCGGGCCGGATCCGCGCCCACGCCCGGGACGAGCGGGGCCGGACGTTCTTCCTCCACCATCGGTTCCAGCCGGTGGAGGGGCCCTACCTGGAACGGGCGATCTAGGAGGGGCGGGGAGGACCGGGGAAGAACCCGTTGGTCCGGCGGACGTAGTCCTCGTAGCCGGCGCGCCGCTTCTTCAGTGACCGCTCCAGCAGGTCCTTGCCGCTCACCTTCATGAGCAGCACCGACATCACGATCGGGCCGATCGCCGTCCACCACGTGCCGGGGGCGTCGAGGGCCACCAGCCACAGTCCCCACCAGACGACGAAGTCGCCGAAGTAGTTCGGGTGGCGGGTGTAGCGCCACAGGCCACGGTCCATGACCGCCCCCGCGTTGTCCGGGTCGGCCTTGAAGCGGGCGAGCTGCAGGTCGCCGACGGTCTCGAACCCGAGGCCGACGGCCCACACGGCCGCACCGATCCAGGCGAGGGGGCCGAGCGAGTCACCGGCGGGGAGGGCGTTCACCTGCACGGGGAGCGAGACCACCACCATGAGCAGGCCCTGGAGCCAGAACACGACGACCAGCGACCGCCACCACCACGCTCCGCCGTGGCGTTTTCGCATCGCCCGGTAGCGGTAGTCCTCCTCCTTGCCGAGGTTGCGCCAGGCCAGGTAACCGGCCAGCCGCGATCCCCACACCGAGACGAGCACGGCCATGAGGAGTCGGCGGTCGTGGGGGGCGTCACCGAGGGCGTACGACACCCAGGCGACGAGGACGAACCCGAGCCCCCAGAAGATGTCGACGATGCCGGCATCGCGGAGGGCCAGGCTGACGAGCCACAGGAGGGTCATCGCCCCGAACACGGCCGCGGCGTTCGCCGCCAGCAGGTCCGGCAGGTCCGTCACGGGCAGGCGTACCCGCGTTCTTCGGCGGTGGCGGCGATCCGGCGGGCCATCCTCGGGAAGATGTACGTGTGGAAGGGAACGAGGACGTACCAGTAGAGACGCCCGAAGAGGCCCCTCGGCAGGAAGATCGCCCGCTGTACGAGATCCGAGCCTTCGTCGGTGGGCACGATCTCCCACTCGAGGTACGCCTCGCCCGGCAGCCGCATCTCGGCGTGCAGGCGCAGCCGTCGCTCCCGCTCCACGAACTCGACCCGCCAGAAGTCGACGGCGTCGCCCTCGCGAAGCTCCTCGGGGTGGCGGCGGCCACGGCGCAGGCCGACGCCACCGAACAACTGGTCGAGAACGCCCCGGAGGCGCCACGCCCAGTTCAACCCGTAGTAGCCGACGTTGCCGCCGATGCGACTGAACGCCCAGAAGAGGTGGCGGGGCTCGGCGTCGGTGGAGATCTCACGGATGTCGGTGAGGACGGTGCCCCCGCTCCATTCCGGGTCGCCGATGGCTGGCAGCGCCGGAACGGACCCCGCGTCCGTCCACCGGGATTCCACGGTGGCGGCGGGTCGCTGCAAGGCGCGGCGGACCGCGTCGCGATACGAGGTCTCCGCCGGGGGGAGGAGGCCGTCGGGCGGCGGGGTCGTCACCACGACCTCGTGGCGAAGCGAGTCGACGAGCGGACGGGCGACGCTCGGCGGCAGCGGCGTGACGAGGCCGACCCACAGCGACGACAGGCCGGGGGACAGCACCGGGACCGGGACGATGATCCGCTTCCGGAGCCCCGCCTCCTCGGCGTAGACCTTCATCATGTCCTGGTAGCTGAGGACGTCGGGCCCGCCCACCTCCACGACCCGGCTGGCGTCGCCTTCCTCCTCGACGGCGGCGACGAGCATCTCGAGGACGTCACGGACGGCGATCGGCTGGCAGTCCGTCCGGACCCAGGTGGGTGTCGTCATGATCGGGAGCACCTCGGTGAGGTACCGCAGCATCTCGAAGGACAGCGAACCCGAACCGATGATGACGGCGGCGCGAAGCTCGGTGACCGGTGTGGCCCCCGAGGCGAGGATCCGGCCGACCTCCTGGCGGCTCCCGAGGTGCGGCGACAGTTCTTCGTCGTCGGGCCCGAGCCCGCCGAGGTAGACCACCCGGCGCAGGGCCACCGCGTCGGCGGCGGCGCGGAAGTTCTCGGCGCCCGTTCGGTCGAGATCCTCGAAGTCGCCGCCCGCCTCCATGGAGTGGACGAGGTAGAAGGCGGCGTCGCAGCCGCTGGCGGCCTCCTTGAGGGACTTCGGCTCGAGCACGTCGCCCTGGACGACCTCGACGCGGTCCCGCCACGGCAGTTCGTCGAGCTTGCCCGGCCGACGGGCCAGGCAGCGCACCTCGTGACCGGCCTCGAGGAGGCGGGGCACGAGCCTGCCCCCGATGTAGCCGGTGGCTCCGGCGACCAGGATCTTCACCGAACGAGCGTAGGCGCGGCCCGCCGGCTATTCCGCGGCGACGGTCGCTTCAGCCGCGGAGTGCACCTGCCGATGCAACCCCTGTGATCGATCCACGAACGCGGCGCGCCGTCCCCCCGGTCCTCCGCGTGTGCCACGTGATCCACGACCTCGGCCCCGGCGGCGCCGAGAAGCTCATCGTGGACCTGGCGAGGCTCGCCCCCGAGGGGGGCATCGATCTGTCGGTCGTGAGCCTCATGCCCTTCGGCGACCACCGGTATCCCCGCGTCCTCGACAGCCTCGGCATCCCGGTTCGCTCCCTCGAACTGCGGTCCCGGTACGACCCCCGCGGTGCGAGTCGCCTCACGGCGACCCTGGCCGGACTCGACCCCGACATCGTCCACACCCATCTCAAGCACGCCGACCTCCTCGGCGGCCAGGCCGCCGCCGACCTCGGCATCCCGCAGGTGTCGTCGCTCCACGTCATCGAGGACGCGCCGGGTCCGGTCGCCCGCCTGAAGCGCGACGCGGGCATGCGGACCCGCGAGCGCACCGCCGCCCGCACCATCGCCGTGTCCGACGCCGTCCGAGCCTGGTACCTGGACACCTTTGCGAATGTCGACCCCCGCCGCGTGGTCGTGATCCACAACGGGATCCCGGCACCCCCCGAGATCCCAGAACCACGGATCGCGGCGGCCCGCGCCGAGTTCGACGTCGAGCCCCATGGCCTGCTCGTTCCCCTCGTCGCCATCATGCGTCCCGGGAAGGGGCACGAGGACCTGCTCGAAGCCGTGAGCCTCATGACCGCCGAGTCCGGGATCACCTTCGTGTTCGCCGGTTCGGGTCCCGAGGAGGGGCGCCTCCGACAGCTCGCCGCGCGTGTCGGCGTCGAGGACCGGGTGCGGTTCGCCGGGTATCGAACCGACGTGCCGGAGATCCTGGCGGCGTCGGACTTCGTGGTCCACCCCACCCATGCCGACGCCCTCCCGACCGCCGTCGTGCAGGCGGCTGCGGCCTCGGTCCCCGCCGTGGCCACCGAGGTGGGTGGCGTTCCCGAGGTCGTCACGCCCGACACCGGGATCCTCGTCCCCGTGGGCGACCCCGCGGCGCTGGTCGACGGCATCATCGCCATGGCGGCCGACGGCGACCGCCGGGACTGGATGGGCAAGCGGGCCAAGGAGCGCTTCGACGAGATGTTCGACGGCAGGGTCTGGCTGCGCCGGCTCCGCGAGCTCTACGACGAGGTGGTCGCCCAGGGGTGAGGCACGGGTCGGCGTCGGGGACCCGTTGCTATCGTGGCCGTGCCGACGATCCGGGGACGACATGCCGGCCTCCATCTCCATCGCTTCGATCCCCGACGACCGCCTCGACGACTGGCGAGCCTTCCAGGCCGAGCTCGCAGGTCCCCGTCGGATCGAGTGGGTGCAGTCCCAGCGGAGGCGCGGCATCCGTCGAGAGGTGATCTGGCTCGACGCCGACGGCCCCACGGCCTACTACCTGCAGGAGGCCGCCGACCCCGACGCGGCGCAGGAGCTCGATGCCGACGACCCCTTCGACGCCTGGTACGCCGCGCGGCTCGACGAGCTGCATCCCGACGGCATGCGCCGGCCGGCGACCGTCTTCGACTCGAGTCCCGCTCCCGGGGCGTGGCGGGGCCTGCCCCGCGGATGGTGATTCGACGCCTGGTCCTCGTGGTCGCCGCGCTGGCGATGATCGCCTCGGCCTGCAGCGACGACGATGCAGCGACGACCTCGACGGCGGACACCACGACGACCACCACCACGGAGGCGTCGACGACGACGCGTGCGGCCGACGCCGCCGGGGAGCGGTATCCGGACGCCGTACGCGAGGCCTACCTGCTGGGGTGCACCGAGGAGGCCGGCGAGGACCTGTGCGTCTGCACGATCGAGGAGTTCGAGGACCGGCTCAGCCTCGTGGAGTTCCTCGAACTGGACGAGTCGGCACCGATCATCGCCGAGGTCTCAAGTGCCTGCGAGGCCGGCGTCGCGACGGGGACGACCACCACGACCACGACCACGGTGCCCACGACGACCGGCACGACCGAGCCCCGGGCCCCGCTCAGCCTCGCCGAGGTGGTGGAGCTGAGCATCGTCGACCTCGAGGCCTTCTGGGCCGAGATCCTGCCGGTGTCGTACGGGATCGACTACGAACCGATCGGCCGGGTCGTCGCCTACCGGCCCTCGACCGGCAACCTCCCCGAGTGCGGCGGCGAGCCGATCCCGCCGGAGGTGGCGCCCGACAACGCCTTCTATTGCAACCCCGACGATTACGTCGCCTGGGACACCGAGGGCCTCTTCCCCGACCTCTACCTCGAGTTCGGCGACTTCACCGTGGCGCTCGTCCTCGCCCACGAGTGGGGTCATGCCGTGCAGAACCGCGTCGACGAGGTCGGGCCGACGATCCAGCGGGAGCTGCAGGCCGACTGCTTCGCAGGGGCGTGGACGGGCGCCATCGACCGCGGCGAGCGCGAGGCCCTGAGCCTCGACGAGGGCGACATCGAGGAGGCGATGGCGGGGTACCTCCTCTTCCGCGATCCCCCTGGCACCACCCCCGACGACGAGCAGGCCCACGGCTCTGCGTTCGACCGCGTCAACGCCTTCCGGTTCGGGGTCCTGAACGGCGTCGACGGCTGCCGGGAGGCCTCCAACGACTTCCCCGTCGCCTTCATCCCCCTCACCCAGCAGGACGTGCAGACCGGCGGCGACCTGCCCTTCGCCGACACGGCGCCGCTGCTCGTCGAGTCCCTCGAGGCGTACTGGACGGAGGCCTACCCGGACCTGTTCGGCGGCGAGTGGACGCCGGTGTCGGCGACGATCCCGTACCTGCCGTCGACCGGCGACCTGCCGACCTGCGACGGGGAACTCCTCCAGGCCTCCTTCTACGCGAACAACGTCTTCTACTGCCCCGGCGACGACTACGTGGCGTGGGACGACGAGACGCTGTTCCCGGCGCTGTATCAGAGCATCGGCGACTTCGCGATCGGCCAGCTGCTCGCCCACGAGTGGGCGACGGCAGCACAGGATCGGGCGGGGCTGCCGACCGAGGGCCTCACCGCCGAGCTGCAGGCCGACTGTCTGTCCGGGGCCTTCACGGCGGCCGTCGTCCCGGCGCCGAACCCGACGCCGATCCTGCTCTCGGCGGGCGACCTCGACGAGGCGGTGGCGGCCTTCATCCAGTTCGGGCGCGACCCCGAGCTCATCGACCTGGTGGGCGGGTCCGCCTTCGAGCGGTTCGACGCCTTCCAGGCCGGGTTCTTCAACGGCCCGGCGTCCTGCATCGAGGGCTGAACGATGGCGGCGCCGCTCCGGGTCGCGAACTGCTCGGGGTTCTACGGGGACCGGTTCGATGCCGCCCGCGAGATGGTCGAGGGCGGACCGATCGACGTGCTGACCGGCGACTACCTGGCCGAGCTCACGATGGCGATCCTCTGGCGCTCCCGGGCGAAGGATCCGTCGCGGGGGTACGCATCGTCCTTCTACCGGCAGATGGAGGAGGTGTTGGGCCGCTGCCTCGACCGGGGCATCCGCGTGGTGGCCAACGCCGGGGGCCTCAATCCGGGCGGCCTCGCCGAACGGCTCCGCGACCTCGCCGACGACCTGGGCCTGGAGCTGTCCGTCGGCGTCGTGACGGGCGACGACCTCATGGGACGCCTCGACGACGTCGTGGCGGCCGCCGGCGGCGACCTCCCCAACCTCGATTCCGGGCGGCCCTTCGCCGAGGTGGCGGATCGGGTGCTCACCGCCAACGCGTACCTCGGCGGGTGGGGCATCGCCGCGGCGCTCGACGCCGGCGCCGACGTCGTCGTGACGGGACGGGTCGCCGACGCCGCCCTCGTCGCCGGACCGGCAGCCCACCATCACGGGTGGGCCCCCGACGACTGGGACGCCCTCGCCGGCGCGATGGTCGCCGGCCACGTCGTCGAGTGCGGGACGCAGTGCACCGGCGGCAACGACCCCGCCTTCGCGTCGCTGCCCGGCGTCGACCACCCGGGGTTCCCGATCGCCGAGGTGGCCGAGGACGGCTCGGCCGTCATCACGAAACACCCGGGCACCGGAGGTGCCGTCACCGGAGCGACGGTCACCGCCCAGCTGCTGTACGAGGTCGGAGGTCCCGCCTATGCCACCCCCGACGTCGTCGCCCGCTTCGACACGATCCACCTCGAGGATCTCGGCGACGACCGGGTCCGCGTGTCGGGGGTCCGGGGGCAGCCCGCTCCCGACACCGCGAAGCTCGGTCTCGTGCACCTCGGCGGGTTCCGCCAGACCATGACCCTGCTCGTCCCGCCCCCCGACGTGCGGGCCAAGGCCGATCTCGTCGAGGGGCAGCTCCGTGACGCCCTCGGCTCCGACGTCCGGCTCGACACCGAGCTCATCGAGGGGGATCCGGATGCGGCAACCCGGGTGGGCGCCGCTGCCCGGTTCCGGGTGACCGCCACGAGCGACGACGCCTCGGCCGCCGGCCGGGCGTTCTCCGCGGCCGTGGTCGAGCTGGCCCTGGCGTCGTACCCCGGGTTCAGCCCGACGGCACCACCCGGCGAGGCCACCCCGTTCACCGGCTTCTGGCCGGCGCTCGCGCCCTCTTCGGTGGCCGTGGCCGAGGTCACCGTCGACGGCGAACCCGTCGACGTGGCGGTCCCGCCCATCTCTCCGCTCGAGGCACCCGACGCCGAGCCGGGCGAGCACCTGCGGCTGGACGACGGGCGCTGCTGCGCCACGGTGCCCCTCGGCCGGGTGGTCGGGGCGCGTTCGGGCGACAAGGGGGCGGACGCCAACGTGGGCGTGTGGGCGCACACCGATGCCGCCTTCGCATGGCTCGATCGGTTCCTCGACGTGGGGCGGCTGCGGTCCCTCGTGCCCGAGATCGGCGACCTCGCGGTGGACCGCCACCGGTTCCCGAACCTTCGTGCCCTGAACTTCGTCGTGCGCGGGCTGCTCGGCGAGGGCGGCGTCGCCGCCTCCACCCGGCTCGATCCCCAGGCGAAGACCCTCGGCGAGTTCCTGCGCTCCCGGGAGGTCGAGGTCCCGCTCGACCTGCTCGAGGCGCAATAGGATCGGCCCGTGACCGTGCGACGCCGCGTCCGCGACCTGACCCTGCGGGTCTACGAAGAGCGGCTTGCCCGTTCCCTCGACCGGACCCGCCTGCCCCGCCACATCGGCGTCATCCACGACGGACACCGGCGCCACGCCCGGGCCGAGGGTCTCCCCGACTACACCGCCTCCTACGAGGCGGGCATGGACAAGTTCGTCCAGTTCCTCGGCTGGTGCGACGAGTTCGCCATCCCCCACGTCACCTGCTGGCTGCTCTCCAAGGAGAACCTGGAACGGCCCTCCGCCGAACTGGAGCCGTACTTCGACGTGCTCGTCGACCTCTTCGACCGGCTCCCGGGCGAGGTGCGGGAGGGCACGGGATTCACGGTGATGGGCAGCCTCGACCTGCTGCCCGACCGGCTCCGGTCGGCGGCCGGACGGCTCGCCGACAGATGT